>JAGFJL010000169.1 GCA_024102725.1 Nitrococcus mobilis
GGGAGTCTCCTGGCTTGGTAACCGGAGACTCCCCCGAAGGGGTCTTGTTAATCAAGATCCCTGAAGGGGATCCTGATCATTCCATCACGATACTTGATCGCCAAAGGCGGAATCGCCATCAAAAAAGTTGGTTATGCTCACTGCCCGTGTCCGGCTGGCGGTAGCTACACGTGGTGCTGTCGGCGGCCGTTAGCGTGCCGTTCTGCACCTTGCCATGCCATGGATGTCCAAAACCTCTGATACGGCCTGGATTGGGAATCGGCAGCTTCGTGTTAAGCATTCGGGTCGCCGAACTCCAGCACCACTTCGCGATCGTTGGCATCTTTCATGACGATTGATTTCAGCGGCTCCCACTCGATCGCGAACAGTCCACCGTTGGAGCTGATCTGCTGAGCCGGATGGTAGGTGCGCCGCGGAGGGTCGACTTCTTTGAGCGGGCTGGCGATGCCGGCCGACGATCCCCCGCTGCTCGGATTGCCTACGCCAATCCCGGCCGGGATCGGTCCGGGCTGCTCGAGCGGCAGCAGGCGCAACGTGGCGCGCCCGGTGCCCTTGGTGAGCTGCTGCAACGAATCTCGGAATTGCTTGTCAGCCCTCAATCTACACTCATATGATAGCACTTAATGCTATCATAAAATCATGACAAAGACGCACCGCAAAACCCTCGAAGCCATCTTCTCCAAGACCGTGCCGGACAATCTGGAGTGGAGCCGAATCGAGTCGCTGATGCTCGCAGTCGGCTGCAAGCGCTCAGAGGGTCGCGGTTCACGTGTGCGCTTTGTCTATGGCGATACAGCCGTGACATTTCATCGCCCACATCCGCAAAAAGAAACCAGGAAATACCAAATCCGCATCGTCAAAGAGTTCCTAGAGCAGATCGGAGTCAAGCCATGAAACCAATGACATATCGAGGCTACGCCGCCCGCATCGAGTACAGCGACGAGGACGGATGCCTCGTCGGCCGTGTCGCTGGCATACGTGACATCATCAGCTTTCATGGCGAGAGCGTCTGTGAAATGCGCGACGCCTTTCATGAGGCCGTAGACGATTACCTGGAGTTGTGTGCGCAAATGAATAAACAACCGCAAAAGCCATATTCCGGCAACCTATTCGTGCGCCTCGCCCCAGAGCTGCACGCGAAAGCCGCCATGCGCGCCGAGGCCGAAGGGCTGAGCCTCAACCAGTGGGCCGCCCAGGCACTGGAACGCGCCTTGGACTAGACGGCGATGGTTACACCGCCGTCTCGCGCAGGGTGTTGGTCTGCAGGCTCAGATCCGTGGACTCGCCCACCACGCTGGTCTCGTCGATCACGCGCAGCCAGACCTCCGCGGCGTTGGCCGTGCCGGAGAGAATCTCGGCAGGGAGCTAGAGCGCGGCACCCGGGGTGGCAGAGTCGAGTCCGACTTGGGTGGTGGCAAGCCGCACGGCGTTGACCGACCCGCCCGCTCCAGTATCGGCGTCGATTACGGAGACGGTGATCGGGTCTACATCCGGCTGGCTGTCGGCCTGCGCCTTGCGGCTCGCCTGCGGGCTGTCGAGGTAGACTTTGCGGTCCTGCGGCGAACCGGAGCCGTCGATCAGGTGCACGGTCGCAAGCTCCGTAAGCACCGTGGTCAGGGCGGCGTCGGAGTAGAAGTCGAATGTCACGGCCATGCGGGTAACTCCTCGATTGTGAGCGTCATGGGATCGGTGGGGTTGGTGTAGAAGCGCCCGTCGCAGAAGTTCCACGGCTCCTGCCAGCGCAGCCAGCGCCGGCGTTCCAGATCACGCCGATAACAGTATTCGATAGCTAGCAGTTCGATAGCTAGCAGTCTGTCGGACTTGAAACTCTACAGATGCTTTGTCGTACTGGATTAGCGCCCAGGGCATCGTGCATGCCAAGCAATCCGTGTTGAATACGCTTTCGGGCCTTCAGGAAGTCCTCCCATGAGGCCGGGTGCTGCTGCGGAGGGGCTTCCTCCTTTATACTTTCAACAGCACATGCATTGTCCCAGATCCGCGTGGGGGTGTGCGCTGGATTCTGAAGGACAAGGCGGATTACTGGTCTTGAGCGGATATACCCCCTGCACCGCCTGCAACATTTGCCGGCTACTCGGACTCATCCGGCGCCGTTGCCTTTCTTCGTGCCGAGCAGCGCTACTTAGCGCTTGCCCATTTATTACGGTCGTGCTGTGCTCCATCTCCAATATTCCTTTTGCACCAAGCCGACACCGAGGGCTCAAGTAAGTAGCACATCCGGTCGAAACAGCACCCCCTTGAGGCTATATTCTTTGGACAGGCAGCCTTGAGCGGTGCCAGGGAGACGTCGCATGGAAACACCGGAGCGGCAAGGTCCAGCCTTACCACTTTCCGGGGTGGTTGTTTTGTTGGCGCTGCTCAGCGCCGCGCTCTATCAGCACGTTCCGCTGAAAGGCTCTCGGCCGGCGGCGCCGAGGGAAGAAATGGAGCTTGCCGCCCGCGGCGCGGAGGACGTACCGGCGCGCCTGTGGCAGGACCCGTTCGCAGCCGTGTCCCTGTACAAAGGCCGCAATGCCGAACAGGCAACGGACCAATCCCTGGAGTCCTCCGCTCAGACGAAGCAGAATCCGCGGCACACCCCCCGGGCGCTGCAATCTCAAATCAATACCTATTTGGGTCAAGCAGGTAGCCGCGGTGAGGATAAAAAGCTTATCGTCATGGGCGTCATGGTATTTGGCGGTCCCTATGCCGAATACCGTGAGTGGCGGTTGCGCAGCCGCTACGCCGTCATATCCGCATTGGGCCGGGCCGAATATAGCCCCGATGATTCCGAGCACATCGGCTATTTCGAGCCAAAGGGGGCGACCCGCGAAGCCGCGGGAAATACCAAACGGCGGCTGCCACGCCGCATCCCTTATGAATGGTTCAGCCCCATCCCGTCACGGGACACCGAGCCCCGACCGCGTTTGCTGCTGTTGTGGCTGGACGACGATGCCTTCCACGACGAACCGCTTACTAGGCTCAATGAGCTGATCGAACTCGTGCGGGAAGGGCAAACCAATCTGCAGTTCAAAATCCTGGGACCGGCCGGATCGACCACCCTCCAGGCGATGATGAAGGAACTCAACCAAAACAAGGGAACAGCGCTTTCCAATGAAGTGGAAATCTATTCGCCGTCCGCGACGGTAGCGGATGAATTCTTGCCGAAGCCGCGAAATGGGGCAATAGAAACGCACTTACTGCGGACTATCGCGACGGACAAGGATCTAGCTGAAGCGCTGATATGTGAGCTAAGACGCCGCGGGATCGACGCCGTTTGCAGCCCCGAGGAGGATAGCTGCCGGAGTCAGCTGAGGAAAATCTGCGAGCCAGGCAACGAGAGCGAGCAGTTTTCGCAGCATGAGCAGCATGAGCAGCATGAGCAGCATGAGCAGCATGCAGAGGATGATCACACGGATCATATTGCACTCATTGCGGAATGGGATAGTTTTTATGGCCGCTCCTTGCCGGCGGCGTTCACCGGTGTCGTGCAAGACTGGCACTGTGGCGTGGGCAAGAGGAGTGCCGACACCAACGAGGCTTGCCTTTACGAGCAGCCTGGCTGGGTTCATCGTTTCAGCTATCTCCGTGGTATAGACGGTCAACTCCCGGGCATGCCGGATAAGGAGAATCGAAATACCGGACGCGCTACCGACAAGGAAGAGACCGCCGAGCGAATCGAACGCCCGGAAGGCCGCGGCCAGTTCGATTATCTGCACCGGCTCTCCCAAAGCCTCTATACGCTGCAGACGGAATTGTCGAAAAAAGAGCCCAAGCAAACGCTCACAGCGATCGGCGTGCTCGGCAGCGACGTCTACGACAAGCTGCTGATCCTGCAGGCCCTAAAGAAACGCTTCCCAAGGGCCATTTTTTTCACTACGGATTTGGACGCGCGCCTGGCCCATCCGGCCGAGTACGAATGGACGAGAAACCTCATCGTAGCCTCCGGTTTCGGCTTGAAGCTAAACCGAGCGCTCCAGGGCGATATCCCCCCTTTCCGGGACGGCTACCAAACCTCGCTGTTTTATGCCGCCTCCCAGCTGGCTTTGGATCCCCCCACGTCCATTCAAACGCGGAATATCACACAGCGACTAGGGGAGCGCTTGCAGCAGAATCCGCAAACGACCGATCGCCCACCAGACCCAAAGGCCATTGTCGAATCAATTGCTCACTCGCCGCGAATCTTTGAAATCGGGCGCAGCGGCCCCATCGACTTGACCGTCCCGAATGACAATAGCCTCAGCATCCATCCGCCACGCCGCCGACCGTTCCCGGCCGCGGGCTGGTATTTGGCGGTGCCGGTGTTGCTGTTGGGATTGCTCTACCTTGCGAGCGAATCAGTGGCGCAGGCTATGCACGCGTTGGTCCGCGAGGTCCGCGCCCATCCCCTCCTGGTGATGACACCCGTGGTTCTACTCATCCTGTTCACCTCAGTGGTCGGCCACCTGCTTTGCTCGAATCGGTATGCGGAAGAACCGCTGCTGTGGCTCGAGGGTGTCAGCATCTGGCCCACTGAGTTACTCAGGGGCTTGGCAAGCGTGCTTTCATTGGTGTTCTTCTGGAAGGCGAAGCACGACATCGACATCGACAATGAACGCGTAGCCCGGCAATTCTCCTTATCCCGCCGCCCGACCAAAGACCTCGTCAGAGAGCCGGGAACATTGTCGAGGCTGGCATTGTATGGGTGGGGGCGCAATGGCGCTGCTCAACGCAGCGTCGATACCTTGTGGCAGGAATATTTGGCGTTGGGCTCGTGCCGGCACCGCATCGCACGAACGCTTCTCTATGTGGTTTTGTTCCTGCTTCTTGGGAGCTTGTTAATCCGCACCTTCGGGCCGCCGAGCCGGCCTTATCGTGGCGAGATCAGCGGCCTGATTGACCAAGGGATGCTCATTGTCAGTGTGGGCATGATGGTCGCGCTGGTTTTCTTTGTGGTGGACGCCAGCCGCCTCGCCGTGCGCTTCATAAGACAGCTCGCCGATGAGAATTTGCCTTGGCAACGGGAAATCATAGAGCGTCCCTCCCAGCCGCATCGAGTGGAGGAGACGTATTGGGGGCCGTCGCTCAAGATCAAATTGATAGCGGAACGAACCGGGGTGATCGGTCAATTGATCGTCTTTCCATTCATCGTCCTGTCGATCATGATCCTCGCGCGGCTCCCCTATTTCGATAATTGGAACATGCCGATCGGCCTTGTCCTGGTGTTCACGCTTTTGTTCACCTTCGCCGCCGCCTGTGGCATCGCTCTGGAGCGAGCGGCCGAGAAAGCCCGATCCTGGGCCATAGAGCGGCTGACGAATGAGTGTGTCCGAGTCAAAGGAGATCCATCCGTGCCGGCTCAACACGCCGAGCAGATTCATCTGCGCGTCGAGGAAATTCGCAACCTACGCAAAGGCGCATTCGTCCCGTTCATCCAGCAACCGGTCGTCAAGGCGGTCTTGCTGCCCTTCGGCGGGGTGGGAGGTGTCGTATTGATCCAATACCTAGTAGCGGTGCTCGGGTAACTTTGTTATGTTCCGGCGGGCTGCTTTCGCGGGCGACCACTAAAATCCGAAGGTAGCCGCCAAGCTTCTCGGAGCCTTCTTTTTTCTCAAAGGCGCCACTCGATGCCCGCGTAGGCCGATACGCCGTCGCCCGGCAGGAAGGCGGCGGCGTCCATTCCGTTGGCGTTGGCGAGCACGCCGGTATCGGCCGCATATCTCTTGTTGAGGATGTTTCGAATATCGATAAAGCCGCTGAATCCCTGGAGCGTGCTGGGCTTGTAACCCAGTTTGAAGCCCAGCACGGCGTAGTTGTCGTTGAACAAGGTGTTGGCGTGATCCACGGCGAACTCGGAGGGCGACCAGGTAAAGTTCGGGCCACCGTAGAATCCGCTTGCATGCCGATAGACAAGCTCGGTGTTCAAAAGATGCTCGGGGATACCGGCGAGTCTGTTGTCGCCGAAGACGGGGTCGTCATCGAAGCGGAAGTCGTTCCAAAGATAAGCGTTATGCAAGGTCAGAGTGTTCAGGAACTCCAGTGAGAAACCCACCTCCACACCTTGGTGGACAGTGTCGTCCGCGTTGACGGTACCCAGCGGGAGGCCGGTCGTGGGATCGACCAGGCTGAGTAATTCGTCTTTCACGTCGGCGTAATAATAGGTCAAATCCCAACCAAGGTGCGTCATGCCCGGCAGGCAGGAGCGGCATTGCATGTCGCCGCGCGTGCCGATCTCGAAGGTCCAGGCTTTCTGTGCGCTGTTCTGCGTGACGTTCGGCCCGCCCGAGAGCTCGGTGAAACTCGGCGGCTCGAAGCTCTTGCTGATGTTGCCGTAAATCTGATTGTGCGGCGTGAACTCATAGCGCGCACCCAGCTTGGGACTGAAGTTCCAGTAGTTGCGATCGAAGCTGTTATCCACACCGTCGTCGAAGAAGCGGTCGCGCAACTTACGCCTGGCGAGCGTGTATTGCGCGCCGACGACGAGGGCAAGCTTGGGGATCAGGTAATGCTGGTTTTCGGCGAACAGCGTGTAGGTCTCGGCGATCTGGAAGAGCCTGTTGGTGCGTGCGCCTTCCCGACCACCGACATTGGCGAAGCGGTCGTCGCGCGCGGTGCCGCGCTGGGGCGAAAATCCCAGCGTGAAAATATTCTGCCGGTCGAATAGCTCAGACTCCGAGATATAGCGCAGATAGGCGCCATAATCGTTGTACTCGATGTCCAGCACCTGGAAAATCGGGTGGTGCAAGTGCTCGTAGGTGTAGAACAGGCTGCCTTCGATGCGCGAGTCGCCGAACCGGTAAGTGGTCTTGGTGGCAACACGCGCGCGTTTGAAGTCGCGCTTCTGATCGCCCATTACGTTGAATGCGTTCGCCTGTCGGGGATCGTCCTTGAGTTGCGTCTTGGTCAGAGTGCCCGGCAGTTCCGAGTCGGTGACGATGCCCGAGAAATACAGCCGCGATTCGAGATTCTCGCTGAAGCGATAACCCACATCGCCGAACAACCGTTGGGTGCTTTGCTCGGCATGGTCGCGAAAGCCCTCCTGCGAGAAATGGCTGAGCGACAGATAATAATCGGCATCGCCCTCCACGCCCGCGACGCTGGCCTGCCCGCGCAAGTAATTGAAACTGCCGCCTTCGACGCGCAACTGAAAGGGCGCGGCATCATAGCCCGTAGGCGTAACGAAATTGATCGCACCGCCCAGCGTGGTCGAGCCGTATTGCAATGCGTTCGCGCCGCGCTGGACCTCGATGTAACGTGTGGCCAGCGGCTCCAGGCCCTGGAAATCGCCGCCGCCGTCAGCCTTGTTGATGGGCACGCCATCCTGCAACAACATGATGCCACGCAGATGAAATGTGCGCTGGAGGCCGGAGCCGCGAATCGAAAGCCTGGACTCCTCGGAGCCAAAGCGCGGCTGCACATAGACGCCGGGCGAAAACTTGAGCGCATCCTGAAGAGTGGACACACGGCCCGTTTTGTATTCCTCCGCATCAATCACATCCACGCCGCCCGGTGTGCGCTCGATGCGTTCCCGCGCGACTTCGATATCCGGCGCTGTCAGCGACGGGCTGAAACTCCGATCGGTTTCGGCCGAGCCTTTAACGACGACGGCGGGAAGCTTTACGGGCTGGGCGGCGGCCGGCAGCGTTAAGAGCAGAAAGAGAGCGGGAAGGACGGATTTCCGGTATGTCATCTCATCTATGGCCTCTGATTTCCGCTGTCTCTTTCCTCTCGAGACAAAATCAAGGGCAGAGGACGCGTGCCGTACCCTTGAGTGCAATGTCATCCAGTTGCAGAGTCGGGGACTCATCGAATGCGTAAATTTACAAGCACGGCAGGGCGCTGAGAATGCGACAAATTGTCGCAGGGCAGGAAAAGGCCGGAATTTGCTAGGGGATCAACCACCTGGACTGTTCACTGCCAGAGTCCCTCTTATAAGGCCAGCACCCGATCGAGGCACAGCGCATCGTCGTACAGCCCTTGGCTGATATTCTCCACGCCATTGAACCGCATGAGATTGGGTGCGAAAGAGCGTGGTAGCACGAAGATGCAGGGATTGCGACGAATGCGACAGATATCTTCCTGAAATTGAGTGCCGCGCACATAATATGCGCGGTTTTCGATGCTCCATCGATCGCGCATGGCTTCGTTGAACTGTATGGCGGGCCGCACGAGATTACAGAGGTAGTACACGCGCTCACCTCCCCCCGCCTTCGGGCTCGTTTCTGGATTGGAAAGGACTATGCCTAAGCTCAGCCGCCGCCGGAACAGCCGAAGGCCGCGGAGAGAACCCGCTCCGCGCCCGCTCGATCGGGCCCACGATCGCGTCCGCTTCCACCACTATAGTATCCGCACCGAGCAGGCCCATCTGGGATGGGCTCGTCGGTTCATCCTCTTCCACAGAAACGCCATCCGCGCGCCATGGCTGCGCCGGGTAGTTGAACTATTTCTCTCGGCGCTGGCGATTACACGGAACTATCATCCATTAGAAGGCCTTTTCACAGGCGCTCGCTTTTTAGGTACATAGCCAACGAGCTATCTAAGTAGAAAAGGCCTTGGCATGGCCGTCTAGGCGGCCTCGATCGGCATTTCGACAACGCCTCCTTGCGGCGAACGACAGGAAACGCTATGAGCGGTCAGCCCGTGATATTCGAGGAACGTCCGGCCACGAACGGCCGCCGGCTTGGCTTCGCCCGGCTCAACGCCGAAAACTCGCTCAATGCGCTCAGCCAACCCATGATCGACGCCCTGCGCTCACAGCTCGCCGTTTGGGCGCAAGATCCGGCGCTCGCCTGCGTGGTGCTCGAGGGCCGTGGCACGAAAGCGTTCTGCGCCGGCGGCGATGTGATCGGCCTGTACGATTCCATGCGTGCGCATCCCGGCGGTCCGAACCCGGTGGCGGAGCGCTTCTTCGAAACGGAGTACCGGCTCGACTACCTGATCCACACCTATCCCAAGCCCCTGCTTTGCTGGGGGCACGGCATCGTCATGGGGGGGGGATTGGGGCTCATGGCCGGCGCCAGCCACCGGGTGGTCACCGAGACCTCGCGCATCGCCCTGCCGGAGATCACAATCGGTCTCTATCCCGATATCGGCGCCACTTGGCTGCTCAACCGCATGCCCGGGCGGGTAGGGTTGTTTCTCGGGCTCACCGGCGCCGCAATGAACGCCGGCGATGCCCTCTATGTCGATCTCGCCGATTATTTCATAAGCGCCGAGCACCGCCCCGGGCTCGATACCGCCCTCGCCGAGGTGAATTGGAGCGCCACGCCCGAGCGCAACCGCAGCCACCTCGCAGCACTGCTGCGCCGCTTTGCCGACGCGAGCCGCGGCGCCTGTCCACCATCCAACGTGCTCGCGCACCGGGATCTCATCGATCGGGTCACCGACCATTACGACCTCGAGAGCCTCATTGCGCAGCTGCAAAGCCAGGCAGCCGCTGACGAGTGGCTCGCCGGGGGCGTCAAAGCCCTGCTCGAAGGCTCACCCACCTCCGCCCGGGTCATCTTCGAGCAGTATCGTCGCGGCCGCTTCCTCTCCTTAAAAGAAGCGTTCATGCGTGAGCTCGTCATGTCGGTCCAGTTCACCCGCCACCACGATTTCGCCGAAGGCAGCCGCGCACGGCTCATCGATCGGGACCGCAAGCCGCAGTGGCGGCCGTCTAGCCTTACCGAGGTCACCGATGCGAGCGTGGCGGTCTACTTCACCCCGCCCCCTGAGTTCATACCGAATCCGCTCGAGGACCTGGATGTGTGCCGGCATGAGCTCGGAGAATAATGGCATGGCTTGGCTGCAGTCCATAAAAGCATTGGCCCGACGCTTCGTTATCCTCGGCTCGGGACTGCTGTCCCTGCTGGCTGTGTGTGCGGGTATTGCTTCCAACGCTAAGGAGCCACCCTCGACCGATAAGGCAACGTCGACTCAAGCGGAACCAAGCATCGCCAAAAATCGTACCAAGCCATTGCATATAAAGGAGATTTCAAGACACCCCGCCAACCTGCCGCCTTCTGCGAATTACACGCTATACGAGGACGGAGCGTATTCAAGACCGGTAGAACATCGCCACGGCCCCCTCATGATCGAGGTCCATTTCAAAGTTCAGGAAGTCGTGGCAGAGATTACCGAGGGAACCACCCTGGAATTCTGGACCTTTAACGGCAAAATACCCGGACCGATGATCCGAGCCCGGTCAGGAGATGAAATAGATTTTTACCTGCACAACTCCAAAAACAATACATTTGCACACAATGTGGATTTTCACGCGGTAACCGGTCCAGGTGGAGGGGCAGCCAACCTAACCACTCTGCCAGGCTCGACGAGCCATATTCGAGTCAAATTACTCAAACCGGGAATTTATCTCTATCATTGCGCTGCCCCGCCGATACCGACCCATATCGAACACGGGCTGTATGGCTTGCTCGTCGTGGAACCCCGTAAGGGGCTTCGCGATGTGGACCACGAATATTACTTGATGCAGAGCGAGTTCTACACGGCTTTGGGTGGCAGCAAGGCAGCCCTAGCTCTGAAAAACAGAGGTCATCTCAGCCATTCAAAAAAGTACGGAATGCTCGAAGAGCCTACCTTCGTAGTTTTCAATGGCCGCCCCAATGCCGTCAGCGGCAACCGGACATTAGGAGTCTACGGCGATACTGTGCACGTGGGTGACACCATCCGAATGTTCATCGGCAACATCGGTCCAAACCTGATCTCAAGTTTCCATGTGATTGGCGAGCATTTTGACCGGGTTTTCGTCGAAGGCTCCTTTAGTCTGACGAATCACGACGTACAAACCACCAGCATTCCATCGGGGGGTGCCTCCGGGGTTGAATTCAAGGTGGAGGTTCCTGGAACGTATATTCTCCTAGACCACTCTATTTTCCGGATAAACAAAGGCACCGTAGCACACCTCAAAGTCATAGGACCCGAAAACACGGATGTCTACCAGCCCCTTGAGTGATGTCCGCCGAACCTTGGCCCCACCCTCAACCCCATAACGGCGCGCTTGACCACGCCGAGCTTACCCATCTTTGACTTCCGCGTGGCCGGCCCGTCCTGCAGCGTCAGCAATCACCCTCGGTCGCGCCACCTGCCGAAGCGAGCGCACACCCCTTCACCTCTAAGACCGGTGGTGCACCGAGGCTCAATGTGCCATCAGTACGGGCAAGGTCATTTCCCGCAGGATGCTGCGACTGGCACCGCCAAGGATGATCTCCCGCATCCGGGAACGGCCGTAGGCACCCATAACCATCATATCGGCACCGAAATCCGTGGCGCTCGAGAGGATGGCGGCTCCCACTCGGGTATTATCGAGCGTGCCATGCTCGATCTGCGCCGACACGCCGTGCCGTGTCAAATGGGTAACGATGTCGTTACCGGAGAGATCGTTCGGAGCGGGTACGCCACCCTTCTTCGGAGTCAAGGCGAGCACGCGCACTTCTTGGGCCGCACGCAGCAACGGCAGCGCATCATGGAGCGCGCGCGTCGCCTCACGGCTGGCGTTCCATGCCACCAATACCCGCTTGCCGATGGGGTGCGCACGCCAAGCGTAGGGCACGGCCAGCACCGGTCGGCCGGCCATGAGGGCCAGCTGCCCCGGGAAATCGCCCGCAAGCCCCATCTCGGAATTATCGGGATCGGTCTGTCCGACCACCACGATATCCGCATAGCGCGCCTGCAGCGCCACCGCCTCTACTACGGCGGCGGAGGTCAGCGGCTCGACGGCCCGCCACTCGTTGCTTATCGCCTCACGCGCGGTGCGCTCCTCGAAACCCTGACGTAGCCGCTCACCGCGTTCGCGGGCGGCCTGCCGCTGGCGGCTGATGAGATCCTGGGGGAAAAAATCGGACGAAAACTCGGGCAAGAGCACCGCCGATGTCACGGCGAGTCCGATCAGATGCGCATCGGTCCGCTGCGCCAGCTCGATGGCAAGCTCGAGCCGCTGCCCGTTCTGCGCGCTCTCATCGACAAAGACCAGAATATCCCGAAAACCCATGGATGGTTCTCCAAGTCGTGGCAGACGAATTGGTTTGACGCCGCGAGCACCTCGAGAAGCTCTGATTTATTCCTCTACACCGACCAAGGCGAGCCCATATAATTAATTGGTTTTAAATTAATGCCTTACCAGAAATGATCAAACAAAGCACTTGCTTCCCTAGGGAGCCTAGTTTTACGAAAAAACACGCCCGCGGCCCTTTATCATGGTCAAAATCTTCGGTGTAAGGCGATGCGCCACCCTCGCAAAGCTCCCTGCTCGCGAACGGCAATCCGTGATTCTGTACATTAACGTTTACCTAAACGACAATTACTTAATGTACAACCAAAGTCAACGCCCAACCAGAGCCATACGATTTGGTGAACGCCACCACCTATAGCATCGGCGAGCTGGCAGCGGAGTTCGGTCTAACCACCCGGGCGTTGCGCTTCTATGAGCAGCAGGGGCTGCTCAGACCGCGGCGAATGGGGCAGCGGCGGGTTTACCGCCGTGGCGAGCGCACGCGTCTGAAACTCATATTACGCGGCAAACGTTTGGGTATGGCGCTGGCCGAAATCAAGGAACTCTGCGCGCTCTATGAGCTCGTCCAGGGCGAGGAGCGCCAACCTGAGCGTTACCTCGAGATCCTCGAGGAAAAACGTCAGATGCTGCTGCGCCAGCGCCAGGACGTGGAAGATGCGCTTACCGAGCTGGAGGAATCCAAACGACGCTGCCAGACGATCCTCAAGCAAAAGCGAGTGCGCGTGCAGCGGGCGGCGCCGGTCGATGCCTAAGCGATTCACAAAGGGAGAACATCCGGCAGGATCCGCTCCACATACCAATATCGATGTTGCGTTCGCTTTGCATACGAGAGGATGAATACCCACCGGGAGATACCGCGATGGAGCTGCCTTGCCTGAATTTCGCGCTCGGCGAAGAGCTCGATATGCTCCGCGGCTCCGTGCGGGAGTTCGCCGCCAACGAGATTGCACCGCACGCCGAGGCAATTGATCGAACCAATGCCTTCCCGCGCGCGTTGTGGCCCAAATTGGGAGAGATCGGCTTGCTCGGCATCACCGTGGAGGAGGAGTATGGCGGCAGTGCCATGGGCTATCTGGCACAGATCATCGCCATGGAAGAGATCAGCCGCGCCTCCGCCTCCGTAGGCCTGTCCTACGCCGCACACTCCAATCTTTGCGTCAACCAAATCCGCCGGCACGGCACACCGGCGCAAAAGCACGCCTATCTGCCCAAGCTGCTCAGCGGCGAGCACGTGGGTGCGCTCGCCATGAGCGAGCCGGGTGCGGGCTCCGATGTCGTTGCCATGCGGCTGCGCGCCGACAAACAAGGAGATCACTACCGCCTCAACGGCACCAAAATGTGGATCACCAATGGTCCGGAGGCGGATACGTTGGTGGTCTATGCCAAAACCGACCCCGCAGCCGGCAGCAAAGGCATCACGGCCTTCATCGTCGAGCGTGGTTATCAGGGCTTCGGCACGGCGCAAAAGCTCGACAAACTCGGCATGCGGGGCTCGGATACCTGCGAGCTGGTATTCGACGACTGCCCGGTGCCGGCGGAGAACGTGCTCGGCGAGGAGAATGCCGGCGCCGGGGAGCGTATGAGCGGGCTCGACTACGAGCGCGCCATCCTCGCGGCCGGGCCTTTGGGCATCATGCAGGCCTGTCTGGACGTGGCCTTACCTTATACCCATGAGCGCCAGCAGTTCGGCCAGCCGATCGGCGAATTTCAGCTCATCCAGGCGAAGCTCGCCGATATGTATACCCATCTGCAGGCCTGCCGGGCCTATGTCTATGCCGTGGGTGCGGCTTGCGATCGCAATGATGCGACGCGCAAGGATGCCGCCGGGGCCATCCTCTATGCCGCGGAACGTGCCACGCAAACAGCGCTGGAGGCGATTCAGATCCTAGGCGGCAACGGCTATATCAACGAATACCCCGCGGGTCGCCTGTTACGCGATGCCAAACTCTACGAAATCGGCGCCGGGACCTCGGAGATCCGGCGCATGTTGATCGGCCGCGAGCTATTCCGGGAGAGTGCGTAACGGCTACGAGGGTGCCCGGATCGTCGGTAAGCAGGAGGATCACCCGAGCGCAGCAGCGATGAGCGTCATTCGCAGCAAAATCCATACGAGTTCCGCGGAATTTCGCCGCAACCGCGCCGCCATGGCCGCGCTGGCCGATGACCTGCGCGCCCAGGTCCAGCGGGTCAAACGCGGTGGCAGTGACACGGCCCGCCGCCGCCATCTGGAGCGCGGCAAGCTGCTGCCGCGGGATCGCATTCGCGTGTTGCTGGACCCGGGCTCGCCGTTTTTGGAACTCTCCCAACTTGCGGCCCACGGCGTCTATTCCGAGGACATACCCGCGGCCGGCATCATCACCGGAATCGGTCGGATCGTCGGGCGCGAGTGCATGGTCATCGCCAATGACGCGACCGTCAAGGGCGGCACTTATTATCCGCTCACCGTCAAGAAGCACCTTCGAGCCCAGGAGATTGCCGCCGAAAACCGCCTGCCATGCATCTATCTGGTGGACTCCGGCGGTGCCCACCTGCCCAGCCAAGATCAAGTATTCCCGGACCGCGATCACTTCGGGCGCATCTTTTATAATCAGGCCAACTTGTCGGCGGCCGGCATCCCACAGATCGCCGTGGTCATGGGATCGTGCACCGCCGGCGGCGCTTACGTGCCGGCAATGGCCGACGAGAGCGTCATCGTGCGCAACCAGGGCACGATCTTTCTCGGCGGCCCACCGCTGGTGCGGGCCGCCACCGGCGAGGAGGTCACCGCCGAAGAACTCGGTGGCGCCGAAGTGCATGCGCGAACCTCCGGGGTCGCGGACCACTACGCGCTCAGCGACGCCCATGCACTCGGCATCACGCGCCGCATCGTCAGCCATCTGAAAGCCCGCAAGCGCTGCGAGCTGACAGTGCGCGAGCCACGGCCGCCCCGCTACGATCCCGGCGAGCTGCACGGCGTGGTCTCGGCCGATCTCAAGCATCCCTACGACGTGCGCGAGGTCATCGCGCGCATCGTCGATGACAGTGAGCTCGATGAGTTCAAAGCGCTCTACGGCAGTACGCTGATTTGCGGCTTTGCCCATATTCATGGCTACCCGGTGGGAGTGCTCGCCAACAACGGCGTGCTCTTCTCCGAGTCCGCGCTCAAGGCGACCCACTTCGTGGAGCTCTGTAGCCAACGGTGCATCCCGCTGGTGTTCCTGCAGAACATCACCGGTTTCATGGTAGGCCGCAAATACGAGGCCGGCGGCATCGCCAAGGACGGCGCCAAGCTGGTCGCCGCCGTGGCCTGCACTCGGGTGCCGAAATTTACGGTCATCATCGGCGGCAGCTTCGGCGCCGGTAACTACGGGATGTGCGGGCGTGCCTATGCGCCGCGCCTGCTGTGGATGTGGCCGAACGCCCGCATCTCGGTGATGGGCGGGGAACAGGCTGCGAACGTATTGGCTCAGGTCCACCGGGAGGGACGGGAGCGCCAGGGCAAAACGTGGCCGAGCGCCGCCGAGGAGGCCTTCAAACGACCCATTCGCGAGCAGTATGAGGCGCAAGGCCACCCCTACTACGCGACGGCTCGGCTTTGGGACGACGGCGTGATCGATCCGGCGGATACGCGAATGGTGCTGGCGCTCGGGATCTCGGCGGCACTCAATGCGCCGCTCGAGCCGAGCCGTTTCGGCGTCTTGCGCATGTAGTAGGAGCGGGCGATCGAGCGATCCGCCGGGATCGCCCCACACCGCGCACCCTCGATGGTTGCAATGGCAAGCAAATGCAGACAGAGCGATTAATCACCACGATCGAAGGCCCTGTAGCCCGGATTACGCTCGACCGTCCGGAGCTCCGCAACGCCTTCGACGACCGCCTCATCGCAGAGCTCACCGGCACCCTCGAGCGCTTCGAGCAAGACCGGCGGCTGCGGCTCGTGATTTTGAGCGCAGCCGGCACGTCGTTCTCCGCCGGGGCGGATCTCAACTGGATGCGGCGCACCGCGGCCTATTCCTGGCAGGAGAACTTCGCCGATGCCCAACGGCTCGGTCGGCTCATGCAGACCTTGGATCAGCTGGCGCTGCCCACGCTGGCGCAGGTCCAGGGCGCCGCCCTGGGCGGCGGTGTCGGGCTGGTGGCCGCCTGCGATATCGCCGTGGCCGCCGATACCGCCTTTTTCGCCTTAGCGGAGGTGAAGCTGGGCCTGATTCCGGCGGTGATCAGCCCCTACGTGATCAGAGCCATCGGCGCGCGCGCGGCTCGCCGTTATTTTCTCACCGGCGAGCGCATTACGGCCCAGGAGGCCCTGCGGCTGGGCTTGGTCCACGAGGTGGTGCCCAACCAACAGCTGGATGCTCGCCTCGCCGCGCTCGTGCGGGTTGTGCTCGACAACGGGCCGCAGGCCGTACGCGCCGCCAAACGGCTGATCCGCACGGCCGGAAGCGGCGCAATCGATGCGGCCTTGATCGAGGAGACGGCACGCCGAATCGCCGAACAGCGGGCCAGCTCCGAGGCTAAAGAAGGCGTCAGCGCCTTTTTGGAGAAGCGCAAGCCCGACTGGCACTGAGACCCCAGCAGCCTGATGGCGCCGCGCAACGCCGGCGATCGCTCGACCCGACACGGCAGCCTCAAGGCGCGGCCACATTGATGAGGCCATTGGAAATGCGAGCGTGTTCGAAAAAATCCTGATCGCCAACCGCGGCGAAATCGCCTGTCGAGTGGCCCAAACTTGCCGCCGGTTGAGCATCCATACGGTAGCCGTCTACTCCGAAGCCGATAGCGGGGCGCTCCACACCGCGTTGTGCAACGAAGCCTGGCGGCTCGGACCGGCACCGGCTCGCGAGAGCTACCTGCGCGGCGAGCGAATCCTCGAGATCGCTCGGACCAGCGGCGCCGAGGCCATCCATCCGGGCTACGGCTTCCTTGCCGAGAACGCCGGTTTCGCCCAAGCCTGCGCGGACGCCGGTTTAGTGTTCATCGGCCCACCTGCCGCGGCCATTGCCGCCATGGGCTCAAAAAGCGCGGCCAAACGCCTCATGAGCGAGGCGGGCGTGCCGCTCGTGCCTGGCTACCACGGCGAGACGCAGGATTTGGGCACCCTCGCGCAAGCCGCCCATGAGATCGGCTACCCGGTGCTGATCAAGCCAACGGCTGGCGGCGGCGGCAAGGGCATGCACCGGGTCGATGAGGCCGCAGCGTTCGCCGACGCGCTCGCCGCGGCCAAGCGAGCGGCCGCGGCGAGCTTCGGCGACGATCGGGTGCTGATCGAGAAATACTTGCTCGAACCACGCCATATCGAGATCCAGGTGTTTGCCGACCGCCACGGTGGCGTGGTCCATCTCTTCGAGCGGGATTGCTCGGTGCAGCGGCGCTATCAGAAAGTGCTCGAGGAAGCCCCCGCTCCCGGGGTGAGCGAATCCTTGCGGCGGGAAATGGGCCAGGCGGCGGTGCGGGCCGCACAGGCCATCGGCTATGTAGGAGCCGGCACGGTCGAATTCATCGTCGAGCCCGGCGGCGCGTTTTATTTCATGGAAATGAACACCCGGTTGCAGGTCGAGCATCCGGTCACCGAACTAGTCACCGGGTTGGATCTGGTGGAATGGCAAGTGCGGATAGCCGCTGGCGAGCACCTGCCATTGTCGCAGGCGGAGCTGGCGTTGCGCGGTCACGCATTCGAGGCCCGAATTTATGCCGAAGATCCGCGTAACGAGTTCTTGCCGGCACCGGGACGGCTGGACCACCTGCGCATGCCGCCGACCGGAGCGCATGTGCGCATCGATACCGGCGTGCGGGCCGGCGATGCGATCAGCGTCCATTACGACCCGCTGATCGCCAAGCTGATCGTCTGGGATATGGATCGTGCCGGTGCTCTGCGCCATCTGCGTCACGCCCTGGCCCAATTTCAGGTAACCGGCACGAACACCAACCTCGAGTTTCTGCAACGCCTCGCCAGCCATGCGGCACTGGTCGCCGGCGAGCTCGACACCAGCTTCATCGAGCGTTTTCGCAACGACCTGCTTCCCCCGCTGCGCCGGGCCTCCGACCGAGTGCTTGCGCTGGCCTGCCTGGCGGTGCTGTTGCGCGATGACGAGACGGCTCGCCGGCAAGCGGCGGCTTCCGGCGACCCGTACTCCCCTTGGCATCGAACCGACGGTTGGGTGCTCAACGACGACAATCACCATACGCTGCACTTTCATGATGATCGGGCCGATATCGCCATTACGGCCCATTACCGCCCCAAGCACTACTTATTGGACCTACCCGGTGGCACAGTGTGCGCGCGCGGCACACTTGAGCGCGACACCGATATCCATGCGGAGCTGGACGGGATGCAGGTAACGGCCACCGTGGCCCAGCGGGGCACCGAGCTCACCGTGTTCTGGGAGGGCTTCAGTCACCGGCTGCTGTTGCACGACCCGCTCACGGCCGGTATGGAAGATGAGATTCGCGAAGGCAGCCTCAAGGCCCCTATGCCGGGTACGGTGGTACGGCTTTTAGTGACCCCTGGGGATGAGGTTACCGAAGGTCAGCCCCTGTTGGTGTTGGAAGCCATGAAAATGGAGTACACGATCAAGGCGACCACAGACGGAATCATCGAGCTCATCGGCTTCAAGGAGGGTGAGCAGGTGCAGGAGGGCGCTGAACTGCTCGCCATTGCGAGCACGTAGGCAGGCGTTCGAGGCCGGGGCAGGTCAAGCCATGATATCGACGGGTGAGAGGTCAACCATGACGCTACCCCAACGCGTCAAGATCATCGAAGTCGGGCCGCGTGATGGCCTGCAAAACGAGCGCCACAACGTCCCCGTCAGCATCCGGATCGCACTGATCGAGCAACTTGCGGACGCCGGCCTGCCGGTGGTGGAAGCCGGCGCTTTCGTCTCCCCCCTGTGGGTTCCGCAGATGAGCGCCTCCGGCGAAGTGCTGAGCGGTATCCGGCGTAAAGCCGGGGTCAGCTACCCCGTGCTGGTCCCCAATCTGCGCGGCTTGGAGGCGGCTCTCGCCGCCGGCGCCGAGGAGATCGCGGTGTTCGGCGCGGCCTCGGAGCGCTTTTCGCAAAAGAACATCAATTGCTCCATCGATCAGAGCCTGGTCCGGTTCGCCACGGTGGTGACGGCCGCGCGGCAACAGGGCATCCGCACGCGCGGCTACGTCTCCTGCGTGCTCGGCTGCCCCTACGAGGGTGAAATCGCGCCGCAGGCGGTGGCGCGCGTCGCGGCCGAGCTCTACGCCATGGGCTGCTATGAGATCTCGTTGGGCGATACCATCGGGGTCGGCACGCCGCTCAAGGCCCTGCGCATGCTGGAGGCGGTCGCGCGGGAGGTGCCGCTAGCCTGCCTCGCGGCGCATTTCCATGACACCTACGGCCAAGCCTTGGCTAATCTGTTCGCCGTGCTCCAGCTCGGCTTGGCCAATATCGACAGCGCAGTGGCCGGTCTGGGCGGCTGCCCCTATGCCCCGGGCGCGAGCGGCAATGTCGCTACCGAGGATGTCGTCTACCTGCTCAATGGACTGGGCATAGCGACCGGAGTGGACCTGGAGCGCCTGGCCGCCACCGGACGCTGGATCTGCAAACGCCTCGGCCGGCGCCCCGGCTCCAAGGTCGCGCAGGCGCTGGCGGGACGATGATATCCCCCCGAGTGCCGATAGGCCGCTGCCTCGGGATGATCCGGCTCGGGGCATTTTTCACCCCGTTTCGGGAATCTTATCTTGACGAAGATTGTCTAGAAGTTTAAATGCTCTTCGGCACGGCCCTTCTCCAGTTGGGGCAATCAACCAGGGCATGTTGACTTTCAGCTGATACCGACTTGCCAGTCGCAGGGAGGTCCACACTCCATGGCTGTTCCGGCCACGACGGCCACAAACTACCTACCTCTGTTGCTCTATGCCCTGGCGGTATTCGGCTTGGTTGCGGGTCTGCTCGCCGTCTCCTACCTGTTAGGCGAGCGCCGCAGCGGCCGCGGCCGCAACGAGCCGTTCGAATCCGGCATCACCCCAGTCGGGTACGGGCGCTTTCGAATCTCTGTTTACTACTACGTGATCGCCATGTTCTTCGTCATCTTCGACGTCGAGGCCGTGTTCATCTTCGCCTGGGCCGTCGCATTTCGCGACCTGGGCTGGCCCGGCTACGCGGGTCTCGTAGTCTTCGTGGCCATCCTGCTGGCGGCGCTGTTCTATGAGTGGCGCATCGGGGCGCTGGACTGGGGCAAGGGTCAACGCCGCCCACGCTACAAGCCGGTGAGCTGACCGCTTATGCGCTGGTCTCTGACCAAAGCCGACACCGCGCGGCAAACGCTAGGGCCAAGTGGCGAGAGCTTCTCCAAAGCGCTCGAGCGGAGTCTTCTGCTGAGCAAGCTCGACGATTTGGTGGGCTGGTGCCGCAAATACTCTCTGTGGCCGTTCAACTTCGGCCTGTCGTGCTGCTATGTGGAGATGGCCACCGCCTGGACCAGTCCGCACGATATCGCGCGCTTCGGCGCCGAGGTCATGCGCGGCTCGCCCCGCCAGGCCGACGTGATCATCATCTCGGGCACCGTCTTCCGCAAGATGGCCCCGGTGATCAAGCGGCTCTATGAACAAATGATGGAGCCGCGCTGGGTCATCTCGATGGGCTCCTGTGCCAACTCCGGGGGAATGTACGATGTCTACAGCGTCGTGCAAGGGGTGGACAAATTTCTACCCGTCGACGTCTATGTGCCCGGTTGCCCACCCCGGCCGGAGGCTCTGCTGGAGGGGCTGATTCTGCTCCAGGAAGCGGTCGGCACGGACCGGCGGCCGTTGTCTTGGTGGATCGGTCCGCAAGGGGTGGAAAAAGGCCCGCGGCCCAGCCAGCGCGATCGCAAACGCGTCGAGCGCGGCCGGATGCACACCCTTCGCCCTCCCAATCAGATCTGAAGGAGGATTTCGGTCACGATGCTGGAAACCGTGCCGCTCGCCAGCCAACTTAGAGCACGCTTCGGTGAAATCGCCATCGGCGAGCAGCCCACGCACGATCACATACCCACGCTCTGGGTGCCGCGCGAGTGCATCCGCGAGATCCTGCGCTACCTCAAGCACACGATCCAAAGCCCCTATCGCATGCTCTACGACTTGACCGCAATCGACGAGCGGGTGCGTGATCACCGCTCGGACCAGCCAGCATCGGACTTTACGATCGTCTACCACCTGCTCTCGCTGGAGCGTGCGGCCGATATCCGGCTCAAGGTTGGCCTGGCCGAGCACGATCTGACGCTGCCCACGATCACCGATATCTGGCCGGCGGCCAATTGGTACGAGCGCGAAATCTGGGACATGTTCGGCGTGGACTTCCCGGGTCATCCGCATTTGGCTCGCATCCTACTGCCCCCCACCTGGGAAGGCCACCCGCTGCGCAAGGACGCCCCCGCCCGCGGCACCGAACTGGGGCCTTACGAGCTCGACGATGCGGGCGAAGACCGCGAGCAGGAGGCGCTGCGCTTTCGGCCGGAGGACTGGGGGCTCGCGCGCAAGCACTCGGGCACGGATTTTCTATTTCTCAATCTCGGCCCCAATCATCCCAGTGCGCACGGCGTGTTTCGCATCGTGCTGCAGCTCGACGGCGAAGAGATCATCGATGCGGTGCCGGAGATCGGCTTCCACCATCGCGCCGCCGAGAAAATGGGAGAGCGCCAATCCTGGCACACCTACATTCCGTACACCGACCGGGTGGACTACCTGGGCGGCGTGCTGAACAACCTGCCCTATGTCATGGCGGTGGAGCAGCTCGCCGGCATCCAGATTCCGGAGCGGGTCAAGGTCATCCGGGTCATGCTCTGCGAGCTGTTCCGGATTGCCAGCCATCTGCTGTTCTACGGCACCTTCGCTCAGGACGTAGGACAGATGTCGCCGGTCTTCTACATGTTCAGCGACCGCCAGCGCGTCTATGACATCATCGAGGCGGTCTGCGGCTTTCGCATGCACCCGGCTTGGTTCCGCATCGGCGGGCTGGCCATGGATCTTCCCGCAGGCTGGGACAAGTTGGTGCGTTGGTTCGTCGACTACCTACCCAAACGCTTGGACGAATATGACCGGATCGTCATGAAAAACCGCACGCTCAAGGCGCGTACGGTCGGCATCGGCGCATACGACACGGCCGAGGCGATCGAGTGGGGTGTAACGGGGCCGGGTCTGAGGGCCACCGGTCTGGCCTGGGATCTACGCAAGCAGCGGCCCTACAGCGGCTACGAGCAATTCGACTTCGAGGTTCCAACTGCGGCGCGCGGGGACTCCTATGACCGTTGCGCGGTGCGCATCGAGGAGATGCGCCAGAGCGTGCGCATCGTCCGCCAATGCCTGGAGAACATGCCCGCGGGGCCTTATAAGGCCAGCCATCCGCTGACCACGCCGCCGGTCAAGGATCGCACGATGCATGACATCGAAACCCTGATCCAGCACTTTCTGAGCGTCTCGTGGGGACCGGTGCTGCCGCCGGGCGAGGCCTGCGCCACCGTGGAGGCCACCAAGGGGCTCAATAGCTACTATCTGGTCTCGGACGGCAGCAGCTATTCTTACCGAACCCGAATCCGCACGCCGTCGTTTGCGCACCTGCAGATGATCCCCGAGATCACCCGCGGCCTGATGGTGGCGGATCTGATCGCCATTCTCGGCTCCATCGACTTCGTCATGGCCGATGTCGATCGCTGAGCGGTGGCGCAACCTTGCAAGGCCAATCATGACGACAAGCCACGGCGGTCCAGCGGTAAAACAAGCAGACAAAGAGGGATAGCCGATGCTGAGCGATGAGGAACGCCGCGCGATCGAGACCGAGATGAGCCGCTACGAGCACAAGCGGGCGGCCAGTGTCGATGCGCTCAAAATCATCCAGCGCCATCGCGGCTGGGTGGACGATGCGGCGCTGCGCGATGCCGCAGAACTGCTGGGCGGCTCCCCGGCCGAGCTCGACGGCGTGGCCACTTTCTACAATCTGATCTTCCGTCACCCAGTCGGGCGCCACGTCATACTGCTCTGCGACAGCATCAGCTGCTGGATCTGCGGTTACGAGCCGGTGCACCGGGAGCTGCGCGAACGTCTCGGCATCGCCATGGGGCAGACCACGCCCGACGGTCGCTTCACCTTGCTGCCCACGGCTTGTTTAGGCGCCTGCGACGGCGCACCGGTGTTGCTGATCGACGATGATCTGCATCGCAATCTAACCCCTGGGTGCCTCGATACGATTTTGGCGAACTACGATTGAGGGAGAACACCGGCAACAAATGAACGACGGCCGCCGCGGCGGATGGCGTCGAGCGAAGCCCCGCAACCAGCGCAGAGGCTCTCATGGCCGAAACCCCGTTGACGCAGAACATCCAACCCGACCGCGAACCGCTCGCTCTGCGCGACTATCAGCGCGCCGGAGGCTATCAGGCGCTGCGCAAAGCCCTGCAAGAGATGGATCCGCAGCGGATCATCGCCGTGGTGAAGGACTCCAAACTGCGCGGCCGCGGCGGTGCCGGCTTTCCGACGGGGACCAAATGGAGCTTCGTGCCGCAGGGCGAGGACGCCCCGCAGCGCAAATACCTGGTGGCCAACGCCGATGAGATGGAGCCGGGGACTTTCAAGGACCGACTGCTCATGGAAGGCGACCCGCATCAGTTCGTCGAAGCGCTGATCATCAGCGCTTATGCGATCGGCGCCCAGACAGTCTATATTTTTTTGCGCGACGAATACCGCCTCGCCGCCAGGCACCTGGAGCGCGCCATCCACGAGGCCCGCGCCGCCGACTTGTTGGGCCGGGACATTCTCGGCAGCGGCTTCGCTGTCGACCTCCATATCCACACCAGCGCCGGGCGCTACATCTGCGGCGAGGAGACGGCGCTGCTCAATGCCCTGGAAGGCCGCCGCGCCATCCCCCGGGCCAAACCGCCCTACCCGCAGCAAGCCGGCCTGTGGGGTTGGCCGACCGTGGTCAACAACGTCGAGACGCTGTGCAACGTCCCTCACATCGTCAATCGCGGCGCCGAGTGGTATCGCAAGCTCAGCCGCACCGAAGACGGCGGCACTAAGCTTTTCGGCGTCAGCGGCCACGTCAATCGACCGGGCTGCTGGGAACTGCCGATGGGCACCTCCATGCGCGAGCTCCTGGAAGAGCACGCTGGCGGCATGCAAGCCGGCTATCGCTTCCGCGGTGTCCTGCCGGGCGGCGGCTCGACGCCGTTTCTGGTCGCCGAACACCTCGACTTGCCGCTCGATTTCGACCATCTCGCCCAGGCGGGCAGCCGTTTGGGCACCGGCACCATGGTGGTGTTGGATGATCGCACCTCGCTGCTCGGCTTCCTGGGCAATCTGGAGCACTTCTACGCGCAGGAGTCCTGCGGCTGGTGCACCCCCTGCCGCGACGGCCTGCCCTGGGTGGAACGCGTGCTGGCCGCATTGGCGCGGGGTGAAGGCCAGCCCGGCGACATCGAGATGCTGCACCGGCATACCCGTTTTCTGGGTCCCGGCAAGACGTTCTGCGCCCACGCGCCCGGTGCCATGGGGCCGCTGGAGAGCGCGCTCAAGTATTTCCCCGAGGATTTCGAGGCGGGTATCCGTCAGCCTGTCCGCACCACACTGGAGGCCGGCTAATGGCAGTGATCTATATCGATGACCACCCCTATACGGTCGACCCACGGAAGAATCTGCTTGAGACCTGCCTTGGACTGGGCTTCGACCTGCCCTACTTTTGCTGGCATCCCGCCCTGGACTCGGTGGGCGCCTGCCGGCAATGCGCCGTCAAACAGTATCAAGACGAGACGGACCGCAGCGGCCAGATCGTGATGTCCTGCATGACGCCGGCGGCGAACGGCACTCGGTTGTCAATAAACGACCCGGAGGCGCGCGCGTTCCGCGCCAGCATCATCGAGTGGCTGATGATCAATCACCCGCACGATTGCCCGGTCTGTGAAGAAGGCGGCGAGTGCCATCTGCAGGATATGACCGTGCTCACCGGCCACACCCGCCGGCACTATCGCTTCAGCAAACGCACCCACCGCAACCAGTACCTCGGCCCGTTCATCAAGCACGAAATGAACCGCTGCATCGCCTGCTATCGCTGCGTACGCTTCTATCGCGAATACGCCGGCGGCGATGATCTGGACGTCTTCGCCATGCATGACAACGTCTACTTCGGCCGTCATACCGACGGTACGTTGGAGAACGAGTTCAGCGGCAATCTAGTGGAGGTCTGCCCCACCGGCGTGTTCACCGACAAGCCGCTTAGCCGCACCTATACCCGCAAGTGGGATCTGCGCGCGACACCCTCCGTCTGCGTACACTGCGCGGTGGGCTGCAACACCAGCCCCGGCGAGCGCTACGGCCAGCTCAAGCGCATCCAGAATCGCTACAACGGCGCGGTCAACGGCTACTTCCTCTGCGACCGGGGTCGCTTCGGCCCCGGCTTCGTCAACAGCACGGCACGCATCCGCGCGCCGGAAATGCGAACGCCGGACGGCGCGGCGCGCGTGAGTCCGGCCGTCGCGGCCGAGCGGCTGCGGGCGCTG
>JAGFJL010000073.1 GCA_024102725.1 Nitrococcus mobilis
TGGGGGGCGAGCTCAAGAACACCTTTTGTCTGGTTCGGGACGGCGCGGCCATACTCTCCCAGCACATGGGCGATCTGGAGGACGCCGCTACTCAGGTCGACTAGCGCCGGAACCTGACGCGCTACCGGGCGCTCTTCACGCACCGCCCCGAGCGGATTGTCGTCGATTGTCATCCGGAGTATCTATCGACCAAGCTGGGACGGGCGCATGCCGAGCGCGAGGGCTTGCCGGTGGTGGCGGTGCAGCACCACCACGCCCATATCGCGGCCTGTTTGGCCGACAACGAGGCGCCCCTGGAGAGCGCGCCGGTGCTCGGTATCGCCCTGGACGGTTTGGGTTACGGCGATGACGGCACGCTCTGGGGTGGGGAGGTGCTGCTCGCCGATTACCGGGGCTACGCCCGCCTCGCCCGCCTCACGCAGGTGCCGCTGCTCGGCGGTGCACAGGCCGTCCGCGAGCCCTGGCGCAGTGCCTATGCGCATATCCGCTCGGCGCTCGGCTGGCGGCGCTTCGCCCGTCAGTACGGCCGTCTCGAGCTCTGTGCCTGGCTGCGCGCGCGGCCGCTGGCCACCTTGGAGGCCATGCTCGCCAAGGGCCTGAACTGTCCGCTAACCAGCTCCTGCGGGCGGCTGTTCGATGCCGTAGCCGCTAGCGTTGGCATCTGCCGCGAGCGTGCCGGCTACGAGGGCCAAGCGGCGGTCGAGCTGGAAGCATGCATTACGCAAGCGGCGCTGGAGGCGGCGGGTGAGGGCTACCCGTTCGATCTGATCGCAGACGATGGGTTGCACGTGCTCGATTGCACTTCCCTGTGGCCCGCGCTGCTGGATGATCTGATGCGCGGTATCATGCCGGCGCTCGTTGCGGCGCGCTTTCATCTCGGACTCGCCCGAGCCCTGCTGGGTTTGGTGATCCGGCTTGGCGAGCGGCCCGACGTGCACTCGGGTGGTCCGGTAGCGTTGTCGGGAGGGGTGTTTCAGAATCGTTTGCTGTTCGAGACGGTAGCCACAGGTCTGCGCGAGCGCGGAGTCTCTGTGCTCAGCCATTGCCGGGTGCCCGCCAACGACGGCGGTCTCTCGCTCGGGCAGGCGGCGATCGCTGCAGCCACCGACCACGCCTTGTGAAACCGAGGTGATGACATGTGCTTAGGCATTCCGGGGCAGATTATCGAAATCAGCGACACCGAGAACTTGCGCGGCATCGTCAATGTTGCCGGTGTCAAGCGTGAAATCAACCTCCACTGCGTGGTCGACGCCGAGCATCCGGTGGCGTCCTGCCTCGGCATCTGGGTGCTGGTCCACGTCGGCTTCGCCATGAGCCGTATCGACGAAGCCGAAGCAGCCAGGACATTACAGTTGCTCGCCGAGCTCGGTGAGATACAGCAGGAGCTCGAGACCATGCAGCGTTCGGGGAACTGACGATGCCGGAGCCCGTGTGGCAGAAGGCGAGGTGAAGCGGGGAGCGGTACCATGAAATACGTCGACGAATTTCGCGATCCGGACAAGGCTCGGGCGCTGCTGCGGGTGATCGAGGGGCTGGTTGCCGACATCGAAATCTGTCGCCGCCGGCCCCTGCAGATCATGGAAGTCTGCGGCGGCCACACCCACTCGATCTTCAAGTACGGCCTGGAGACCTTGCTTCCGGAGGCGATCGAGTTCGTGCATGGCCCCGGCTGTCCGGTCTGCGTGCTGCCGATGGGACGGGTGGACGATGGCCTCGTCCTAGCCGAGCATCCGGGGGTGATCTTCACCACCTTTGGCGATGCCATGCGCGTGCCCGGCTCGAAGAAAAGCCTGCTGCAGGCCAAGGCCGAGGGCGCCGACGTGCGCATGGTCTACTCGCCGCTGGATGCGCTCGGGATCGCCAAGGCCAATCCCGGCAAAGAGGTGGTGTTCTTCGCACTCGGTTTCGAGACCACCATGCCTAGCACCGCCATGACCATACTGCAGGCCAAGCGCGAGCGCATCGCGAATTTTTCGGTATTTTGCAACCACATCACCATTATTCCTACGATTAGGGCGATCCTGGACTCCCCGGAGCTGACTCTGGACGGCTTCCTCGGCCCCGGTCACGTGAGCATGGTGATCGGCACCGCACCCTACCGGTTCATCTGCCACCACTATCGTAAGCCGCTGGTGGTGGCTGGCTTTGAGCCGCTCGATATCCTACAGTCGATCTGGATGCTCCTGCGCCAGCTGGCTGAGGGTCGTTGCGAGGTGGAAAATCAGTATCGCAGGGTGGTGGCCGACACCGGCAACGACCCGGCGTTGCGTGCGGTGCAGGAGGTATTCGAGCTGCGCGAGTTTTTCGAATGGCGTGGGTTGGGTTCCATTGATCACTCCGGCGTGCGTATCCGTGATGCGTACGCGGCCTTCGATGCCGAGCGCCGGTTCTCGGTGCCCAACCTCGAGATCGCGGATCCCAAATCCTGTCAGTGCGGCGAGGTGCTCAAGGGGATGATCAAGCCTCGGCAGTGCAAGGTTTTCGGCCGCGCCTGCACTCCGGAGACGCCGCTGGGGGCGCTGATGGTCTCCTCCGAGGGAGCCTGTGCCGCATATTATAATTATGCTGGCGTACAACTCGGCAAGGCGCGAGGGCAGCGCTCGGAGCCCGCCAGGGGGCGGGCGAGGGGTATGTCATGAGCGTCGATGCCAAACCGCAGCCGCAGGCGGTACGGCCAGAGGGCGTGCGCCGGCGCCGCGGCCGGTTGCGCGACACCCGCATCACGCTGTCCCACGGCGGGGGCGGTAAGGCGATGCGCGATCTCATCGACGATGTGTTCGTCGGTGGTTTCGACAACGCCTTGCTCGCTTCGCTGGACGACCAGGCGCGGATCCCGCTCGCCGAGTTGGCCGCCTGCGGTGACCGATTGGCCTTTACCACCGATTCCTACGTGGTCGATCCGTTGTTCTTTCCGGGCGCCGACATCGGTGCCCTGGCAGTCAACGGCACGGTCAATGATCTCGCGGTGGGCGGTGCCCGCCCGCTGTTTCTCTCCTGCAGCGTGATTCTGGAGGAGGGCCTGGAGGTGGCGACCCTGCGTCGTGTGGTGCGCTCGATGGAGGCCGCTGCGGCGGCTGCCGGCGTGGCGGTGGTCACCGGAGATACCAAAGTCGTGCCGCGCGGCTCCGCGGATAAGCTATTCATCAACACCGCCGGGATCGGCGTGATCCGTGCCGGCCTGGAGCTGGACCCGAGTGCCGTGCGCGCCGGCGACGTGATTTTGGTGAACGGCCTGCTCGGCGATCACGGCGCCGCCGTACTCAATGCCCGCTGCGATCTGGCACTGCAGAGTGACATCGCGAGCGACTGCCAGGCATTGAATGGCTTGATCGATACGCTTCTAGAGGCCTGCCCGGCCGTGCGTTGCCTGCGGGATGCTACCCGCGGCGGTGCGGCCACCGTGCTTAACGAATTCGCGCTGGCGTGTGGGCTGTGTCTGCACATCGAGGAGAAGGCTCTGCCCATTCGCGAGGAGGTCAAAGGCCTGTGCGAGATCCTCGGTCTGGATCCCCTGTATCTGGCCAATGAAGGAAAACTGGTGGCGGTGGTGCCGGCCGACGGAGCGGATACGGCATTGGCTGCGATGCGCTCGCATCCGGCCGGCCGCGAGGCCGTGCGCATCGGCGCCGTGCGCGCAACGCCGCCAGCCACTGTAGTAATGGCCACGTTCTTCGGCGGCGAGCGCATCGTCGATATGCTGGTCGGCGAGCAGCTGCCGCGGATCTGCTGACACGGTGGTGCCGTGCATGAGTTCGCCCTCACTCGGAGCCTCATCGAAGTCTGCAGCCAACAGGCGCAGGGTGCCCGTATCCGGCGCGTCACAGTGGAGGTCGGGATGCTCACCTGCGTGATGCCCGAGGCGCTGCGCTTTTGCTTCGAGGCGTGTAGCGCCGGAACTGCGTTGGCGGAGGCCGAGTTGGAGATTATCATGACGCCGGGCCGGGCACGTTGCCGCGACTGCGGCGAGGAAGTCGAGCTCAACGAGCTGCTGGCCGACTGCGGGTGCGGCTCGGGGAACCTAACAGAGTGGCGCGGCGGCGACACTCTGAGAATCCGTTCTATGGAGGTGGTGTAATGTGCACCAGCTGCGGCTGCTCCGGTGACGGCAAGGCGAGGCTCACCGATTTGGACACTGGCGAAACACGGTCGGCCGGAGTCGATGAGCACCCAAACCATCATGGCTCCACCCACCACGAGCACGGCCATTCTATCGCGCACGGCCACGCTCACCGCCATGACGAGGCGCATGGCCAAGCCCGGGAGCAGGGCACCACGATCATGCTGGAGCAGGCGCTCCTCGCCAAGAACGATCACTTGGCTATGCACAATCGGGCCTGGTTGATGGATCACAACATCCTGGCGCTGAACCTCGTGAGCTCCCCCGGTGCGGGTAAGACCACATTGCTCGAGCGCACTCTGCGCGAGCTCGCCGGCGAGATTCCCGTAAGCGTGGTCGAGGGCGATCAGGAGAGCGTCTTCGATGCCGAGCGCATCCGCGCTACGGGTTGTGCCGCCGTGCAGATCAACACCGGCGCCGGCTGCCATCTGGACGCGGCGATGCTGGCACGTGCCCTCGACGAGCTGGCGCCGCCGCCGGGCTCCATGATCATGATCGAAAACGTCGGTAATTTGGTCTGCCCGGCGCTGTTCGATCTCGGCGAGTGGGCCAAGGTGGTGGTCTTGTCGGTTACCGAAGGTGATGACAAGCCGGTGAAGTACCCGCATATGTTTCGGGCCGCTCGGCTCATGCTTCTCAACAAGCTGGATCTACTGGCGCATGTGGACTTCGACCTGGAGCGCTGCATCGGCTATGCGCGCCGGGTCAATCCGCAGATCGGGGTGCTGGCGCTGTCTGCCCGCACCGGCGAGGGGTTGGACGGCTGGTATCAGTGGCTGCGCGCGTCTGCGTACGCCCAACGTCGCACAGAGTGATCCGTGGACGCGCCCGGCGGCCCTCGGGTGCTTGCGCTATGGGCAAGCACCGAATTGACTTCCTCCCGCGTAAGAACCACCGGCAATCGCGATGGCTTTTTGGCACGCTCCATCCCATCGAGCCAGGGCAGTTCCACATCAAGGACTTCGCGGTAGAGAAAGAGCAAGGCGCTCAGCGCCTGGTTCTGGGTAGAGGCCACAACGTTGCCGCTCACGGCTAGGTGGGTCAGGAACGCTTCCACCTCCGAGGCGCCCATCGCGGCTGGATGCCGCTTGCCATGAAACAGAATGAACCGCCGAATCCAGTCGACGCGGGCCCGCTCGGTCCGAATGTTGTACTGCTTGAACCGAATGCGATGGCGAACCTGATCCAACAAGCGAGGCCGTCCCTGCATGTCCGTTTTCCATCCGTGGTTATTGTCCGAGTTGCCAGACACATCTCCCTGTGCCTCAATGCGGTAGCCGGGACAGGCTGAGAATATAGGGCATACCTGTCCGCGGGCAACTGGAGGTATGTGGGGTCGACATTGAGTTAGGAAGCCAGGAGGATACTGCGGATGCTGGATACAGGACAGGTAGTCGTGTTCCTCGGTGGCCTCGGTGTCGGTTCCATTCTGACGGCTGTGGTTCAGCATTGGCTCGCGCGCCGAGGAAAGAAGGATGACACTCGCTTCACGGAGCGGAAAACTGCGTTCGATGGCTTGCTTGCCTCCTACGCCGCGCTAGCAGAGGGCTGGTCTGATCAGAAGGCCAAGCAATTCGCGCTTTGGGAGGCCAAGGTGCAATTGGTGGCGTCGCCGGCGACGGTCGACGCGCTGAAGCGTCTCAAGGCCAGCGATCCTGGAACGAGTGCACGAACGAAAGCCCACGACGATCTGATGGCGGCGATGCGAGTAGACCTTAAGGTTGCGGAGTAGGCATCCTAACGAATAAGACGCTTGAGCCGACCGCGAAGACGCGGCGGCGAATGAGAAACGGCCACAGAAACTGCCGAGTGTCTTGATTATGATGCGCTGATGCCTACGTGGTCCGATTCCCGAGATAGTTGAAGCAGCACAGTACCTGGATGAAGCTGTGACGGCGCACTTGGCTGGATCGTTCGAACATGACGGTGAGTGGTACATTGCATACTGCCCAGAAGTACCAGGAACGAATGGGCAGGGATGCTCGAAGGAGGAAAGCTCGCGAAAGCTTGGCAAAGGCAATCGAGCTAATTTTACGAGACCGACGCGAGGATGCGCTACGAAGGCTTCCAGACAACGCTGAACAGGATACTGTAATCGTCGAATGAAAAGAGTGCATTTCTACATCATCTCCGCCATTTCGACTGCTACCTCAAAGGCGAGGCTCGTCGCATTCTCTCTGGTGCAATCCGAGCACTGGCGCGGTCGAAGCGGTCCCACGCTATAATGCACCGGCTATGCAAAGCCGGGCGGGTTCCATTCCTCCATCATCTTTCGACGTGCGGCCTCCAGTCGCTCAGACATCAGTGTGGAAAAACACTTCAGCAGGGCGTAGCCGAACTCGGGATCCCGATCGCAGCGGGCCCGCACGGCCTCACCGTCGAACTCGACCACCTCGGTCGGCGCGTCGGTTCTGGCCTGGAAGTGCCACCGATACGGTGGTATCAGCCAAGACCAGCCGAGGATCTGTCCTGGCCCCAGCTTCTGGACCTCCAGGGAAGGCCCATAGATCGCCGGGATCTCAATGACTACGCTGCCATCGCGGACAAGGTAAAAGTGGCGGGCCGGATCTCCATGCTGAAACAGAATCTCGTCGCGTTGGAGCGGCCGTCGCGCGGCATGACGTGCCAGGAATTTGAGGAAATCGGAGCTGAGATCCGCGAAGAAATCCTGCTTGGTGAGATACCTGAACATCGAATCCTGGGCCATTGGGCTGCTCCCTACCGGTGAGCCGATTATTATCAGGCTAGCGGATGCCGGCTGGCGCGTGTTTGTCTAAGATCAATACCGTGCCGCGTATTGCAGCACCCCCGTTTAGGGCAGCTGCTTGCCCTCCGTCTCGATCTGCGGAATTTCCGTCCGCTCCTTCGGCTCACCGCCGCCGAGCAAGTCCACCGTACGATCGGCAGCGTCCTGGAAGGGTTCGAGGACCGTGTCCGTGCCGGAAGCAAGGAGCTCTTCGGTTTCGATCTTACTGTGCGAGGTGACGGCGATTCCCCCTTGGAAGCCGGCCGCACGCGTTAACTGGATCAGGGTGTTGCGCGTGTCCTCGTGGGTGAGTCCGGTCGGGTGGGCGGGAATGGTGGAGACCACCCAGCGAGCCTGGGCAAGCGGCAGCTCGACGATGAATTCCGGATCGGTCGCATCGCCATATTCGGCGTCGAGTCCGAGCGTGCGCCAGCGCCGCACGGCGATGGGATTGAAATCCACGCCGAGCACCCGAAAGCCCCGCTTTTTCAGGCGCAGCCCGATGGCGGTGCCAAACCGGCCCAATCCGAAGATCAGGATATCGTAGTGCTGGCCGAAATGGGCACCGGCCTCGTTCGACTCGCGGGGAATGCCCTTGCGCTCGAAGATGCCGAGCACTGGCTCAAAGACGGCATAGAGCTGGTAGGAATAAGTGATCATATAGGTGGAGGCGGCGATTGTTACGAGTCCGACCATAGTGACCAGCCCGAGCGCGTTCGGTTCCACATGGCCGAGCGAGACGCCCATGGCGATGAAGATGAGCGAGAACTCGCTGATCTGGGCGACCGTGAGGCCAGCCAGGAACCCCGTCCGCTTACGGTAGCCCATCGCGCCCATGATTGCGAGGACGATAAGTGGATTGCCGATTAGCACGAATAGCGAGAACGCCACTGCCCCGGTCACATGCGCCCCCAGCAGCGAAAGATCGAGGGTGGCACCGAGCGCGATGAAAAAGAACAACAGCAGGAAGTCACGCAGCGGTGCCAGGCGGGCGGCGATCGTCTCGCGATAGGCGGTGGAAGCGAGCGAGATGCCTGCCAAAAGACCGCCGACCTCCTTGCCGAGCCCCACGAAATCGCCGATGGCTGCAAATATCGCCGCCTGCGCAATGGCAAAGATGACCAGAAGCTCGGGTGCCCGAGCCAGCCGCTCGGTCAGCGGATTGGCCGCATAGCGCACGAACAGGATTACCAGTGCCACCAGAGCCGCGCCCGAGGCGAGAACGGTCAGGAGGCTGGCCGCTCCGCTGTGTTCGTCGGCTGCCCCGATGCCGATGGCTGAGAGCACGATCATCGCCAGTACCACCACGAGATCCTGGACGATCAGGAAGCCGAGCGCGATCTGGCCGTGCAGCGAATCGATCTCACGCTTGTCCGAAAGGAGTTTCACGATGATGATCGTGGAGGAAAAGGTCAACGCCACCGCCACATAAAGGCTGGTGATATGCCCCAGTCCGAGCATGAGGCCGATCAGGTAGCCGAAGATCGAGGTGAAGGCGACTTGGCCCAGCCCGGTCATCAGGGAGACCATGCCGAGCGAGCGGATCAGTTTTACGTCGAGCTTGATGCCGACGAGGAAGAGAAGAACCGCGATGCCGAGCTCGGAGAGAAGATCGATCTGCTCGTCCGAGTGCACTATGTCGAAGGCGGAAGGCCCGGCGAGCAGTCCGACTGCGATAAAACTGACGATCAGCGGCTGGCGCAGGATGATCCCGAAGAAGCCGATCACTGCGGCCATCACCAACAGCGTGGCGATCTCACCGAATGCAGATTGTGTAATAAGCTCCATAAATTGGCATTTTCCTTGCCCGCATGCGATTTATCGTTGTTGCCGGAAGGGATGGGCGGTTTCAACTGTTTTGCTTGGATGGCACTCTTTGGGTCCTCTGGCGGGAGGATTGCGCAGCGCGATGAAGCGCTGTGCTTAGCGCTTGTCGATATTTTGGCCGTCTCACCCCGGCGCGGCAATTGAAGTTGGCATACTATATCCGTGCCAGCATCGCGGAGTATGGCGGCCATCATGGCCTTGACTCGCTGAGAGGCGTTTACTATCCATGTAATAGTATTAGAACCACGTTGCGATTTTTGATAAGGCCAATCCAATTTAAGTAAAATCAATAAATTATTGCCTTCATGCCCTAGCTCCCAGGAAGGGATGCCTCTCAAATCCCAGGGAAGGGTCCACCAGTCGAGGTAGGATCGTCCGCCATGGTGGATTCAACCCATTTTGTTAACCGGCGTCCGCTTTACGAGATTCGTCAGGCTTGCCGTACGTGCAATCTGGCTGATTTGTGCCTGCCATTGATGCTCAGCCCCGAAGACATCGATGCGCTGGACCGGATCGTCCGAAGACGGCGGCCCCTCGCCAAGAGGGGCATACTGTATCGTGCGGGTGAGCGCTTCGGCGCCATCTATGCGGTGCGGTTGGGTTCGCTGAAACGCGTTTCGCTGACCGAGGATGGTGAGGAGCAGATTACGGCCTTCCATCTGCCCGGCGAGTTATTGGGGCTGGAGGCCATCACGTTCGACCGCTACCCATGCACGGCGGTGGCGCTGGAGACCACCAGTGTCTGTGAGATCCCGTTCGCCCAGCTGGAGGAGCTCTCGACGGAAGTTCCCGGCCTGCAGCGTCAGCTGCTGCGAATCATGAGTCGCGAGATCTTCAACGAGCAGGAAATGATGCGAACCCTCGCGCGGCGTACCGCCGAGCAGCGTTTGGCGATCCTGCTGCTTAGTTTGAGCGAGCGTTTCGCCCAGCGTAGCCTGTCGTCGACCCGATTTCGTCTGCCGATGCTGCGGCACGATCTCAGTAACTACCTGGGGCTGGCTTCCGAGACCACGAGCCGACTGTTCAAGCGTTTCGTAGAGCAAGAGCGAATTGCGGTATCGGGCCGCGAAGTCGAATTGATCGACATGCCGGCTTTGCGATCCTTGGCAGGAAGCGGCTCGGAAGAGGGCGGTTGGTATCAACACGCTGCTGGAGGGGCGCACGGGCGGCGCGCCGGTGCAACAAGAGCAGGGTTTTGAGCACTCGCGCGCTGTATGTTGGGCGGCGCCCTGTCAGTGGGCGATGGCGCACGAGCTGAGCGGCTGCTCGCTTGGGAAGAACGGAAATATCAGCCTAGCAGTGGTCTTGGCAAGGGCTATGAGCGAGCACAGCATTACTCGAAATCTGCAAACCGAACATCAGCCGGCCGCCATCCGCCGACGTTTGCAGAATCAGCAAAACCCGAGTTATGTGGGCGACGCCGTGCTGGGCGGCATCGATGGTTGTGTCACCACCTTCGCAATCGTGGCGGGTGCCGCCGGCGGCGGCTTTTCGGTCGTGGTGGTAGTCATTCTGGGCTTTGCCAATCTGCTTGCAGACGGTTTCAGTATGGCTGTCAGCAACTACCAGAGCGCTAAAAGTCAGCGCCAGATGGTTGAGAAGATTCGCCGTATCGAGCAGCAGCACATCCGGCTCGTTCCCGACGGCGAACGCGAGGAGATCCGCCAAATCTATCGGGACAAGGGCTTCGAAGGGGCCATTCTGGAAGCCATCGTCGAGACCATTGCCAGCGACGAAGAACTGTGGGTGAACACCATGCTCACGGAGGAGCACGGCATGCAACTGCGCACGCCCAGCCCTTTGCGGGCCGCGCTGGTCACCTTCTTTGCTTTCCTTGCGGTCGGTCTGATCCCGTTGGCACCTTATATCGTATTTCCTTACCTCATGCCGGGGCTTTCGCGGTCGGCGCTTTTCCCGCTTAGCGCAGCCGCAACGGGCGTAGCCTTTTTGCTGATTGGCTGCGCCAAGGGGCATTATCTCGAACGTGCGGCATTACGCGGTGGTCTGGAAACGCTGATCATGGGTGGGACGGCCGCGCTTTTGGCCTATGTGGTCGGCGCGTGGCTGCGCGCCTCCTTCGGCGCTGGCTGAACAAAGCCATCCCTACCTGGAATATTTCTCCAACCCGCTGCGCTGGGTGCGTTCTTGGGCTAGGAATCGTTGATCTGCGTCAACACGGCCTTCCGCCGAACTGATACTTTTATAAAGATGAAGTGTTTTTCGGCCTATTGTCCGACCGGCTCCGTGCCGGGAGGTTGAATGGACCCTTATAAGCAAGCGCTCCAGGCGATTCGGGATATGGTCGAAGAGGCCAAGCAGATCGCACCTTCCGATCTCATGGTTATGAGCTTGGCCACGGTCGATGCGGTGGGGCAGCCTTCTGTACGCACTGTGTATCTGCAAGCGGTCGTAGACAGCGGATTGGTGTTTTTTACTAGTTGCCATAGCCGTAAGGCGATCCAGCTGGCGGCTAATCCACGCGCGGCCGTATGCCTTTACTGTCAACCTTTGGCCCGGCAGATCCAGGTGGAGGGGACCGCATGGTTGCTCGGGGAAGAGGAGGCCGATATGTACTGGGCCACGCGGGGGCGAGACAGCCAGTTGGCGGCGTGGGCTTCCAGCCAAGCCGAGTCGTTGGAATCGCGAGAGGATTTCGAACACCGGCTAGCGGAGTACCGCCAACGGTTTGATTTCCGCCGGCAGGTGCCGAAACCGCGGCACTGGTGCGGCTATTGCCTCACACCGGAGCGGATCGAGTTATGGAAGAAAAGCTGGCGCTATCCGCAGCAACGGGTATGTTATCAAAAGGCTCCGAATGGCTGGTCGGTGACCCACGTGAATCCCTAATGCGAAGCGCTCGATCCGGTGGTTAAGCTAACTGTGCGCCTGCCTTATTGCTTTCCATTGACATAGATCAAAGCATTAGGGCGGCGCCATGGGTAAAAGATCCATTAGAAACACGCGTTCGTAGAACGCAGCCACCGGTGAGGAAGGCGAAATGACGAGTAATTCGGTTCTGACCGCTGTAGCGGTCATGCTATCGCTGGCCATCTTTACGCCGTTTGCCACTCCGGCCGTAGCACAATCCGATAACCAACCCAGCTACGGCAGACAACTCATGAGTGACCAGGAAGTGCAGGAGTATAGTGCTCGGATGCGCAATGCGAAGACTGCCGAGGAGCGTGAACGCATTCGTACCGAACATCACCAGCAGATGGAGGTGCGGGCCAAGGAGCGCGGCGTTACGCTGCCCGAGGCAGCGCCGACCCGCGGCATGGGGCACAGCCCACGAATGGGGATCGACCGGGGTATGGATTCGCATGGCGGCGGCCGGCGTAACTGAGCGGTTGGCCGGAGGCGTCGGCTCGGAGATCTTCTGGCCGCAGCAGATGTTGGCGCTAGCCGTGACATCGACACGGGTATTGCCGAGCCTGACCGGCAAGTGGCCTGAAATAGGCCAGTAGGCTTTAGAGAGCACGGATTAATAAATTATCCGTTTTCCTTGAGCCCTTCGGCCAGCTCAGGAGAGCCCTGTCGAAGGGCGTTTGCCAAATAAAGCAATACCCTCCATCAAGCACCAATCAAAATGGCGCGGCCCGGGACATCGGCCGAATCGGGCTCGAGCGGTGTCGATGGCTGCTCGGTTGCCAGAGTTGGAAATCGAATGCCGAGCTGATGGAGCGGGGTTGCAGGAGACTGGTTCGCAGGAAGGCTTCCAGATTCGGCACCCCGATGATATGTACATCGGTCTCGCAGCGATCCATGAGATCGAGCAGCCGGCTCTTATGGGACGTGCTCCAGGCGACCCCGAAGCGGTTGACGCCCCAGTCCTGCAGCATGGCAATGAGGCCCCGCGCCCGATTCGGGGCGGCGACGGCCAATGGCGCCAGGAAATCGGCCCGGCATTCAATGATCGCGCCCATGAAATCATTGGCAAGACGTTTGAAGCCGCTCGCCCGCAGCCCATCCATGGTTCCGGCAAACCAAAAATCGGCTTGCTCCAGACCATCGTAGCCGTGCAGCAGCTCCAAGGTGGCATCAAGCAGCTCCGGTTGTGCGGAGAGATCCAGGCGGAGTCGGCGCCGGCGGTTGCGCAGCGCATCGAGCAGCCTAGCCAACGGTAAAGCGTGGTCATGCGTTGCAAAGAGGGTCGGCGTGAAGGCGGTTTGCTGCGTATGAAGCGCGCCGTCCACGAGGTTGCGGCGAACGGTGCACTCCGCCCAGTGCACCTCCGAGGCGAGGAAACGCTGCAGCTCGCGCTCGTTGTCGATACCGGCCCAGACGAACTGCACATGCTGGGGCAACCGGCGCTCGGTAATCAGCGCCGTGATATCGTAGTTATGACCGCGTACCGTCCCTTGCGGGCTGAGCATCCGTTTCGATTCGAACAAGGTGCTGGCGTGCAGCGGCAGGATCTCCGCCGCCGGATTGGCCTCGGTGACGGCCGCCAAGTTTGCCGGTTCGTTGTCAACCACGGCAACGATTCGATAACCCGCCGTACGAAACGCATGGATACCCTCGATTTTTGCCTTGGCGATATCACGGCCGGCGGGATCCGAATTGAGATGGAGCAGGTCACTGCGGAAGCGGACTCGGTATTCTTCGCCCAAGGCGTTTAGAGAACGCAGCGTGGCCAGACGCAGCCCCTCCGGACGGCCACTGTTCAGCCCGACTTCGGTGCGCGGCTGCATCTGGAACCAACGAATGATTTCCAGCACGCCGCGGTAGGGCCGATGCGCTTCCAACACCGCCTTGGTGGACCAGCGGTGGCGGCGGTAGAACGCCTCGATGCGCTCGATCTGATCGGCCGCGATGCCGCGACGTTGCAGCAGCCGGTGGAGGCGGTTCTCGTGGATCGCCAGCTCTTCCAATGTCAAGCCTGCGCAATGGCGAGTGTTGTGGTGGTGGTCATAGGATTGCAAAAGGTAGCGCAGCAGGTAGCGCGTATCTAGGATCGTGCCATCGATATCGAAAACGATCAGCAGCGAATCTTGGGGGTTACAGGCGCGGATGCGCTCGTAATGGAGGGCCAGCGCTCGGATCCAGTTTTGCATGACCTCGTCATCTTCGTTGCGATTCGATTCGAGCAACGATATCTGCCCTGTGTTACAGGATGATGAACGCTGGAATGCGCCACATCAGAGCCATTGACGTGTCGGAGCCCGGCTTTCGATGGTTTGGGCCTGCGGAGTGTTTTACTTGCCGCCCATTTGCGGAGGAAGCATGGGACAATGGAAATCTGCTTGCGTGAAGCAAAAATCGGGAGCGCCGGACAAGGCGAGATTTTACGTGCGGAGATGAGTCGGCTGCTAATCGGGGCCTGCCCAGCACCGCATCAACGGCCCGTCCGCCCCGTACAAAGGGTCGCGCTGCGGCAATGGCGTGCGCTCGATGTTGCGCTCGGCGGTGGGACGTTCCCCCGGTGTTCCGTACATCATGTCCCACTGCTGTCCGCGCGGATACGCCCCCACCAGTCGGAAGTCCATAGAAGATCCCTCGTCTTTGTGGGCAACGCCGGCCGGAATGACGATGACATCCCCCGGCCTAACGCAGACACACTCACCTAAGCTCGGCCCGCCAAGCCATACCTGCCCATGACCTGCATAGACGCCCAGGGTCTCATGCGCCGTGCTGTGATAGTGATGAAAGCCGAATAGTCCGCTGCGCCAGGCTGGCAGCCAGGTATTCGCTGCGAACAGCGCCTCGAAGTCCGGTGCGGACGGCGGAAGGCCGTCATCAAGCGCGCCGCGGTAGATCAGCACCGGCAATCGGGCGTTGTTGGGGAAGGTGCCGTCGTCCTCGAAGCGGTAGCGTTCAACCGGCACCTCCAGCGACGGTCTCGGATTTGGTCCGGCGACTGTCATGGTTTCTCCTGACCGCCTGTCCGGCGGCCTTTTCCCTCCACCAGCTCATCTGCCAGTTTAGCCACCAACGGGGCATACGGGTCGATAGCCGTTCGCATGCTTACGTGACTTAATACCGTAGTGCCTGCTCCGCTCTTGTGTACCATCGGCTTTTACATCTGTTCGCGACGTTAGAGCGTGTTATGCACTTGAGAGTAACCTGCTGATTTAAAAGAACCTGTTGTCTGGTCGGCACCAGAAATATCCTTTAATTAACAATTTGTTAGACTTAGTTCATAACACGCTCTAGGAGTCGGGTAACGAGGCGTCAACACGTTGCATTAGGACCGGACAACGAAAACGATAGCCCACCAGATGAACCGGGATAATGATCTTGGTGTATCCGGTATGAAGCTAATTGACAATATCAATGACCTCCGCGGGGATGATTTGCGGCAAACCATTGCGCCATGTCCCTGCTCACCCTGTTTGCCTCGCAGGCCAAAGAGAAGCAGCACATCCTGCCGATGAGCGGGGCGAAATCGACATCCTGATCGCCACGGACTGTATTTCCGAGGGACAGAACCTCCAGGACTGTGACTACCTGATCAACTACGACATCCACTGGAACCCCGTTCGCATTATCCAGCGCTTCGGCCGTATCGATCGTATCGGCTCACCCAACGCCAGCATCCAGCTCGTCAACTACTGGCCAGACATCAGCCTGGACGAATACATCAACCTCAAGGAACGGGTGGAAAACCGCATGGTGATCGTCGACGCCACTGCTACCGGCGACGACAACCTGCTCAACACAGAATCCAGCGACATCGCCTACCGCAAGGAACAATTGCGCCGACTGCAGGAAGAGGTAATCGACATGGAAGACGTTAAGGCCGGCGTCTCCATCACGGACCTCGGCCTGAACGATTTCCGCATGGACTTGCTCAACTACATCAAGACCCACGGTGATCTGGCCAATCTGCCCAGCGGCATGCACGCCGTCGTGCCCGCCGATTCCGAGCGGGGGCTCGTGCCGGGTGTGATCTTCACCCTTCGCAACCGCAATCACGCGGTCAATATCCAGCAACAGAACCGGCTGCACCCCTTCTATCTGGTCTATATCGCGACAAACGGCGAAATTGTTGCCAACCATACCGAGGTCAAGCCACTGCTGGATATGGCGCGTGCCGCTTGCCGTGGCCGGTCCGAGCCCATCGAAGCCGCCTACCGGCCGTTCAACCAGGCTACCGACGACGGCCGCGATATGGCCTTCTACTCCGATCTGCTGGATCAGGCCATCCGCAGCATTATTCAGGTCCAGGACGAAAAGGATCTCGACAGCCTATTCACGGGCGGCAGGACCAGCGCGCTGACCAATCCCATCTCCGGGCTGGACGACTTCGAGCTGATGTCTTTCCTGGTGGTGCGGGAGGTGGAATGAATCCGCAGATTACGCAGATGAACGCAGATTATGCAGAGCGGGACAAACAAACCTATGCCGTCATAGGGGCGGCTATGACCGTTCATAGAGAACTGGGTTCGGGGTTTCTGGAGGCGGTTTACCAGGAAGCGCTGGAGCGGGAGTTGCTGGCACGCGGGATTCCCTATAAACGGGAAAAGGCGCTGCCGGTATTTTACCGTGGCGAACCACTGCAAACGGGATACAAGGCCGATTTTGTCTGCTACGGCTCGGTGGTTGTGGAGCTCAAGGCTTTGCGGCAATTGTCGGGCCTGGAAGAAGCGCAGGTCATCAACTACCTGAAAGCGTCAGGTCTGGAGAAGGGGTTGCTACTCAACTTCGGTGCAAGAAGCCTTCAACACAAACGTCTTGTTTTCAATCTGCGCGAATCTGCGAAATCTGCGGATGATCAGGAGGGGTCGGTATGACCTCGTCTGCTCATCCGGCATTGTTTGACTATCCCGAGCGTGCCCGCCTTGGCCGGGTGGTGCCCAAGAACCGTATTGTTGTTTCCGGGAAGCCGGGCCGTCGCGTGCGTGATCAACTGACCACCCGGGTCGCGCGGATCGTCTGGCAGTACAAGCTGGCGCCGGAGACCGTGAACCTAAGGGGCTCAAAGGCGGTGCCCGAGATTCAGATCTTCAGTCTGGTGCTGAAACAGGCCGGAGTGGGGGGCGAGCTACCAGTAGACATATTGCGCTGCATCGATCGTACCATCGGCTTTCCTCTGATCTTCGAGCTGATCGCCAGCCGCGAGGACGGCACGGCCAGCGATCAAATCCGCGTTTCGGCGACCTACAAGCGGCCCAGCGAGGCGGAAGCCGGCAAATGGGTCATCGG
>JAGFJL010000090.1 GCA_024102725.1 Nitrococcus mobilis
GCAAGCGTTAGAGGTGGGGTGGGGCGGATGCGCTTATAGGGTGGCCGGTGTCCAACCGCGTGAACAAGCTGCAGAACGATGACCTCGAGCTGATTGAGCGGATCAATGGTCAAACCCGCTGAGCCGCGATCTTGGCTCACAAAAAACCGGTACCCGGCCCTGCCACTGCACGAGCATGGTACCGACAAGGCGAAGGGAACGCGCGCCCCGGTGAGAGTTGATCTGATGAGCGCGCGGAGGCGGTGCCAAGGTATTTATTCGAGAGGCGAGTCGGCTGTCCGGGACACGCACAGGCAAACGATCCGGCACGCGAAGCCGGCCAGCCGATCGGGTTGACCGGGACCGCCTTTCACTGAATCGCGATCCGGCGCGCGGCGCTTTCCTGTTTGTCCGGATTGGGAAGGCGGATGGTAAGAAGGCCCTTGTCGAACGAGGCCCGCGCCTTCTCGACGTCGGCGCCTTCCGGCAACGGGATGGCGCGTTGGAACTGACCGAAGGCGCGCTCGACCCGGTAGCAGCCTTTTTCTTCGGATCGGGACTCGAGCTTCTTCTCGCCGCGTATCCAGAGGTACCCATCCTCGGCAAGAATTTCCACATCGTCGCGCTCCATGCCCGGTAGCTCCGCCGTGATCCGCAGGGCATCCCCGTCGTCGACTACATCGACACGTGGCTGGAAAACACTGGGGCTGAAGTCTCCAAACCAGCGGTCAAAGGACCCCCACCCACTCAGGGGCTCGCGCATAAGCTCTTGCATCATGCGAAAGACGTCCAAGTTGGGCATAGAGCCGGTCGATTCAAAACCCTGCGCAAGCGACGGGTCCCTGGAACGAGACACGATCGGTACTGAACTTCCGGCGCGCTTCTCCTCGGGAGACTTGCGCAGGAATCGGAAAGGATTCCACTTGCTCAGATCGAAGTTCATCTCACTCTCCTCCCTCCAATTGAAACTGCAAAGCTTGCAGGCTCTTTAACTACCAAGGCATTAGGGGCCGATCTGAGGATTTTCAAGGATGCGCGCTGGTAAATAGTTTGACGTTGGCGAATTCACGGTTACCAGCTAGAAAGCTGTTGAGAAATCCCGCCTGTGGACAGTGATAGCTTTGTGCAATTGAGAGGCCTTGGAGTCGGCCCCGGCTGCCTTTGTAGCAATGTATAGCCGCCAGCGCTTTAATATGTTGTGTTACAAACACAAACGAGGCCGCGCAACTGCGCCGGCAATACGGCAACACCCCGATCGAGACCATCGCCGCCCACTGCGACGCGTGCTCGCCCTGGTGCTCGAAAACCCTCCGCACTGCCCGCTACCAAACTTCCGGGGAAATAGCTCATTGGCTTCCTCATAAACTTTATCTTTCAAGGATTAGAGTCTTCTGGAATCCTAGGACGGTTCACACTCAGACCGGGTGTTGGTAGTGCTTGAAATCGAACTCGGCGCAGGAGATTCTCGAAGTGCTCTGCCCTGCGCGGGTGCCAAGCTTATCGCTTTCGCCTATCTGGTGCGCGGCCAGGTGCCGAAGGGATTTGGGGCTGCCACTTTGCCGCTTGCACTGGAACCAGCATAAAGGCGCCCGAGCGGGCGCCTTTATCCTTAAAGCAGGCTAGCTGCTAAGCCGCTTTAATCTCGATCCGCCGCCGTCGGTGGGACGCCTTCTTCGGCAGCACGAGGCTCAGCACCCCGTTGTTCATCTCGGCGGTGATCCCCCCGGTCTCGATCTCCTGGCCGAGCATGAAACGACGGTAATACTGAGAACCGCGCACCTCGGCATAAGTGGCTGAGATGCCTTCCGGCATCTCGATTTGTATATCACCGTAGATCGTGAGTACCGTGCC
>JAGFJL010000094.1 GCA_024102725.1 Nitrococcus mobilis
ATGCACTGACATTGAACGCCGAGCTTCGGGCGATCGAACGCGTGCATGGGCGGCGGCGGAATGCGGCCAAATTCTGCTCGCGCAGCCTCGACCTGGATCTACTCATCTGGGGCGATGCCGTGATGCAGCGCCCGGAGTTGATTCTGCCGCGCCCCGAAATACTTGAGCAAGCCTACGTCTTGCGGCCGCTGGCGGACATCGCAGGCGATGTCCGCCACCCCTTGGATGGTCGAACCTTGCATGAGCTCTGGCTACGGCTCAAACCCAGCGCTCAGACCATGCGCGTTGTCGAGCTCGCGCTCGACTGAGAAAGATCATGCACCGATCAGCACATCGTGCGCCCTTGCCTATGCCGGACCCAAGCGCCGCTGAGCACAGCGCCCGCCTGGCCGAACATGTCCGCGCGGCCATCGGGCGGGCAGGCGGTCGACTGCCGTTCGACCACTACATGGCGCTCGCTCTCTATGAGCCCGGTCTCGGCTATTACAGTGCGGGGCAGCGGCGCTTCGGCCCGGCCGGGGATTTCACCACGGCACCGCTGATCTCGGAGCTGTTCGCTCGTACGCTGGCCCAACAAGTCGCGCAGATACTGGCAGCGCTCGACGGCGGGGTGGTATTGGAGCTTGGTGCCGGAACCGGCCATATGGCCGCGGATTTATTGAGCGAGCTAGAACGTCTCGAGCGCCTGCCCGAGCGCTATCTCATCCTGGAGGTCAGCGCCGCCTTGCGCGAGGAACAGGCACAAACCATCGCTCGTAGCGCACCCGCGCTACGCTCGCGCGTGGAATGGCTCGATCGCTTACCGCAGACACCGCTGCGGGGGGCTGTCCTGGCCAACGAGGTAATCGATGCATTGCCCGTAAAACGCTTCCAGATAACCCCCAAGGGCCTGCAGGAACAGGTGGTAACGCTCGCAGAAGACGTGACGTTGACCTGGGCGCTCGCGCCGGCGGGATCCGAGCTCGGCGCGGCGGTGGCGAATATCGAGGCGGAATTGGGCAGGCGGCTTCCCTCCGGTTATGTCTCCGAGTGGTGCCCCCAACTCACCCCTTGGATCGCGAGCCTTGCCGGAGTGATGGAGGCCGGAGTGGCGCTATTTATCGATTACGGTTACCCACGGGCCGAGTATTATCATCCGCAACGGCACATGGGAACACTGCTCTGCCACTATCGTAACCGCGTCCATGATGATCCGCTGGTGCTGCTCGGTTTGCAGGACATTACCGCCTTCGTCGATTTCACGCTCGCGGCTCAGGCCGGCATCGAAGCCGGACTGGAAGTGCTCGGTTTTACTACGCAGGCGCATTTTTTGATCGGCGCCGGCTTGCCTCGCCTGCTGGAGGCCGAGACGGTACATGCTCCCGAGCAGGCCATACACCTTACCCAGCAGGCCAAGGCACTGCTCTTTCCGGGCCAAATGGGCGAGCGCTACAAGGTGCTGGCTTTAGGCCGTGGCATCCCCATGCCGCTGAGCGGCTTCAGCTGGATCGATTTCAGCAACCGTATGGGCTGCCGCCAACGCGCAACCACATATTAAATTGTATAGTTACGTATTTTGCAGATAATAGGGGGCGGCGCAGACAAGCTGGTGAGCGACGAACGCAAACCGATTGTACTCGTGGTTGACGATCACCATTTCTCGCGGACGGTTCTCAACCGCATCCTCAACGCCGCAGGGTATCGCGTCGAAGTGGCGAAAAGCGCCCCGGAAGCGTTGGAGCAGGTACGTCACTGTGAACCGGATGCCTTCATCCTCGATACGGAAATGCCGGGGATGGATGGCATCGAGCTGTGCTGGCGGCTCCGCGAGCAAGCCCGTTTTCGGATTACTCCCATCCTGGTCTGCACTGCCAACGAAGACCGTCATCTGCTGCGCTCAGCCTTCACCGCGGGCTGTGACGACTTCCTGGTCAAGCCTCTGGAACCGCTGCTGGTGATTGCCCGTTTAGGCGGCCTCATTAAAAAATTCTATTATTATAAGCAACTTGAGCGCGCCCGCGCCGATTTGGCGCGCTACATCTCGCCGCGGATCCGCAAGGTCATCGAAAGCCGCGCCGCGGACCCGAGCGCCTCGCCACTGCCACAGCAGCGCGAAGTATGCGTTCTCTTCTCTGATATTCGCGGCTTCACGGCGCTTTCGCAGTGTATCGAACCCACCGAGCTGTTCCGGGCTGTCAGTCAACACCTTGGAACCCAAGTGGAATGCGTCTATGCTCATCACGGCTATGTCGACAAATTCGGCGGCGATGGCGTAATGGCGATCTTCGACGGCGAGGAAATGACCCATGACGCCTGTAGCTGCGCCTTGGACATTATGGAGCGGGTCGGCGCTTTACCGCCGCTGAGTGGCAGCAATTCGGTGCCAGTCGGCGTTGGCATCCATGCTGGTCCGGTAGTGATCGGCAACATCGGTAGCGGCGATCATCTCGATTACACGGCCATCGGCGAGACGGTCAACGTGGCGGCACGGCTATGCGGCCACGCCGAGCCCATGGACGTCATCATCTCGCAAGCGGTGCATGAAGCGGTACGATCGACCGCGGATTTCGCCTTCGACAAAGGCGAATCCGTGCTCATCCGGAGTCTAACCTCACCTGTGACCTTATATCATTTGCGCCGCCATACCGCCCGTAGAAGCGATTCCGTAGCCAAACAAAACGACCATTAATATCCAAGATGAGCTACTTCCACGCCTTTTGGTTGGCTCTAGTCCAGGGCCTGACCGAATTCCTGCCCATCTCGAGCTCCGCCCATCTGATCCTCATGCCGCACCTGTTCGATTGGCCGGATCAAGGCCTGTATTTCGATGTTGCAACGAATACCGGCACTTTATTGGCCGTACTGCTCTATCTGCGCCAGGAAGTACGAGAATTGCTGCTTGCCTGGCTGGGCTGGTTCCGAAACGGCACAACGAACCAAGATGCCCGGCTCGCCTGGGCGGTCGTCTGGGCCACAGTACCCGTTGGAGCCGCCGGCCTACTCGCGGCCGGCTACGCCGAGCTGCTGCGGACCCCGCTGGTGATCGCAGCGACCTCGATCGGTTTCGGGCTGCTGCTCTGGGTAGCGGACCGCAGCCGCGGCCGGCGTAGCATCTACGAGATCCGTACCGCCGATGTGGTGATGATCGGCTGCGCACAGGCACTCGCCTTAATCCCGGGGACCTCACGCTCGGGCATCACCATGACGGCAGGGGTATTCCGAGGTCTATCACGGCAAAGCGCCGCACGCTTCTCCTTTCTGCTGGCGATCCCAGTAAGCTTGCTTGCCGGCGGTCTTGATTTAGTGCACCTCCTCACTCATCCGCAGACGCTACCATGGGGCGTTTTCGGTTTTGCCGTGCTCGTGGCCTTCATCACCGGCTACGCCTGCGTCGCGTTGTTTCTGCGCCTGATCGAGCGGATCGGCTTCACCCCCTTCGTGATCTACCGCGTAGGCCTGGGTGCCGTCTTGCTTCTGATCTATTTATAACAACAACTTACCTTAGAACTCGCCTCGTCACAGCCGATTTTCGTGGCTCAGAGTCGCGGCCATCGCCGGCGCACGTATGCTACCGCCTCGATACGCTCACGCTGCAAGGCCTGACCGATCTCCCGGCCGCGCAAGCCCTGCTCGAGAAACGGCTGTATCGGCACCGCCGCGGCCGCCCGATACGCCTCGGTAAGGTAGCGCGCCGATGGATAATCACGATGCTCGAAACTGGCCCGTCCTCGAGCGTCGGCCTCACACGCCGCCAGGAACGAAGGCAGCTGCTCCGGGCGACGGAACACATCCAACGCCTCTAACAAAGCCACAACCGTTGCCGGGCGCAACTCCAACGCGCGGTGGCATGTGAGATGATAGCGGGCAACCCGCTTTGCCAGATCACGGCAAGCACGCGGAACCCGCAGGCGCGCGCAAATCGCTTCCACCAAGGGAACACCCCATTCCTCATGCCCCCTGTGCCGTGGGAGTTCCGTGGCGGGCGTGGTCCCTTTACCCAGATCGTGCATCAGCACCGCAAAACGCACCGCCAATTGATCCGAGAGCTGCACTGACAGGTCAAGAGCAAGCAGGACATGCACTCCGGTATCCACCTCGGGGTGAAAATCCGCCCGCTGCGGAACCCCGAACAAGCGATCTAGCTCCGGCAAAAGCCGCTGCAATGCCGTACTCTCGCGCAACACTCGGATGAAGGCCGAAGGCGTCGGTTCCAGCAACGCGCGGGCGATCTCTTGCCATACCCGTTCTGGCACCAAGGCATCGACCTCCCCGGCCGCCACCATCTCCCGACACAGCTTCAGTGTCTCCTGCGCAACGGTGAACCCCAGATGCTCAAACCGAGCGGCAAAGCGTGCAAGGCGCAGAATTCGTACCGGATCCTCGCGGAAGGAGGGCGAGACATGGCGTAGAATACGCGCCTCGAGGTCCCGTCGGCCGCCGAATGGATCGATGACTCGGCCGTGCTCATCTTGCGCCAAGGCGTTGATCGTAAGATCACGCCGTTGCAGATCCTGCTCCAGCGTCACCTCAGGGCTGGTATAAAAGATAAAGCCATGATAGCCACGGCCCACCTTGCGCTCGGTTCGGGCAAGCGCATATTCCTCGCCGGTCTCGGGATGAACAAACACCGGAAATTCTCGCCCGACTGGGCGGAAGCCACGAGCGCTCAGCTCCGCCGGCTCGGCACCCACGACCACCCAGTCCCGCTCTGTGACCGTGAGTCCCAGCAGGCGATCACGCACGGCTCCACCGACCAAATAGGTTTCCATAAAATTATGGTCTATCGACCACGCTTCATCTGAGCGCGCAGTTTGAACTGTGGATCACACGCCCGTGAGCCTTGCCACACCGCGCCGGGCTTGGCCAGCCCGCCATCTGGGATGCGACAACCGCCATGTTCGATCGCCTCCGACCGGAGCAGTTGGCGGGTCCGAATCGTGGGTAGCCGCACTCTGCGGGGACAACCACCTACTAATCCCGCCGCGCCGTTCGGCGAAAATCATCGTAACGTCGCTGGGCGTGTTGCCGGCCGATGTAGCCCGGCACTACGGCTTCTGCGGCCGTTGCATGGACTCCGAGCCTGGCCAAACCATCATCGTTACAAACGTTATCGACCTTACTCGACAGATAATTGTCGTAGCTATATGGTTTGCCTGGGACGCGCTCGAGAAGACGCGCCTGACGCTGCGACCAGGCTTCGTTGAGCCCGATGATGAGGCGCCTTACACCGAGCACCGCCGCGACATAATCCACCAACTCGCGTAGTGTAAAAACCTTGGGCCCGCAAAGCTCATAACACTGCCCGAAGGTCGCTTCCTCTTCTAACGACTGCACGAAGGCTTTGGCCACATCGCCGACGTAAACGGGCTTGAGCCGCAGCTGCGGCGTGGGCAACAGCAACACCGGGAAGAATTGCAACAGCTGCGCAAAACGACTGAGAAAACTGTCTCCCGGACCGAAAATCACCGAAGGTCGAAACACGGTAACTGCCAAGTTCTCGCCATGGGCCGCTTTCACCACACGCTCACCGGCGGCCTTGGTCTGTTGATAGCGGCTGGCGGCATCCGGCGCGGCACCCAAAGCGCTCATATGCAGCAGACGCCCAACACCGGCCGTCCGGCATGCGGCTATGACATGCTCTGGGAGTTTTACGTGGGCATCTTCGAAACGATGCCCCGCGCCCCGACCTTCGTTCAGCACGCCGACCAGATTGATCACAGCCTGGCAACCCGCGAATTGTTCGGCCAAGCTCTCTGGATCGTAGCTAGCCACCTCGATTAGCTGCAGGTTCGGGATGGGTAGCAGCTGCCGGTTGCGCTCGCGATTGCGGGTCAGAACGCGCAGCCTTACCCGAGTATTGGCGAGATGGCCGGCGATGTGGCGTCCGACGAACCCGGCACCCCCGAGCACGCAAATGGTTTCGACTCGCATGTCTGCTTACTCCAGTGCTGTATCAGTCTCGCTGCCATCGGCGCGGCGTGACCCTATTTTACGCCACATCAGTAGCGCCACTCAGCCGCTGTCGCTGCGTCGACTCCATGATGAAGATCAGCCGGGCGGGCTCAGTCCCGCCGCGGCGGTTTTTCGGTGGTGCCTCTACCGATCGCGATGGGTTGACACTTAGGGGGCCGCCGGCACGAGGCAATCTCCAGTGGGTCTAATTTGCACGGGCGTTTTTCGGCTGAATACGCGCGCTACCACTCGAGCGCTGACATCCCCCGGCGCTCGCCCGATAATTCACGCCGCTCGGGCAATGCCTCACTCATGTACAATCGGTGTTTCCGTAAACAGAAACTCTCTTAACTGCTGATCAAAAACCGGATCCCTGCGCCGAATCCACTCGAGAACCATAGCGGCATGCTCTTTTTCTTCATCTCTATTGTGTGCCAATATTGCTTTTAATTCTATGTCCTTACAAGCAGCAACCCGCTGATTATACCAATCGGCCGCCTCCAGCTCCTCCATTAACGAAACGATAGCGCGATGCATATCACGCGTCTCATCAGAAAGCTCTTCAATTGGCTCATGGTAGCCTTCACTCGCCATGCTCAGCCCTCCTGCTACAGGTTGCAAAATCGGATGTTTTATTAATTAACCAAAAATAAAACTGCGGAGATATAAAAACCAATAAAACCTAATTGATCGGTCGCATTCACATATCGCCAAATATAGTTAAATACTATACATAATCCACAAATTACAAGCAATTCCGGTGCTCTGCATGCAATTTCATCGACAGACACTACCCCGATGCAGTACTTTACGATCTCGTCAAAAAGCCGCCGGGCTGACCGAATCCTGCTTCCTCCAGAAACTTCCAGATGATACACGCAACAAGGCCAACCGCTCTCTGGATAACACAGGGCTCAATTATCAATAGACGAGATCAAATACGTTTGCGCGTAGCCCAACGCCACCCTCCAGCCCGCCTCTGAAACGCGTGCTGTGTAACTATGGGTGCGCCAACGTTTGCCATAATAGCCTAGGATCTGCAGTATCGCTGGCAAAGACAGGCCGTGCACAACTATCTTTTCTATTTGGCCGCAGGGACTTGTGCCGGGTTGGCCTCCGGGCTGTTCGGCATCGGTGGCGGGTTGATTCTCGTTCCGGCACTACTGTTCATTTTCACCACTCATGACATACCCGAGTCGGTAGCAATGCATCTCGCGATCGGCAGCTCGCTCGCAAGCATCGTGGCCACCTCCGCCTCCTCTGTTGGTGCTCACGCTTTCTTCGGCGGCGTGCTGTGGCGTGTCTTCAAGCCCATTGCGATTGGATTGCTAATCGGAGCACTGCTTGGGGCGCAAATCGCAGGGCTGCTTTCCGGACTCATTCTCAAACGGATTTTTGCCGTATTCATGTTGATCACGGCGGCACAGATGGCCTTTGATCATCAACCGCTCGCCTCATCCCAACGCTTGCCCGGTAAATACGGGTTAGCGGGCGCCGGACTGATAATCGGATCCGTGTCAAGCTTGCTCGGCATCGGCGGAGGCAGCCTGATGGTTCCATACTTGAGCTGGTGCGGAACACAGATGCGCCAGGCGGTTGGCACCTCGGCTGCCGCGGGTTTTCCGATCGCCATAGCCGGCACCGCCGGTTTCATCATTGCCGGTTGGGACGAACCGATCCTGCCGAGCGCCGCCACCGGTTTCGTATACTGGCCAGCCGTCGGCGGTATTGTGGTGGCAAGCATACCAATCGCTCCGATAGGGGCGCGGCTCGCTCATCTTCTGCCTGCCAAGGTGCTCAAACGGATATTCGCGGTGTTTCTGTTGGCGGTCAGTGCGCAACTCTTCATGGAAGCTGGCTATTAACTAACGTCGCCCGAGTCGGCAGCAATGCGGTTCTGGCTTGGCAAGCTGTGGGGCACACAGGGTACTGATCTCGCTGCCCAATTGCAGGGGACTGTGCTCGCATGGCGCGCTGCACGTACAGGTAAGTGAGTGTTGACTTTTTTGATTTTCGTCAGACCCTATTCGAAGTGCCGTGCGCGGCGGATCGCATGGCTCGGGCTCAACCCACGCCACCTGCGTACGCCCGCAAGGATGCAGATCGCATTTATGGTCAACGCTATTTCCCCGCCCCACTTCCAACCACTGGGCACACAGCCGCCGTCGCACCCGAGAGTTGCGGGCGAGCGACCGCCGCGAGTGTACTGGTGCGAAGCGGCGCAAATCTTACAACCGTGCGCGGACCCGGCGGGCGCGGCTACGCCGTGGGCGGTGAGGCGTCTATCGACGTCTCGCCCGGCCGCACACCATCGGCACAGGTAAGCAACCTAAAACCCCTATTGAACGCGCCAAACGGGAACGGTATCCGCCTTAGCCACGCGCGCTTGCAACGTCCCTTGCAAGTCCTCTTGCACCGGCAAACCGACAAACCCGGGCCGCTTATCCGAGAAGTGCTCAAATCATCCGGCTTCTTCGCAGTATCCAAATACCGCCTTGTTCCGCTACGATCACGCAGTCAAAGGAATGCCTGAACGGCACAGACGATGGCAAAAAAGCAACAGGCGGCAACCAAGAGCAAACTCCGCCGCGCCGCGATCGGCGAAGGCTGGCGGACCACGGACGCGGATGAGATCGAGCGGCGCCGTCAGCGGGCGGAGTCGGAGGGGCTACAGGTCCGCCCTGATACCGCAAAGGACGCTTTCTTCGGTGGCTATATCGTGGGCTCGCATGAGGGTCGCAGCTACCGAGTGGAGTTCCGCTCTTCGGAGCAGCCGATCAACTCCTGCGACTGCGTGGATTACGAGATCAACGGCCTCGGCACCTGCAAGCACATCGAGGCGGTCTGCCAATATCTGCGAGGCAAACGAGTGCCGGCGCAGCGGAGCGTCACCGAGGTTTACCTGGACCGCAGCGAGCAGTACGAAGAAGGCCCGAAGATCCGGGTGCTCTGGGCAGACCGCCTGCACGCCGACGACCGCATCAGCAAAGTAATGCGACCGTTTTTCGGCGCCGGCGACGTGTTGCTCGGTGAGCCGGCGGATGCACTGCCCGCGCTCGGGCGCGCCGTCCAAGAAGCGGGACTCGGTCCGGAACGGATTCGACTCTCCGAGCACATCACGCCATGGGTCGAACAGCTGCAGCGCCAACGCCGCCGTGAAGCGGACCGCAGACACCTCCTCGCCGACGTCGCCGCCGGCAAGCAGAACCTCGACGTGCTGCGCTACCCACTCTACACATATCAGCAGGAGGGCATGCTGCATCTCGCCTTTCAGGGCCGCGCCATCCTCGCCGACGAGATGGGCCTCGGCAAGACCGTGCAGGCGATAGCCGCCTGCGAGCTGCTGCGCCGGCTGCGGGGGGTGGAGCGCGTGCTGGTGATCAGCCCCGTATCCCTGAAAACCGAATGGGAAGAGCAGATCGCCCGGTTCACCAATTTGCCGGCACAGGTGATCATGGGACGGCGCGGGGAACGGCTGCGCCAATACCGCCAAGCTGTCTTCTTCAGCCTCGCCAACTATGAACAGGTCCGCTACGACGGCGAGGACATACAGCGCCTGCTAATGCCAGATATCATCATCCTGGACGAAGCGCAGCGGATCAAGAATTGGCAGACCAAGACCGCCGAGGCGGTCAAACGCCTGTCAAGCCCGTACGCTTTCGTTCTAACGGGAACGCCGCTGGAAAACCGCATCGACGAGGTCTACTCCATCGCCCAGGTCGTGGACCCGCATCTGTTCGGGCCGCTGTTCCGCTTCAACCGCGACTTCTATGAGCTCGACGAGAAGGGGCGCCCGGTAGGCTACAAAAACCTGGACGCACTGCACCGGCGCCTCCACTCGGTGCTGCTGCGCCGGCGCAAGGCGGATGTGGAGGACGAGTTGCCCGCGCGCACGGTCAACACCTATTTCGTTCCCATGCACGAAGAGCAACGCGTGCGCTACGAGGAATACAGCGCCAAAGTCGCGCGTCTCATGCAGGCGGCGCGTCGGCGTGCCCTCTCTCCCGACGAGTTCCAACGCCTCCAGCAGCAACTCGCCTGTATGCGCATGCTCTGCGACACACCCTATATCTTGGACTCCGATTGCCGAGTCTCACCCAAGCTGGAGGAGCTGGGTCGGATCCTCGACGAGCAGCTCGTCGAGCCTGAGAACAAAATTGTCGTTTTCTCCGAGTGGACACGCATGCTCGAGCTGGTACGCGAGCTTGTGGAGACGGCCACATTCGGCTATGCGCTACACACCGGCAAGGTGCCGCAGGAGCGCCGCCGCCAAGAGATCAACCGCTTCAAACAGGATCCGGCCTGCCGCCTCCTGCTCTCCAGCGATGCCGGCGCCACCGGCCTCAACCTCCAGGCCGCCAACGTGGTGATCAATCTCGATCTGCCTTGGAACCCGGCCCGGCTCGAGCAGCGCATCGCCCGAGCTTGGCGCAAACACCAGCGACGCCACGTGAGTGTGATCAACCTGGTCTGTGAGGACAGTATCGAGCACCGCATCCTACATCTGCTCGAGCAGAAGCGCTCGCTCGCCGAAGGGGTACTGGAGGGGACGGGTGAAACCGAAATGGCGCTACCCTCCGGCCGCAGGATACTCATCGAACGGCTGGAGTCGCTCATGCAAACCCGCCTCGCCGAGCAGGCGGTGGCCACGGAACAAGTCCCGTCCCTAACCGTGAGCCTGGAGGATTTGCCGCGCGAGCTGGAGGCACGCCATCCGCAGAGTTTGGAGACCATGGCCGTGTACGGCACCGAGCGGGGGCACCAGACGGTATTGGCCGTCGTCCACGGCGACGCCGAAGCGCGGCGCAACGAGCTCGCCTCCGCAGTGGCTCGCACCAAAGACCGCCCGGATATCGAAATCGTCGACCGCGCGACCATGGCCACAATCCAGCGCCTAGTCAAGGCGGGCATTCTCTCTATGAACACGCCCCAGCAAACCCTCCATGGCACACTGGCGGACCCGGGGCGAACCGCCGGCAACCCGCGTCAGCGCCGGCTCGAGGCGGCTCGCCAGCGGTTCGCCGCCGCCGAGCGCAAGCTGAGCATGGCCCGCTTCCTCGCCGAAGGCGGTTTCGAACGCGAAGCCGCGGGCTCATTGGCCGAGGTCCTCGAGGAGGCGCTCGGCGCCCTTGGCGACAGCGGCGGCACAAAGCTCCCGACCCCGATCCCCTTAGCTTACGTCCGTTCGACGCTCGCCCCGTTGGCTGGACTCGGCGACAGCACGCTCGCCCTACTGGCCATCCTGCGCGAAGGCGGCGCCGGCGCGCCGGCGGATGCCGTCGCAACCGTCACCGAGGCTATTGAATGCATTGGCGCGGCCCTTGAACGCCACTTACTGGAATAACTTGCCAACTCAGCCACGCCACGCACTTGGGACGCACCTATGGGCCGAATCATAACCAATCCGGCCACGGTTCATGCGCCTCCTTCCACCCCTCCTCGATCGAACGTTTCAATTCCCAAGCCGACCAATCCAAGCCATTGATTAAAATACAACTAACCTCCAATTTCTATTATCCCTTCCCACAGGAAAAAAACCACCCTCAGACTATACTGGGTAATGTAGGGACAATGTTTGAGAGAACAGGGAGAGTGTAAATCGTTTTTCAGTTCGGTCCATGCGAACAGGGAGTCGGCGGAAATGCACAGAGACGAGATGATGTACAGTAATCAGGTCCACGACGCGTGGCACACGATGAGCGGCAACTGGCATATTTTCAAGGGCCGCCTGCGGCAGCGCTGGGGAGAGTTCACCCACGAGGATCTGGATCACCTTGCGGGGGGATTTTATGAAGAACTCGCCGGAAAGATCCAGAAGGTCTATGGGGTCAGTAAAGAGGAGGCGGATCGGCAGATTAGGGAATGGTTAGAGAATGATCACGATCCACATGTCTGGAGCACCAGCGGAACTGAGTACTCGGACATTTGATTCTCCGGAGGGGCGATTTCAGACTATTTCAGACTAATGTGAAGAGGCGAAACCTTTCTCTTGCCTTGAGGGTGGGGGATACGCGCACAAGCAAACTTCCCCCACCCGAGGTAAGCCGGCCCCACAGCCATCTCAATAATATATCGAGAAACGGCGCAGCGAACCCGTGGCAGGCACGAGCACAGCAGAAAAGTTTAATGCTACGCTAACGCCTGGGGAACATGCGCCATCGGACGGCGATTGATTGATTATTTAGTTGCTGACCGCAAGCCCCAAACCCAAATACTCGGCAATACCCCACACTCAGAAACCTACCCATCGGTAGGCACGCTTCGGCATGAACCCTCTCAGACGACTTGCTCGATAAGATAGCCCGTGTTTCGGTACGGACCGACTGGATCTGGCATAATTGTTTGCTTGGCTTGCCAATCGAGCAACGCTGGATCCGTATAATTATGACGCGAAAGATACTGGTTACAAGCGCTCTACCTTATGCCAACGGCCCGATCCATATAGGCCATTTGGTCGAATACATCCAAACGGACATCTGGGTTCGCTTCCAGAAGCTGCAGGGTAACGAGTGCTACTACGTCTGCGCCGACGACGCCCACGGCACGCCCATCATGCTCAAGGCCCGCGAGCAGGGCATCACGCCGGAGGAACTCATCGAACGTTTCGGAGCCGAGCACCAGGCGGACTTCGCAGCGTTTCTAATTGAATTCGACAACTACTACACCACCCACTCCGCAGAGAATCGCCACTTCTCCACCCTGATCTACGAACGCCTGCGCGATGCCGGACACATCGAACGTCGCGAGATCACCCAAGCCTTTGATCCGCAGATGAACATGTTCCTGCCGGACCGCTACATCAAGGGCACCTGCCCGCGCTGTGCGGCATCGGACCAATACGGCGATAACTGCGAAGTCTGCGGTGCCAGTTACTCTCCTGGCGAACTCAGGGACCCTGTTTCCGTGCTCTCCGGCGTGCGCCCCATCGAGCGGGCCTCGGAGCATTTCTTCTTCCGGCTCGAAGACTTCGAGAGCATGTTACGCGAATGGGCCAATCCTGCGCATACTCAGGAAGAGGTAGCGAACAAGCTCAAAGAGTGGTTCGATGAAGGCCTGAAATCCTGGGACATCTCCCGCGATGCGCCCTATTTCGGATTCGAAATCCCGGATGCACCCAATAAATACTTCTATGTTTGGCTGGATGCGCCGATCGGCTACATGGCCAGCTTCAAGAACCTCTGTGACCGCACAGGCCTTGACTTCGACGCCTTTTGGCGCTCGGGTTCGGCGACCGAGCTGTACCATTTTATCGGCAAGGATATCGTCTACTTCCACGCCCTGTTCTGGCCGGCCATGCTCGAGGGCGCCGGATTTCGCAAACCGACTCGGCTTTTTGCCCACGGCTTCCTCACCGTCAACGGCCAGAAGATGTCCAAGTCTCGCGGCACCTTCATCACGGCCCGCACGTACTTACACCACCTGAACCCCGAGTACTTGCGCTACTACTTCGCGGCCAAGCTCGGCAGCGGGGTGCACGATCTGGACTTGAATCTGGAGGACTTCGCGCAGCGGGTGAACGCGGATCTGGTCGGCAAGCTGGTCAACATCGCCAGCCGCTGCGCCGGCTTCATTGACAAACGCTTTGCGGGGCGGCTCTCAGCAACCCTGGCAGCACCGGCACTCTATCGCAAGTTCACTGCTCAGGGGGCTCAGATCGCCGAGCTCTACGAGAAGCGCGAGTACGCGCGAGTCGTGCGTGAGGTCATGGCGCTTTCCGACGAGGCCAACCAATACATCGATCAGGAAAAACCGTGGCTGCTTGCCAAGCAGGCCGGATATGACGAGCAGGTGCAAATGATCTGCACCATGGGCATCAATCTGTTCCGCCTGCTAACGGCCTATTTAAAGCCCATACTGCCGCGGATGGCCCAGCACGCTGAGGCCTTCCTCAACCTGCCGACGCAAGATTGGGGCGCTGCCAGCCGGCCCTTGCTCGACCATACCATCAATTCGTTTACGCCGCTCATGACCCGGGTGGAGAAGGCCGCAGTCGAGCGTATGATCGAGCAATCTCAGGAGACCCTAACTCAAGAGGGCGTCTCCGCAATGACCGGCCCAAGCGCCGATACACCGTTCACGCCGGAACCGATCGCCGAGCCGATCGACTATGAACAGTTTGCTCGGATCGACTTGAGGATTGCACGCATAACCGAAGCACGGCCTGTCGACGGGGCCGATCGACTGCTGCGCCTTAGCTTGGATCTCGGGGGCGAACGGCGTATGGTGTTCGCCAATCTAAAGACCGCCTATGATCCTGCCGATCTCGAGGGACGCCTAACCGTGGTGGTGGCGAATCTCAAGCCCCGCAAGATGCGCTTCGGCGTCTCCGAAGGCATGCTCCTGGCCGCCGGCCCCGGCGGCAAAGAACTTTGGCTGCTGGAGCCGGATACGGGAGCCCAACCCGGCATGAGGGTGCGATGATACGGCTCTTCGATCCGCTCCAGCCGAAGCTGACTGAATAACGCGTGAGTTTCGGCATGCTTGCTACACCCGCCACAGCCCTCACCCGCCTCGCTGCGGCAGCCGGCCGGTTGTTCGGCTGGAGACCCCGCCGCCACGGCAAGCCGCGGCCCAGCGCCGAGAAAATCGACGCCATCCTGCCACAAACCCAATGCAGGCGCTGCGGCTATTCCGCCTGTCGCCCCTATGCAGAGGCGATCGCCCGCGGGGAGGCGGACATCAACCAATGCCCACCGGGTGGAGATCTCACCGTACGCGCGCTCGCTGAGCTACTCGGGTGCAAGCCCAAGCCCCTCGATCCCAAGCACGGCACGCTCCCGCCGGAGCCGACTGTGGCCTGGATCGACGAGACGGCATGCATCGGTTGTACGCGCTGCATTCAGGTCTGCCCCGTAGATGCCATTTTGGGTACAGCCAAGCAGATGCATACCGTAATCCGCACCGAATGCACTGGCTGTGCGCTCTGCATCGAGCCCTGCCCGGTGGACTGTATCCATCTGCAGCCGGTAACACAGGACATGGGCGCCCAGACTCGTCTCGATCAAAACCCGACTGTGGCGAACGCTGCTTGTAGCAAATCGCAACTCCAGAGCTGGAAGCAACTCCGAGGCAAGGCTGATCTCGCGCGCACACGTTATGAGCACCGCCTCGCCCGCCTCGCCAGGGAACGCGACGAGCGAGAACAGCGGCAGCAATGCAAGAAAGCGATGCCCGGGCGTGACCTTGCCAACATCGATAAAAAAGCGGTGATTCAGGCGGCCGTGGCTCGGGCGCGGCGCCGCCAAGCGGCCTTGGCAGCCGCCCGCGGCACATCCTTGGTCCCCCGTCCGAAATAGAACGGCTCGCCCGCGGATGAACCGTCAGAAACGCACCGCCATTTTCCACCGTCTAAAGACTGCCAATCCGACCCCACGCACCGAGTTGCGCTTCCGGACACCATTCGAGCTGCTCATCGCCGTCATACTCTCGGCCCAGGCCACCGACCGCAGCGTCAACAAAGCGACCGAGCGGCTGTTCGCCGTTGCCGATACGCCCGCCGCCATGTGGGCGCTGGGTGAGCAGCGCCTCAAGGAATACATCCAGACCATCGGGCTGTTCAACGCCAAAGCTCGCAATATCATCGAGTGCTGCCGCATCCTGCTAGAGCGGCATCAGGGTCTCGTGCCGGACAATCGCCATGATCTGGAAGCGCTGCCTGGGGTAGGGCGTAAAACCGCCAACGTGGTGCTCAATACCGCGTTTGGCCAGCCCACCTTGGCCGTGGACACACACATCTTGCGCGTCGCCAACCGCACCGGACTCGCCCGAGGTCGTACCCCGCGGCAGGTGGAAGACAAGCTGACACGGTGGATACCGAAGGAATACCTGCAGGATGCCCATCATTGGCTGATCCTCCATGGTCGCTATGTCTGCACTGCGCGCAAACCGCGCTGCGCCGCGTGTGTGATCTATGATCTCTGCGAGTTCGAGGACAAAGCGGCCTACGCAAGAAATCAAACGTCTCTTCTGCCACCCAATGGAATCATCCGGTAGGTCTCGTTGTCTTATTAATCGAGGGCGAGATCTTTTTCGAACCAGCGACTCTCAGGAACAAAGCCCGAGAGGCTGAAGGCAGTAGAGCCTATCCAAGGCTAGTGGGCGTCGGAAGCGTCGCACTTTACCGAGCAACGCGCCAAGGATTCGATAGGCACGGCTCGACTCACGCGGTTAAACACATCATATGGAATCGATAGGCAATTACCGCCACGGAAAAGACTCGCCCTCCTCCCTTCTTCGGCAACCGACGGTATCATTATGAAGCGGATGCAATGCACCGTGTTGCTATAGCCTCTCTCTTGATCCTGATCGAGAGAGGGTGCGAGCACAAGCATTGCTTTCAAGCATTGCTTTCCTACTTTAACTAAGCGATCAATCAACACACCGGCAGATGCGTTGCGATGTTTTTCAGCCAAGACCGCAGTGAGCTCCGCCGCTTCTACCTGGAGACGTGGCACAAGGCTCGAGCCGGGTTACCCATGGCACCGCTGGAGCAGATGATCGCCGCCGTGGTGACCGAGCACCCCGAGTACCAGCCTCTGCTGGAGAACGAAGGACAGGCCTTAGAGCGCGACTACCGACCCGAGCACGGCGAGACCAATCCATTTCTCCACATGGCCCTGCACATCGCTGTGCGGGAACAGGCGGCCGCCGATCGCCCGCGCGGCGTGTATCGTATCCACAACGCGCTGAGCGGGTATTTCAATGGTCGAATCGAAGCGGAACACCGCATGATGGAGTGCCTTGCCGAAACCCTATGGCGTGCTCAGCGCTATCATGTGTTACCCGACGAGGCCGCCTATATAGCCTGTCTGGAAGCGTTGGCACGGCGAATCCTCGGCAACCGCAATGACAAGCTCTAGCGACCATCGAGGCGTTCAATTATCGTATATATAATATCGGTAAACCGTTTGATCGTAAGCGCTGGCGGGCAGAGGGTAAAATACGCGCGATTGGTAAGACCGCCGTAACCAAAGCAAGTGAGATAGGCATCTTCCGATGGAAACTCAACCGAAGTTCACAATCGGGCAGCTGGTTCACCATACCTTATTCGATTATCGGGGCGTGATCGTCGACGTCGACCCTGTATTCCAAGGCTCCGAAGAGTGGTACGAGATGATGGCAAGGAGCCGTCCACCGAAGGACAAACCTTGGTACCACGTACTCGTACATGATGCCAACCATGGCACATACGTCGCTGAGCGTCATCTGGAGCCGGACGAAAGCGCAGAGCAGATCAATCATCCGGCCTTGCACGAGATCTTCGACCGTTTCGTCGAGGGCCGCTATTATCGTTCCAGGGGCACGCACTGAGCGCTCTGCGTGTCCCGAGAAGGCCGGAGCGCCTCAATGGGATTTAGGGGTCAGATCTTGTATCAATATATTGCGCACAGTTACCGGCCATCCTGCCTCGCCCACTACGAATCGAGTTCTCCGAGGCACTCTACACGTGATGGCGTACAACAACGCCGCCATCGAAGCAGCCTATGCAAGCGGAGCATCTACCTTGAGGACAATCGGGAAATACTTGGCTTGCACTACAATTCAGCTGGATCGACCAGCGTAGGATGCGGCAAACGAGATCTAGCGCTTGGCAATCCAGGCGATGTAAAGCCAACGGGAAAAGGTGTCTCGGAGATGCAAATCAACCATGGCGCCGGCTATCGGGCGTGTATTACGTCCAGCATGGATAGATTCCTCATGGCTCTGCCCTGCGGTGGCGATAAGGGCACACAGAACGAAGACACAAAGCAACGCACTGTTGATAGCAGACGAGGTGTAAAAATGGCCACTGCGAAAACACGTTCCTATGGCTCGGCAGAATATCTGAAGGACGATGGGGACATAGCCGCTTACCTGGAGGCGGTGCCGGAGGACGGGGAGCCGTTTCTAATTACATACGTGCTGGGTGTGATCGCCCACCCCAAGAGCATGAGCCAGCTTACTCGCGACACGGGCCTCGGCCAGGAGAGCCTGTGTAACACCCTCGGCAGAGGGCAACCCGGAGTTCGCCACCGTGCTCAAGGTGATCAAAGCGCTTGGGTTGCGATTGCACGCTAGCGCGTTCTGACCCCCCTCCCGCAATCCTATGCCGGGGCAACCCCGGCCATGCGGGGTAAATTCTCATCTATCACCCAAAAAAACAAACGGAATTGGAGTCATCGGCGAACAACGAGCGCGCACCCCGAGCTTAAGGCGTCATCCGAGCACTTGCGCGCAGGATCTCCGCCATAGCGCTTCCTCCGCTTCATGCCGCAGAATAACCTCATGCCGCGCCGAGACCCGGCAGCTGGGTTCTCATGACGGGAGGATAAGAACATGCCCGATCACGCGCACCGGGGGCGGTTGACGCTGGATGAGCTGCGCGCCGGCACGGCGGCCGGCACGCTTCATACCGTGATGCTCGCCATGGTCGACATGCAGGGGCGGCTGCAAGGCAAACGCCTTACCGCCGAGCACTTTCTCGACGAGGTGGTGGAGCGCAAGGCAGAGGGCTGTTGCTACCAGCTCGCGGTGGATGTGGAGATGAACACTGTAGCCGGCTATCGGCACGCCTCCTGGTCCACGGGCTACGGCGATTTCGTATTCGCGCCGGACCTCGCCACCCTGCGGCGCATCCCCTGGCACGCGGGCACGGCGCTCGTGATGAGCGATTTGGAATGGGAGGACGGCGCGCCGGTGGTGGTCTCGCCCCGGCAAATCCTGCGCCGCCAGATCGAACGCCTGACCGAGCGCGGGCTTACCGCCTACGCCGGTACGGAGCTCGAGTTCATCGTCTTCCGCGAGAGCTACGAGGAAGCCTGGCGCAAGGGTTACCGCGAGCTCACCCCGGCCAACCTCTACAACGTGGATTACGCGCTGCTCGATACCGCACGCCTGGAACCGCTGCTGGCACGTATCCGCAATGAGATGCAAGATGCGGGGCTGACGGTGGAGGACTCCAAAGGCGAGTGCAACTTCGGCCAGCACGAGATCAACTTCCGCTATCGCCCAGTACTGGAGGCGGCCGACGGCCACGCCATCTACAAAACCGGCGCCAAGGAAATCGCCGCCCAGGAGGGCTATGCGCTCAGCTTCATGGCCAAGTTCAATGAGCGCGAGGGCAACTCCTGCCACATCCACCTCAGCGTGCGCTCGGCCGACGACGACACACCGGTGATGGCCGAGGGCCATGCGCTCTCCGCGCTCGGCACGCACTTCGTTGCGGGTCTGCTGGCCGGACTGCGCGAGCTGACCCTGTTCTTTGCGCCCAACATCAACTCCTATAAACGCTACGTGGCCGGCAGCTTCGCCCCTACCGCCGTGGCCTGGGGGCGCGATAATCGCACCTGCGCCCTGCGTCTGGTCGGGCACGGACCGTCGCTGCGGATCGAAAACCGGGTGCCCGGTGGCGACGTAAACCCCTATCTGGCGCTCGCCGCCATGATCGCCGCCGGCATCCACGGTATGGATCACAAGCTCCCGCTGGAGCCCCCCTTCGCCGGTAACGCCTACCAGGCCGACAAGCCGCGGATGCCGCATACTCTCGGCCAGGCCCGGGAGCTGTTCGCCGGGTGCGGCCTGGCGTTGGCGGCGTTCGGCGCCGAGGTGGTCGAGCACTACCTGAACATGGCGCGGGTGGAGCTGGAGGCCTTCGAGACGGCAGTGACGGATTGGGAACGTTACCGGGGGTTCGAGCGGCTCTAGCCAGAACCGCCAGCGGGAATGACGGAGAACACTGTGACCGAAACCCTTCGCATCGTCAGCCCTGCGGACGGCTCGATCTATGCCGAGCGGGCGCTGGCCGAGCGCACCGAGGCCCTGGCGGCGGTGGAGTATGCCGCCGAGGCACAGCGAGGATGGCGGGAGACTCCGCTCGGGGAGCGCCAGCGAGTCCTCTCCGCCGCCGTGGACCGGTTCATCGCGCGGCGCGAGGCCATCGTCGAGGAGCTCGCCTGGCAGATGGGTCGGCCCGTGCGTCAGGGGGGCGGCGAGGTCGACGGCTTCGAGGAGCGCGCCCGCTACATGATCGAGGCCGCCCCGGCGGCGCTCGCGGACATCGATCCCGGTGCGAAGCCGGGCTTGCGGCGCTATATCCGTCGCGAGCCGGTGGGGGTCGTGTTCACCCTCGTGCCCTGGAATTTCCCCTACCTGACGGCGGTGAACTCCGTCTGGCCGGCGCTCGTTGCCGGCAACGCGGTGATCCTCAAGCACGCCCAACAGACCGCGCTTTGTGCCGAACGCCTGGCCCGGGTGCTCGCCGAAGCCGGCCTGCCCGAGGGCGTATTCCAGGCGCTGCACCTGAGCCATGCCACCGCCGCGGCGGTAATGCAGCATGAGGCCGTGCGGCTGGTATGCTTCACCGGCTCGCTGCGCGGTGGCCGAGCGGTACAGCGGGCCGTCGCCGCCGGCAAGGGCTTCGCCGGCACGGGGCTCGAGCTGGGCGGCAAAGATCCGGCCTATGTGCGCGCCGATGCGGACCTCGCGGCCACCGTCGCCGGTGTCGCCGAGGGCGCCTTTTTCAACGCCGGACAATCGTGCTGCTCGCTGGAGCGAGTCTATGTGCACGAGTCGGTCTATGACACGTTCGTGACGGGGCTGGTGGCCGAGGCGGGGCGATTGGTGCTCGGCAATCCGCTGGACGCGGCTACCACACTGGGCCCGATGATCCGCCCGGCGGCGGCGGCCCTGGTCAGGAAGCAGATCGCCGCGGCGGTGCGCTCGGGCGCCCGAGCGCTGATCGACCCCAACTCCTTTCCGGCCGATGATCCCGAGGGCGCCTATCTGGCACCCCAAGTGCTGGTCGACGTGGACCATGGTATGCGCGTGATGACCGAGGAGAGTTTCGGCCCGGTGGTCGGGGTGGTGCGAGTGCGCTCGGACGCCGAAGCGGTGCGTTTGATGAACGACAGCGAGTTCGGCCTGAGCGCCTCCATCTGGACGCGCGACGTGGCAGCGGCCGAACGGATCGGCAAGCAGTTGGACACCGGCACCGTATTCATGAACCGCTGCGATTATCTGGACCCCGCGCTGGCCTGGACGGGGGTCAAGCACAGCGGGTATGGATGCACGCTCTCGGTGCTGGGCTACGAGCCGCTTACGCGGCCCAAGAGCTTTCACCTGAAGCTGGAATGACCGATGGTGTGCTTCGCTCCATGCCCCTACGCGACAAAGCGACGGTTCTGGGGAAACAACGGTATGACGACAAAGGGGTTTGATCCTGCGACGATCACCGCTGATTGGGGCTTCCCCAACCGCATGCTGGTCGGCCCGGGGCGGCTGGCCGAACTGCCAAGGCTGTGCCGGGAGCTCGGCATCGCCCGACCGTTGCTGGTGACGGACGCCGGTCTGCGAGCGCTGCCGATGATCGAGGACACCTTGGCTGCGCTCCGGGACGCGAGCCTCGCCGCGGAGCGGTTCGCGGAGGTTCAAGGCAACCCGGTGGAAGCCAACGTCGACGCCGGTGTCACAGCTTATCGGGCCGGCGGTCACGACGCCGTGGTGGCTTTCGGTGGCGGCAGTGCGCTGGACGTAGCCAAGGCCGTGGCGTTGATGGTGGGGCAGCACCGGCCCATCTGGGACTTCGAGGACGTAGGCGAGAACTGGAAGCGGGCGAATACCAAGGCCATCGCTCCCGTGATCGCCATCCCCACCACCGCAGGCACCGGCTCCGAGGTGGGGCGAGCCTCGGTAATTACCCACCCGGCCAGCCACCGTAAGGTTATCGTCTTTCACCCCCGCATGCTGCCCCAGGCGGTCATCCTGGACCCCACGGTGACCGTGGAGCTGCCCGCGCCGCTCACCGCCGCCACGGGCATGGACGCCTTCGTGCACTGCTTCGAGGCCTGGTGCGCACCGGGCTTTCACCCCATGGCCGACGGCCTCGCGTTGCAGGGCATGCGGCTCATCGCCAACGCGCTGCCTCGAGCCCACCGCGACGGCGGCGATCTGCAGGCCCGCACCCATATGCTCGCCGCTGCCAGCATGGGCGCGCTCGCCTTCCAGAAAGGACTGGGCGCGGTGCATGCCATCGCCCATGCGGTGGGTGCGCTGTACGGCACGCACCACGGCTTGACCAATGCAGTGCTCCTACCCTACGTAATGCGCCTCAACCGGCACGCGATCGCCGCCCGCCTGGAACCCGTGGCTCAGGCGCTCGACATCGGAAGCGGCTCGTTCGAGGCGGTGCTGGAGTGGGTGTTGCGCTTGCGCGAACGCCTGGGTATTCCTCATACGCTCGCAGGGCTGGGTGTGGATACTGCCCGGGCGCAGGAGATCGGCCGGCAGGCCGAACTCGATCCGTCCGTGGCAGGCAACCCGCTACCGCTCACGGCCGAAGATTTGCAGCGGGTGTTTATCGAAGCCGTACACGGGCGGATCTAGCCTCCCCGCACTCCTGCACCCTCACGCCTTCCCACCCAGCAGCATACGCAAAAGCCCTTCCGAGGGTCAGGATAATGGACTTGCAGGAGGATTTGGGCTGCTATCGGTATCTTGCGGAGCGTTCCTTTGCCGGTACCATTCCCTGAGCTTCTCGTCAGCCTCCTTTTTGCTGATTCCATAGGCCTTTTGGATCTTCCCGGTCAGCTCTTCCTCATAGCCCTCAGTGAGATGATCCAGATCCTGGTTGGTAAGCACTCCCCACTGCTGCCGGACTTTGCCCTTCAAGATATGCCAGCTGCCACCGATCTGATCGCGAAACATTTTGGGGCTCCGTCATGCACCTGTGACTGGCCTTGCGAACAAGTACGAAACCTCAGGAAACCATCGTATTTTTAGTTTAGTATAGTAAATTTGCCGTTTTGCTCAGCACGAGGCCCGGCTTGGCCTGCCGCTGACGTATCGGAAGGCCTGGACTGAGCAGCCAACTCCGCAGGCGGCTAGCCGTAGTTCGTGGGCAGCACCTCCGAGAATTGGAAGTCCAGCAGCTGCATGGTCTCGCGGAACTTCTCGTGCAATTCCTCCTCGCTCTCGCCACCGAGGAACAAATCGGCGATCTCATAACTGTAGCTGTCCTGGCCGCGGAGCTCGGAGAGTTGCATGCCCTCCTCCACGTAGACATGCACGATCAACTCCGGGTGGTGGCGCTGAATGGCCTCGATCTCCGCCGCCGAGGGCACCCGGTTGACGATTGCATCGCCATAGACCCGCGGCATGAATTTCGCCGCCATGGGGAAGCGGCCCTCCGCGCGCGGGAAATCCGGCCGTCGACCCAGCGAGATGTCGATGGCCACCTCGTGGTGCGAGGCGCCAGTCACCATCTGAAAAATGGGGCAGTGCGACTTCGAGATCCGCGGATTGATCTCCAGCAACCAGACTTGGTCGGTCTGTGGATCCCAAAAGAATTCCATATTGAACGGCGTCTGGTCCAGGCCGATATGTTTGAGAATTCGCTCGGCGTGGGCCCGCATGCGGTTTTGGATGCCCTCCGGCAGCTGCGAGGGGTATTGATAGCTGAGAAAGCTGACGTTGTTGGAGCCCCGCAAGGAGTCGAGCACGGCGTAGGTCACCACCTCGCCCTCGTAGACGTACCCCTCCAAGGTGCAGAGGTGGCCGCCGATCAGACCCTCGGCGAGCACGGTGGCGCCGTTGCCATGCGCCGGCAGCGCCGAGCGGTTCTCGCAGTGCTGCAATATGTAGTCGAAGGGCTCGGCAAAGACGTGAATATTCTCGCGGATGGTGACCATGGCTTCACGGTACTGCTCCTCATTGTCGATGCGGAAACCCAGATACGAGGAGAAAGCCGTGGTCGGCTTGAGCCAGAAAGGGTAGTCCAACTCCAGGTCACGCACCGGGTCGTCGCTGTAGGGGTCGAGTCCCTGAAAAGGCGGCGTACACTCCGGCACCGCCTCTTGATGGGCGATGCGGCTCCAATATTTGCTCTCACAGTAGAGCACGCTCTCCAGCGTCGGCGAGGGCAGGCCCCACTCTCGGCGCAGGATCGGCAGCATCGAGGTGGTCGGAAAATCCCAGTGGCCGATGATGGCGTCCACGCCCGACGCCTCAGTGAGCGTGCGGCGGGCCTCCGCCATGATCTCTGCCATTGGGTAGGAAGGTGGGTTGACCATGGTCTCGTAGGAGACGAGACCGTGGAACTCGTACTCGGCGGCGTTGCGCACGGTCTGGAGCTCGCGCAGGTTGAGCTCGTCCAGGCCGATCACGAACACGTGTTTGGTCATAGGAGGAACCTCTATCGCAGCTATACTCAACTATAAAAAAGAATAAACACCCTTTTTTCTCGGGTCGATCCAGCATTGAGCTGCCGCTGAGGTCACCCAAAGGTTGGCCCTGCCCCCCAGCACATGGTCCAGCAATGAGTGTGGCGATGTTCCCCAGCGAGGAGCCGAGCTTCGCCCGATCGGCGTTTGTCCTTCCTGAGCCGGGAGCCAATTTCAGTGGGCGTCGATCGGGTTCTCCCAGCGCAGGCCGCGAAAGCGCGCGAAGTCACGGTCGCATGACGCAAGAATGGCGCCATGGCTGACGGCGAGCGTCGCCAGATGGGCGTCGGTGGTGAGGTTGCCCGCTGTTCCCGTCTCACCCAGTATCGTGCGGAGGATGTCCCAGTGCTCGTCCTTTTCTCTGACCACGGACGTATTGGCGAGAGAAAGCCAGGTATGGATCTTGGCGAGGGCGGCGGCAGGATCCAACGGGTGAGGAAAGATCTTGGGATTTGTGGCGATGCGCAGGAAACCGAGCAGAACGACCCAGGGCAAGCCGATCGCTTCATCGCCGTTGACCGCACGCTCCCACCAGCTCAACAACGACTTGTGCTGCGGGGCATTCTCGTTTACGGCGTAGAGCAAGACGTTCAGATCGACGATTTTCACTTTCTCAGCGCCGCCTTGCGCAGAATCTCCTCATCCTCGAAGCCGGCGGCGAGGGCCAACGCCTTGTCCAGGTCGACCCGCGGCGTACCCATCGACACGGTCTGTTCCCGATACGGAGCCTTCTGCGGGCGCCGCCCACGCGTAGCCTTAATGCCCTCCCGCAGCATGCGATTGAGCATCCGCGTCAGCGATACGTTCTCCCGGCGCGCCCGCTCCTTGAGCTCCGTCAGAAGGTCGTCGTCGATTCTCACTGTACTGCGCATGTGTAGCATCATGCCATCATATAGGATGATGTCAACGCATCATACAATTTAGGCTGGGAGCACCTGGAAAGCACCGTCAAATACGAATAGGAGACTGCCATGCTCTATGAGCTC
>JAGFJL010000119.1 GCA_024102725.1 Nitrococcus mobilis
ATCAAGGCCTTGACCAAATTCGGCTTCATCGCCCCTGCGAGCGCCTGATCCGTTTCACACGACTCTCTATGGCCTTCACGGGTCAGGGGAACACTCGTCTCGGAGACAGCCTCTTTCACGCTAAGCCAACATCGATTACCCGGAATGGCCGCCAACCGGGCAATGTATTGAAAGTCTTTCAGAAGCGGCTATCTGGCCAGCGTTTTCAATGGGGCGAGCATTTTGATTTTCCGAACCTTTGGGATCACTTTAAATTCCACCTCCGTCTCTTCACCGGGTTTTACGTCCACGGTTAGCTCCTGGTTATCCAGCTCACGGTTGGCGGGTAATCCTTCCTCCGCTACCTTCACCGTCCAGCGGCCCGGCGGGATGCCGGCGAGGCGGAAACGACCCATATCGTCGGTCAAGCGCTTATGAAGGCGTTTGCCACTGCTTAGAAAAACCAGGATATTGGGGAGCCCTTCGGTCGGGACCAGTTGCCGCGTGCCTTTGGCGCCGATTTCGGGCACCGGCCCATTCACCGGCCGCACGGCGTAGTTCTGGGAAGGCAACCCCTTAGCCTCGTAACGCCGGATTTGTCCGCTCAATGTGCCTCCCTGGATGAGAGGGATCTCGATTTTATTATCGGCTCCGCCTTGAACCTGCACTTTCATCGGTAGATCCACCAGTGCGATCTTATCAAACGCGGTATTGGCTCTTTCGATCCCCAGGTAATAAATGCCCTCTTTCACGGAAGGGAACTTGAAGTAGCCATCGCGGCCGCTGACTGCGATCAGGCCGTTTAGGTCCAATACTACGTCGGCAATACCAGCCTTCGTTTTCACATCGAAAACCCGACCTTGCAGCGTGGCCGAGCCCTTTTTACGGGCCACCGGCAGCCCGAAAGGAATAGTATAGATGATGGTTACATTAGTCTGCGCCAGCGCACCTGTAATCTGCCGCACCGCCAGGGAGAGCTGCTGGCCTTTAGGGAGTTTGCGGATCAGGGAGAGGTTGAGATTATAACGGTCTCTCCCTTGGCTCTGGTTCTGCTGTAAGTTTAGGTCCAACAGGGTGGACCGAAAAAGGCGATAATTGGCATTGACTCCGAGAGTGCTCTGAGCGCTCTGGCGGATGTTATTAAACATATTATAGTCGTAAAATAAATAGGCGCTATAGAATTGGTGCTGGGTGGCCTGCCAGCCGACCAGCGCCGTGTATAAAGCGGTGTTAAATCGGTCCTTGTTGGCTTGATCGGCGGTTATGCCCCATTCCCCGTTGGCATTTAACCGTAAGCTGCCCAGCTGCTGCCCCACTCCCGCTCGGATGGAGTAGTGGTTGGCGTCGAAGCTCGAGACCGTGCGTCGGTCGATATTTTCCCAGTGGCGGTAGTCCAGACTCAGGGAAGTGCCTCCTTGCAGGCGATAGCTGGTTCCGAATAAAGTCTGCCACCGCTGCGGCGCGGTTCGTTCCGGATCGATATTCAGGTTATGGCGCTGAAACTGAAAAGAGCCGCGGAGGTTCCAACGTTCATGAAGGGAATAATTGAAGCCTGCAGAGAGAAACTGTTGATCTCGGAAGTAGCCAGTAAATTCCGGCGTAGCATGAATTAGGGTGAATTGGTAGCGGAACGGATGACGGGAATCCGCCATCTGCCCCATGGCCGCATATCCGCCCGTATCCCTCTGGCTATGCGCCAGCTCCAGTTTCATGTTGAACCCCGACGCCCATCCCAAGTCGCTGCGCAGGCTGTAAATATCGCCGGCCAACGGGCCTTGCTTGCCAACGGGCCTTGCTTGTTCAGATAGTTCACCTCGAGACGGGTCCAGGGGCGAGGCGTATAATGGGCGTTGACCGCGATCTCCTCTTGCGCTTCTGTAGTGAAGCGATCCTGCATATAATAGCTTTGCACGCCCCATTGCCCGGCATCGTACCCAGCCCGGGCCCCGCGCCCGTAGCGAAAGAGTTCGGTAAGGGGTGAGAGGCCATACACCTGATCCCCGAGGGACATGGCCCAGCGCTCGTCCGAGTAATTAATGCGGTACTCATCAATTTGACCGAATATGGCCTCGCCCCGCAGATCCGGGCCCCGAAAGAGAAAATCGATATGGCGCCGGCCCGCCTCATCGAGAGTCCCATATCCGCTTAGTTCCGCCTGCCACCCCAAATGCCGTGCCCCTTTACGTTCCTGCATAACTCCGATGACCCTAAATACGGCGGGTAAGGTATGGTAGCGCTGCTCGTAGCCACTGACGCGGGGCAGAATGCGAACGGGGCGGGTTATGCTTTTGGTGATTTTCTTCTCCTCTAACCCGGCCTTAACGGTAAGCCAGTCATTCTCCGGCTGCTCCACGGGCTTTGTTTTCACCTCCACTTCCACCCGTTTGGATTCTCCGGGCGCAAGGTGAAGACGCCCGGACTCCGGTGCCAGCGGCACAGCTTGGCTATGCTGAGCGGCATACGTGATCATAAGCGGCACGTTGCCGCTATTGCGGATTAAAAAGGCCGCCCAATAGGGGTCACCCGCGATGATCAGCTCTGGTACTTGCACCGGAGCGACTTGCAGCTTTGGCATCGGCGCGATTTGGATGGAAATGGTATAGGCATCCCGAACGGCGGGCTGCTGCCGGGACGACACCTCGTAAGTAAAAGGGTAATCTCCCGCCGGCGTTCCTTCGGGAATAAAAAAGCTGACGAAACGCACCGTGGTCTCTCCGGCTGCCAGTTCAAAGGGAAGCTCCGGGGTGATGAGGCGCCATTGACGTGGCATTACCGGGCGCGCCTGCAGCGTTTGGTGTCGGCCGGTAGCGTTGGTAATGTGGAAGGGAATGGTTACGGGGTGGCGGGGTTCTTCGCTGCGGACCTCGTAGTCGACCGGCCGGACTTCAAGCCCATGCACTTGGGCGTAAAGGTGGGCCGGGGGGAACATCAGGAGCGCACCGAGGCACCTCAACGTCCAGGCGGTTTGAGTGAAGACAACCCCCGCCCTCATGTGTCCGTATCTCTTCCTCTTTCCTGTCGAGCCACACCGCTTGTCGGCAAGGTTCCGGCACAAGGCGGCCTGCCACCACGTGGTTGCGAGGTGAGAATCGAAGGAGAAGACCGCCGTGGTTCCAGGTCTCATCCGCCCGGGACAGGTCGTCTAAAAGCTGGGCTTAATGGAGCGAGAGATCGATCTGGGTCCCGAATAAAGCATCACCACCGCCGTCCGCGATAATCAGCGCACGGTATTCGCCCGGGGGAAGGGCGCTGAGATCAAATTGGGAACGGACCGAGGTGTTCGGATAGAGGCGCTGCTGCGAGCCCTCGACTTTCTGCATTGTGCCGCCCTGGAGATCATGGAGTTCCATGTAAAGCCGCGGCCTTATCCAGCGTGTGCCCCGGTTTTTCAGGTCCACAATAAAGAGACGATGGTTGGTCTCTTTTACAAGCCGTGGGTTTTCGAACACCAGGTCGGCCTGGCCGCTGTCGCGGATATGAGTGACAATTTGAATTCCGTAGCGGATGACTTGACTGAGTTGCGTTTCTCCTGGTTCTAGATCCTGGGCCACTGCTTCCCTGGCGGCAACGGGCTCAACCAGAATCATGCTCCAGTAGGTGCCGTGGAGAGCAGGATCATTGGGAACCTGAATTTCGTAATAGACATTCGCCGCTCCACCGGCTGGGATCCGCATCTGCTCCCGATTCAGCTGCAGCCAATCGGCGTTGGAGCGAGGTAATTTTCCTGGTTCACCGTAATCATTGCGGCCATCGGCATTAAAGTGGTAATCGCGCCGATACACCTTCACTTCCGTTGGAATCGAACCCGTGTTCCGGACCGTAACCACCCTGCGGGAGGTCTCACCAGGATGGACCCGTAGCTCGTGAGTCAAAGATCCGTCGACCTTGATCCCCGCCTGCGCGGCGGCGGCCATTACCAACCCTCCGCAAAGGGCGCCCAAGATAAAGTATTTACCGAAACGATACCTCACAATGGAACAATCCTATTCAAGGGTGTAAACCAGTGTGGTCGTGTAAACATCTGGGGAATGCCGCGCGACTGAAAATCCCTCTGCCTTTAGTTGTAATTGGATGTTGCTGCGGTCCCCCGAACCGGTGAACAGGATTTGATCGGCGCCGGTGACAGGGAGATAGCCGGTCCCGCCCGAAATCGCCCCCGCACCCGTCCCGCTGGAAGTCCGCCGCACGGCCACACTCACGTCTGCAGGCCATTGCGTACCCCCGATTCTCACCTTAAGGGTCCAACTGTTTCCGCCAGTCTGGGTAACATCCAGAGCCGCTTGGGCGACGCTGCTTGCAAAGGGAGAGCGCAGGTCGCTGCCTGCGCCGGCTACCAGGTCATCGCGGGTGATGGTCTCAGTCCAATTGCCGTATAGAGTCAATTCGGCGCCCTGAATGGCTGAAAGCCAAAAGAACCCGAGGAAGAATACAAACGCTATACACATGGAATCTGAGTTTTTTTAAGTTTGAAAAACGAGATTTCCTTGCGCGAAAAACGCGGGCAGGCTGCCCTGGGGGGCCAGGCCGCCTGCAATACGCCTAGATTTAGGGGCCGCCGTCAGTAACAGTGAAGGTGACGGTTCTACTCGTTTGAGCAACGACACCGGCATCGGCAGTTGCAGAGAGCTGATAGGTAATTCCAAGGGCCTGCTCATCAATGCTGCTGATGCCGGTCACCGCATCAACTTCGACGGTATCCAGCGTCACCGCGCCCGCAGAAGTGGCCCCTGTGGGCGCGGTCATATCAACGGTCAGTGTAACGCCGCTAGGCATTGCCGTATCAATGGCGGTTGTGATCTTTTTATTCGTTTCATTAGTGGTAACAGCGTAAGTAGTGCTGCTATCGCTAGCTGCATCCGGAGCACTTCCCGCGGTAGCGGAATTGATGGTCAATGTGCCCGGATTTCCACTGACTGAAATCTCATTAATGGCTGTTACTTCAAAAGTAGCAGTTTGCGTAGCCGAACTGGCTGCCCAAGTGCTCGTCCCCCAGAGCAGTCCAAGAGCCATGATTGCTATTGGGACGTACTGATGCCTTCTGATTGCGAATTGGGTTTTCATGATTTCCTATAAATTAAAATGGATGAACATTCCATTGCCTTTATGCGCGCTGCGCTCCGCACTGGGAGATCGGCCGCATGCCTCGTAGAATACCTCTTGTCGTCCTCGCTTCTAGGTAGCATGTCTCATTCCTGATAACGGACAGGGGCTGTGCTGCGGGTTTTTTGATAAGCAGCCCCTTTGGCGGCGTCATTGAAGCGCTCCCTGATAGAATCGCCGGTGGGCTCCGGCTAAGAGCATGTAACAAAACTTATCGACGAAGCGCAGGCAGATGAGGGCGCAGCCGAGCGTAAGGAAGGCTTGATAAATATCGGCTCTTTGCTCATAGCGGATGCGCAGGCGCCGAAATGAGCCAGCTCAGGGTTCGCTCGACGACCCAGTGCTAACGGCCGAGCCTCACATGAGAGTCGCTGCCGCGGCGGGCGATCCGCGGCAGTGAACTGGCACAATTACACGCTCGCCAGGGGCGTGTGTTGCAGGTGGTACTGCTGATCAACACCGTGATGTTTTTGATCGAATTTGTTAGCGGCTGGCTGGCCCGTTCCACCGCATTGCTCGGCGACTCACTCGACATGTTCGGCGATGCCTCCGTCTACGCATTCACGCTCTACACGCTGCACCGGAGCGCGCGTGCTCGCGCCAGCGCCAACTTGGCCAAAGGCGGAATGATGCTGCTCTTCGGGATCACGGTCGTCGTGGAGGCGTCTCGGAAGGCATGGTTAGGGGTCGTGCCTGCGGCCGATTGGATGGGCGCGGTTGGCCTGCTGGCGCTGACCACCAACGCAGTCTGCTTCGCCTTGATCTACTGCCATCGCAGCTATGACCTCAACATGCGCTCGAGCTGGCTGTGCTCGCGCAACGATCTCATCGCCAATACGAGTGTCCTGGTGGCAGCCTTAGTAACAATCCCCCGGCAAAGCCGGGGGCTTTATGTTTGTGAGCCGCTCAAAGCGGCCTGAACGGAACCGCCTGGCGGTTCCTTGAGGCCACTAAAGGGGCCTTCCTATACCAAATTCATCTGGTCAATTCGACGATCTTCTCGCTCCTGATGCCGGATATACGCTCGAATCACCGCTTCATCTCGACCGACAGTGGAGACGAAATAGCCACGCCCCCAGAAATGCTGCCCCACGTAGTTGCGCTTACGCTCCAGGTACACCCGAGCTATGTGAATCGCGCTCTTGCCTTTGATATACCCCACTACCTGCGATACCGCATACTTCGGCGGAATCGACACCATCATGTGAACATGATCCACCATCACATGACCTTCCTCGATCCAGCTCTCCTTCTGCTCCGCCAAGCGGCGAAACACCTCTCCCAACTCGCGCCGAATCTGACCAAACAACGCCTTGCGCCGGTACTTCGGAATGAACACCACGTGGTACTTACACTCCCAACGGGTGTGGCTTAGACTCGATATCTGTCTCATGACTTCTCCCTTGCATGATGCTTGACGGCTCACGCTTGGGAGCTGTCATGAGACTCCCGGAATTGTCAAACTCCTACTGCCTCCCCAGCAAAGCTGGGGGGTCTCCCTTTTTTACTAGGCAGCCTACTGCGCAATTACAACTATGAGGACGATCCGTTTTCCTTAGAAGAAAGACTCGGCGCCCGGTGGGCGGTGTCTCGCTCCACCGCGGAAGGTTTGACCGAAGGTCAGGTACCTACCCCGGCATTGGAAGGCGACGCCGAGCCTGACCTCCTCCCAAGCACTGAATATCCACCATCAAGGCACTACGCCTGCTGCGGGTGCTCATGGAAAAAACGGAGCATTTCCTGCGTGGCATCGGGCCCTTGCGGGTCGGTGTATGTACCGTTGGGACTTCCTCCCGACCACGCATGACCGGCCCCATGGATAAGCCAATATTCCAGCATGGGCTCGCCGTCAGCAACACGATAGCTGACTCGGGTATAGGCATGGCCACTGGGCACCTGCCCCTGCTGTACAGTTACCCGCGGCTTGGAACCTGCTTGGGTATGCGGCCGCGCCCGAGACTGGGTCGTATCCCATTGCTCAGCCACCTGATCGCCGTTGCTTGGCCGCACCGTGAAATCGCGATCCCCGTGGAAAATAATCGTGGGGATGGTCCGCGCGCAGGGATCCGCCCCGCGGTCTCGTTGCTTGGCGGAGGCTACTCCAACCCCCTGCATCGCGGCGAATGCGGAGGGAAGATCGTGAGCGGCAGAGTGATCAGGCCCAGAGTGGATGCCGGCGGCGGCGTAGAGATCAGGGTAGGTCTTGGCCATGATCGCAGCCATCGCGCCGCCAGCGGATAGACCGGCCACGTAGATCCGGCGTACGTCGACCTTGTAGGTGGCGGCGATCTGACGCGTAATGCCAGCAATTATAGCGGGTTCTCCCCGGTCCCGTTGCTGGTCGCCTTCCTTGAACCAGTTCCAGCACTTGGACATGTTGGCGGCAGACGTCTGGGTGGGGTAAACCACAAGACATGAATGCGTCTCGGCGAACTGATTCATACGCGTGCCGGCGGCGAAATCGTCGGGATTTTGAGTGCAGCCATGCAGCATGACCACCAGAGGCAAGGCCTGATCGCGGTAACAGCTAGGGATGTAGACCTTGTAGGGGCGGGTTCCCGCCTGATTGGTATAGGACCCTGACAGGAAGCGCGCGCCGTCCGGTACCAAGTCGGGTGTGCGCTGTGGGGTGATCGGCCGCGACCAGAACGCAGGCCGCTCGTAAGGGCGGGGTTGCGGGCGCGACCAGGCGCGGAAATGAAAAGGTATCTCGTACCTGCCGCGACGGGGAGTGTCCGCCTCTCTGGGCGGTGGGAGGCGGCCGGGGCCGACGACTCGAAAATCCCCTTCAATGGGCGCGTCGCGGGTGTCGGCAGACCCTGCTTCCGGCGCATGTGCACCCCCAAGGGTGCGTTGTATGGTGGCCGTGGCCTCCTGGAGGCGGCCGGCGGTTGTCAGGCGGGTGGCTTCGCGCATTCCGGCGAGCAGTCTGTCATTCATTTCCATAATTTCCTGTCGTTGGGTCGATCTGAGCTGGGCGCTATTCGGTTCTTGCTGTGCAGCGATGTTTATTAATGGGTCCGATCCGCCAAGGCGGCCTTCACCGCTGGGCTGGCGTGCAGCGCGCCAAGCACGAAGACGGAGTTGATGGTGGCTCGGGCCAGTTCGGCGGTGACATCATCGGCAATACTGACCAGGCCCAGCACATGGATCTGAAGCGTCTCCCCGGCCTCCCGCACGGCCTCGAGGTCCTGACGGGTATAGGTCTGCAGGCCGAGCACAAAGGCCTTGCGGGTCACCGTTTGCCTGATCACATCGGCATGGGCGGCTAGTTGATTGCGGATTGCGGTGCGGATGAGATCCGTGCGGTTGGAATAAAAGCCTTCCTGCACCAGCAGATCCACCTGCCCTAGATCGATGACTCCAAGATTGATCGTGATCTTTTCGGTCTCCCCCGCTTTCGCCCGCAGATCTCGCATATCCTTAACCATCCGGTTACCATCCATATGGATGTCTGTAGTATAACGGACGGTAGCCGGCCTCGCGAGCGTGTTTGCGATCCAGATAGCCGGCCGTGGGCCCACGCCGAGTCAGCTGGGGCTTCTGAGTGTTTCGACTGGAGGCTGAAGACGTGAAGAGGTGTGCTGGCGCAGTTCTTCGCAAGTGCGGGACAGGTAGGGAATACACCGACGTCTACTCGCATCGATCTGGCATTGACCGCCTGCATTACTCAAGACAGCGTGCGACGAGCAAGAGTAACCATGGCCGCTTGACTCAAACAAACGAGTCTCCGGAAAAGCCGGGGCGGTTCAGTTCGCGCAGATGCTGGCCGACGGTGGCAGGCTCGACGGGGCGCAGATCCTCGCGCCGGCGACGGTGGCGCCGAGAACCCCAATCACCTGCCCGAGAAGCTGATGACCGGTGGCTACGGTATCGGGCAGCAGCAGATCCGCCCCGGGTTCGGCTTCGGCTACAACGTGGCGGTGTTCACCGATCGCCACGCCGTCGGCAGATCACCGGCATGGGCACCCGGTGAGACGGGGCCGCGGGCACATGGTTCTCGGTCGACCCGGCGCGCGACATCGTGTTCGTCGCCACGAGCCAGCGGTTCGTGGGCGGCGGCGGTCTGCAACACATTCAGGAGTTGTCGCGCACGCTGGTGCAGCAGGCGCTGATGGATCCGTGAGGGCTGCCGGGTCCGCGTGCGGAGGATGGTAGTCTAGGCCCCTCGTAAGACCAGGGAGTTTTGGCGATGCATGCAGTCCGTTGGCGAATACTGCTCGGCGCGTTGGCTTCGCTGCTGGCAGCGCCGGTGGCGGCGGAGCGTCTTCAGGTGCCGCTGTTCCTCAATGCCGA
>JAGFJL010000113.1 GCA_024102725.1 Nitrococcus mobilis
CGGCGCAATCGCCCGCCGCGCCGCTGCGCGCGGCGCTCCGAACCGCCGCCGGCGAGGACCCGCCCGCGCAGATGGTGGACCGGCTCGACGACCGTATCGCACCACCGCTCGGCGGCTGGATCGATCAGATCAAGGCGCTGGTCGATAGCGCGGCCTCACTCGAGCAAATCCGCGACGGCCTGCTCGAGCTGCAACCGAACATGAGCCTGGACGATTACGCCGACGCCATGGCCGAGGCGCTCGCAGCCGCCGCACTCGCCGGGCGTTCCGAGATCCTGGACGAGGCCAATGGCCGGGGTTGATCCAGCCCTCTCCCGGTATAGATCGGTAGGGCGCAATAGCGAAGCGTATTGCGCCGCATGTGCCGCAGAAGTCCCGGCGCATTACGGCCTGCGGCCTAATGCGCCCTACGGGGGGAGGTTCTGATGGCAGTCAACTACGGCAGCCTCCCATTCAGCGAGCAGATCGCCTTCTTCCGGCGCAAGCTCAACCTGCCCACCGAGAGCTGGACGGACATTTTCGGCGCCGAGCACGATCATGCCTTCGTGGTCGCCGGCGCCAACCGTGACGATCTGGTCGCCGATTTCCGCGCAGCAGTGGATAAGGCGATCAGCGAGGGCACCACGCTCGCCGAGTTCCGCAAGGACTTCGACGCCATCGTCGCCCGGCACGGCTGGAGCTATAACGGTGGGCGAGGCTGGCGCTCGCGGGTGATCTACGACACCAACCTGCGCACGAGCTATGCCGCCGGGCGCTACGCGCAGCTGCAGTCGGTCAAGACACGCCGGCCCTACTGGCGCTACCGGCATTCCATCGCCGTAACCGATCCGCGCCCGCAGCATCTTTCCTGGGACGGTCTGGTGCTCGAAGCCGATGATCCGTGGTGGCAGGCGCACTATCCGCCCAACGGCTGGGGCTGCCAGTGCTTCATCGAATCGCTCGCCGCGCGCGATCTGCGCCGGCTGGGTAAGGACGGCCCGGACACCGCTCCGCCGATCGTCTACCAGACCCGCACGGTCGGCAGCCGGGGGCCGACCCCGCGCACCGTGCGGGTGCCCGAAGGCATCGATCCGGGCTTCGCCCATGCGCCGGGGGCGAGTGCGGCCAATACCGCCATGCGCCTCTACATGGATCATGCCGCCGCGCTGCCGCCCGAGATCGCCGCGCTGGGCGCGCTCTCGGTGCTCTCGCGCGAGCGTTTGCTCGAGGCGCTGGAGACAGATTACCGCGACTGGATCGACGGATTGCGGCAGACCAACCGCAGCGCCGGCGAGCTGCGCGTGCTCGGCGTGATCCGGCCCGCCACGCTCTCGGCATTGCTCGCCCGCGGCCTGGAGCCCAATACCGCCGGCATCGTGCTGCGCGATGCGGATTTCCTGCACCTGCAGCGGCCCACCAAGCGTAGCCGGCGCACTCGCACGGGGCTGGAAAAGGCGCTCACCGATGAGGATATAAACCGGCTGCCGCGCATACTGGCCGAGCCGGCCGCCGTTCTGCGCGATACCCGAGATGGCTCGCTGATCTACGTATTCGATTCGAGCGGCGCACGAGGAACCGGCAAGCTCGTGGTGCGAATCGACTTTGCCGCCAAGGTGCGCGATGCGCAGGGTAAGCCTATAACGAAGTTATTCAACGTGATACGCAGTGGCGGACAAGTCGAAGTGCTGGATCTGGATCAGCCCCGTTACGAGCTGTTGGAAGGAGCGCTATGACGCCGAGGGGGTACGCCACTCTCCCCGTAAGGACCGCCTCGCAAGGCCGACCAACTGGAACTGCGATTTCCCAGTTGTCACGGCGTCATAGCTGGATAGGAGTATAGCAAATGGCCGGCGTGAATATCGATGTCGACGACCGCGAAATCCGCCGCGTGCTCAACGCGCTCATCCGCCGCGCCGCTGATCTGCGCCCGGCCTTCGAGGACATCGGCGAGGCGCTGCTCAACTCCACCCGCGATCGGTTCGAGACCCAGCAAGCCCCCGACGGCTCGCCCTGGGCGCCGCTCTCGCCGCGCTACCAGGCGCGCAAGCGGCGCAACCGGGATAAGATCCTGGTGCTCGACGGCTACCTGATGGGCCTGCTGCGCTACCAGGCGAGCGATGATGAGCTGCGCGTCGGCACCGACCGCATCTACGGCGCCACCCACCAGTTCGGCGACCCGCGCCGCAACATCCCCGCCCGCCCCTTTCTCGGGCTCTCCGAAGAGGATCGCTCGATGGTGTTGGAGGTGCTGCGGGAGTATTTGCTGGGGAGGTGAGAAGGCCGGCCGCCGTAGAGGCCCGTAGAGCGCTTTTCAGCCTCTAGGGTACACAAGGGTCGGGGTCGAAACCGTTAAACGTTTCTGGGGGAATTTAAATGCGGTTTAAATATGGTTGCAGGGACTCCGTCACACAAAATGTTTGATGCCACGCTAAACTTTAGGGTAAGTTCGCTTGACGAAAGCCCGGCTCTGCTTTTCAGGCCGGGTTTTCGTGCGACCAAGCGCGACGGAGGGATGCATATGAATGGTAACAATGTCGCTGGCGTCGGCCGGCTAGACCCAAGGGGTGCTGAGGAGAATTCCACGAGCTGGGCTACTCTCTACCGGCAATTTTTCACCGAACCGACCCGGGACGAGCAAAGCCCGTTCAAAATGCTTAGCTTCTACGATGAGAGCAAGGTGTTTTACGTCTCCGATTCCAGCGAGCCATTGGAGGGCTAGGGTGCCGAATTGGAATGAGGTGCTCAGGGAGATTGAGCGGGAGCAAGAGAAGACAGAACGAGACCAGAAGCGGCGCCAGCCGAGCCCCTTGGATCGCATTCGGCGCCGCTACCTCAAGCAACTTCATAGATATACGAAGCGTAATGCAATAGCCTACTATTCCGGCTGGCTAGTGAGAACCGACGGCCCGCCGGCCGTGGCGGTGAGCGACGCCGACAAGAACGCATTCATGTCGGCTATCCATGGGCTCGATAGAAGCCAAGGTCTGGATCTGATACTTCATACCCCCGGTGGAGACCTTGCGGCGACGGAATCGCTCGTCGATTACCTACGCAAGATGTTCGGAACCGACATGAGGGCAATCGTGCCGCAGCTCGCCATGTCCGCCGGCACTATGATCGCCTGCTCCTGCCGGTCTATCGTGATGGGAAAGCAATCCAATTTGGGTCCGACCGATCCGCAGATCCGTGGTGTGCCGGCTTCTGGTGTTCTATCCGAGTTCAATAAGGCCATCGAGCACATCAAGCGAGAGCCAGCCGCAGCAGCGGTCTGGCAGCCCATCATCGGGAAATACAACCCGACCTTTCTCGAGTCATGCCAAAATGCTGTGAACTGGGCTGATCAGATGGTTCGAGAGTGGCTATCGACCGGAATGTTCGAAGGCGATCCGGAGACTATTACCAAGGCGGAGACCATTGCTAAGCAGTTGGCCGACGCCGATACAACGTTGAGCCATGCTCGGCATATTCATCTGGAGCAGCTTGAAGAGATGGGCCTGCGCATTGAGCGTCTGGAGGAGGACCCGAAGCTGCAAGATTTGGTGCTGACAGTGCACCATGCCTTCATGCATACTTTTTCTTCGACGGGGGTCGCCAAAATCGTGGAAAACCATAATGGAGTGGCAACAATTCTGTTAGCCCCTGTAAAAAAACAGTAAAGCTCCGCGCGCCACTAACCCGCTTTAATCCCGCACCCCAGGCCGCCGCCCCGATACTGCGGCCATGCCAAAGAGCAATCGACATTCCGTTGCACGCGGCCGCATCGCCGCCTGTATCTTCGAGCTGCGCTCGGATGAGACCGGCGTGCAGCTGCTGCCGGACGGGCAATTCCGCGCCCGCGACGGCCGGCCCCATGACGCGCCGGGCTGGCTGATCGATGCGGCGGTCGCCGAACGGCTGATCGCTCGCACCGCCGCGCAGGCCTCCGCCACCGTCATCGACTACGAGCACCAATCGCTGTGGACCGAGCTGAACGGCCAGCCCGCGCCGGCCGCCGGCTGGTTCACC
>JAGFJL010000149.1 GCA_024102725.1 Nitrococcus mobilis
CGTGCGCCTCGCGGCCAGAGAACGGCCCGCGACGGGCCTCAACTGCCGTTTTTAGGGTAAAGCGTCACTTTCCGACGGCGACGGCAGCGCCAGCGGCTCGCTGCCGATCCACCGGCCTTTTCGGCGCTGCCCCCTCGCTCCGCCCTAGGGCCTTGCCGCGCAAGGGTTTCAGCCCTGGGGCGCTTCCACAACCAGGCGCGAAGACCGTTTGGCACAGCGGCTGCTTAAGCCCCAGCGGGAGACGAAACAGGACGCGGCTGTACCGAGGCCGCGATGGCCTCCCGGATCAGTCGCATTCATTCAATCAACCGAGGAAAGAGTGATGAAAAAGTATCAGCAAGGCTTTACCCTGATCGAGCTCATGATCGTGGTGGCGATCATCGGCATTTTGGCGGCCATCGCCATTCCTGCGTATCAGGACTACACCGTTCGGGCAAAGGTTTCTGAGGGCATGGTGTCTGCCGATGCGCTGAAGGCTGGGGTGTCAGAAATCTTCGCCGACGGGGGCATGGCTGGTCTTAAAAAATATAAAGCGGAGATTGCCGCCGCTGTAACCAGTCAAGAGATTCTTACCAAGATCATTACCAATGTTGCTATTGACGACGCAACGGGGGAAATCCAGCTTACCCTGAATGGCATACCGCAGCTTGGCGCTGCAAACATGCTGGCGTTCATGCCGACGATCAATGGAGCCCCTCTCAGTGATGCCAACTCGGCGGGCACAGTTCACTGGAATTGCAGCTCCACCGCTGTTGCTGTTGGCGCCGGTGGCGGCGTCGGTGCGAGCACAACCATCATTGACAGGTATCTGCCCGCCAATTGCCGTTCATAAAGCCCGCGTAGATACCGTCTTCCTCGTCAAGTGTTGGTGAGTGGGTTGGGTCGATTGTCGGATATGGGGATTTCCTCCCGCTGGGCAGGCTACCTTGGGGACCGCGCCCATCAAGGAGCTTCCCTCGTTCCTCGGGACTCCTCCTTGACAGACTCGGTCCCCAAGGTATGGGTTCGGCAGGAGGAAAGCCCCACTGTCCCAGGGCGGCTGGGCACTGTCCACGGAGGATCAGGCGCTCTGCGGCCGATAGGGTTGCTGGTGTTTGAACACGCCGAAGGCGATCTGCACGAGCTTGCGCATGGCCGCGCCGGCGGCGCTCATCTTGGGCTTGCCGGCGGTGATGAGGCGTTGGTAGAGCGCGCGGATGTCGGCGTTGTAGCGGGCGGCGGTCAGCGCGGGCAGGAACAGCCGGGCGCGCCAGCGCCCGTCGCCGTTCTTGGCCAGGCGGGGGCGCTTGAGGACACTGGTGCCGGATTGGTACTCCACCGGGACCAGGCCGAGGAAGGCGGCGGCCTGTTTGGCGTCGCGGAAGTCCTTGAGCCGGAACAGGGCCAGGAACCAGGCCGACAGTTTGGGTCCGACGCCGGGGATGGTTTCCAAGTGGGCCCGTTGCGCCTTGAGGTCAGGATGCGCCTCGATGTGGTCGTCGATCTCCTGGCGCAGCCGCGCGATCTCCTGGCTCAGGGTCGCCTGCATGTTCTGCAACGAGGCGATGACGCGCGCGGGGGCGCCCTCGATCTGGGCCTTCTCCAGGCGGTTGGCCTCACGCTGGAGGTCCTCCTCCAGCGCCTCCAGGCGCCGCAGCAGGGCCCGCAGGTCGCGCACATGCTCCGGCGGCGGCTGCCAGGCGTGGGGGCGGCGCTCCTGGCCATAGAGCGCCAGCACCCGCCCATCGTGGTGGTCGTTCTTGGTGCGGATCCCGTGGCTCTCGGCGAAGCGCTTGATGTGCAGCGGGTTGGTCACCGCGACCTGGCAGCCGGCCTGATGCAGAAACAGCGCTACCGCCTCGTGGTAGACGCCCGTGGCCTCCAGCACGAAGCACAGCTCCCCGGGGGCGGCCCCACTGACCCGCTGCGCCCAGGCCAACAGCAAGGCCTGGCCCTCCGGGCTGTTGTCGCTGGCCTTGGACTTCATCAAGCCCTGCTGCGGGTCACGCAACCAGGCGCTGTGCAGGCGTTCTTTGCTGACGTCGATACCGATGAACTGCATCAATCCGGGCTCCACAAGCGCGTTGTTGGGGGGATCTTCTCAACCGTCTTGCCTTGTGCATACAGGCTCACGGCCAGCGGCCGGGCCTCGGATACCGTCCAGACTCGGAGAAGGTCGGGAAGAAGGAGCGGGGGCACTGTCTACACTTCGGACTCGATGCCCCAGGGCGGAATCGTGCTCACCCGCTCCGGTGCGGGGGTAGCTAGCCCCCACGTCGGCAAGATACAAGGGCGGAAC
>JAGFJL010000154.1 GCA_024102725.1 Nitrococcus mobilis
TCGATCCGCTCCCATTGATCGTCCCGCAATCCGTAACGCCGCATCGGTCGACTCCACTAGCAAGCCAACTCCTATGAAACACTTATTCCCCCAGCCCTGGAAAGCCCCTAATTGAGGACAGGCCCTAATTTATTTATAAAGGTATTTGGCGGATAGGAAGGTGGTCGGTGGGAGGTGTCGGCATGAGCGTGCAAGACTTGATTGCCGGCTTGGTGGGCGATGAAATTGGCCTCGATTCACCCAGACACGCTGGCTGTTGGTCCACTCGCTCTTCAATGAGCCGAAGAAGCGTTCCATCACCGCATTATCCCAGCAGTCGCCCTTGCGGCTCATGGAGGCCAGCAGATCATGCTCATCGAGCCTCGCCCGATACTCGCCGGCCGCGTACTGGCTGCCGCGGTCGGAATGATGGATCAGCCCCCGCGGCGGGCGTCGACGTCCCATGGCCATATTCAAAGCTTCTAAGGCCAGCTCCGTGCGCATGTGGCCAGCCATCGCCCAACCGATCAGCTGGCGGTCGTGCAGATCGAGCACCGCCGCCAGGTACAGCCAGCCCTGCAGGGCCCAGATCGCCGTGAGGTCCGCCACCCACACTCGGTTGGGCTCGGCCACCCGGAACTCCAGCTGGAGGCGGTTTGGTGCCACCGTCCGACCATGGTTGCTGTCGGTGGTGCAGCGCCAACGCCGGCGCTGACGGCACTCAACACCGGCCTCACGCATCAGAAGTGCGGGCCTGATGGCGGCCAACCGCAAAGCCCTCTCGTTGCAGTGCCTTGGCCATCCGCCGACTTCCCTAACTGCCCCGGGTGCGGGCATGGATCGCCCGCAACCGCTCGATCAGGCGTAGGCGCTCGGGGTCGATGCCCTTCTCACGCCGACACCAGTCGCAGAAGCCGCTGCGAGAGACCTGCATGACCCGACAGAGAATGATCACCGGAAAATGCGCCTTCTCCACTTCGATGAACCGATACCTCAGCTCAATTCGTTGGCGAAGAAGGCTGCTGCCTTTTTAATATCTCCCTTTCAATCCGAAGCTTACGATTCTCCTCACGGAGCTGGCGCAACTCGGCATCACGCTCATCCCCCTTCGGGCGGCTCGAGCCGCTGATGGCTTGCTCGCGGCGCTCTCGCCGCCATCGAGCTAAGATGCTGCGATCAATCCCCAGCCGCCGGGCCGCCTCGGAAACCCCGTATCCTTGCTCTTCCACCAAGTCGACGGTATCCGCCTTGAATTCCTCAGAGTACCGCCGCCGTGTGTCCTTGCTCATCTCAACCCCTCCAGTCCCATCAGTGTGGCTTACCGGGGTGTCCGCTACCATTAGCGCAGTTCATGCACCGCGCCGGCCTTAAAGACCCGCACGCTGAGCACGGTCAAGGGGCTGCGCCGGGGCGGAGGAGAAGCAAATCGCGGCGCGGATGTGGTGCGCCTGTAAGGAGAACGCCCGTGGCATCGAAGGTAAGATATACTCGCGCAGCTCGTTGAGGAGTTCCTGATCCACCGTGGCTACTTCGTGAGGCATAACATCAAGGTCTTGCCACGGCGGGATCATCCGATGAGAATGAGAATGTGTCGCATATTAGGCTCGTGCAAACCGGAGACACGGCGTTATGACGAAGTTCCTCTCAAAAGACTGGTGGCTTTCACCCGGAAGCAGTGGCTGGGCGATTCTCGCGCGTTTAAGCCTTGCCGGGGTCTTCGTCTTCGAGGGAATTCAGAAGCTCATCTTTCCGGAGATCCTTGGAACAGGGCGTTTCATCAAGATCGGCATTCCGGCGCCGGAGATCATGGGCCCGTTTGTCGGCTCGGTCGAGCTGATCTGCGGCGCGCTCATTCTTATTGGCCTCTTCAGCCGCCTTGCTGCCGTCCCGCTTATCATCGTCATGATCGTTGCCATCGTCTCGACCAAGATCCCAATCCTTCTCGGTTCGGAGTGGCTGATTTTCAATCTGCGGGACTTAAGCCGCTATGGCTTCTGGAGCTTTACCCATGAGACGCGCACCGACTGGGCCATGCTGCTCGGCGCGCTCTACATTTTGCTTGCGGGTGGCGGACGCTGGTCGCTCGACCAAACGCTGTTCGGCAGGCAACTCGAGGTTGGTCACAAGTCCCATAGCAAAGGACAAAGCGCGGGAGCTATCTCATGAAATCCTCGCCGACTCCGGAGACGAGCCTTTACGCTCACACCGAGGGCGTTATCGAACGGCGCCTTTGAGCGTTCCCCAGTAGAACTGAGCGTTCCCCAGTAGAACGTCTCTTGGTTGAGCGGCTCAGAGACCAAGGGAGAAAAGACTGGAATTCTAAAAGCCACCTAGCCTGATGCGACAACTACGCTGATAAGCGCCGTTGAGGTTCTGCCCCTTGTGATAGCAGACGGCGACCATCCGTCCGTAGCGGTCCCGCTCCTTCCCCTGGCAGCGCACGCTCTGCCTGTCGATGCGATCAGCTAGCGCAAAAGCGGCCTTTTGCCCGCACCGTCATGGAGAGCCATCCGGTTTGCGGCAGCGCTGAGCGCTCTCGGGGGCGTCGATGCCGTGCAGGCGGATACGCTCACCGTGGGTCTCCAGGGTATCGCCGTCCACCACGGAGGCGACGCCGGTGAGCGTTTCCGCAAGTACAAGACTTGACAGCAGGCTAAGCACCAATGTAAGTGGCCGCATAGGTTCTCGTTGGTTGGATTGTGCGGGTAGGCGGAGAAGCCTGGAATGGCGTAGCTACTCGGCGCAAAACCTATCAGCAGATGAATCCGTCTACGACCATACAGCAGCGACGTTCTGAGGTCAGGAACTACATCGCGTTCGCGCTCGGGGCAAAGTGAAGAGGCTCCCCCGCTTCGAGCTTTGGAGCGGCTCGGAACGGTCCGGTTTCAAATCGAAGCAAGGCCGCGACCCTGAAAGGGGTCACCGGCGGGGTGCCTCATTGGCAACGCGCCCCCTGTTGCCTATGTGCCTCCCCTCACGGCGGATTCTGCATTGTGAAGCACTTCACATTCAAGTGGCTTTTATTGCCTTACGCTTGCCTCCGCATAATAAACAGGAGGTTATCTATGCATGCTCAAGGAAAAATAGCTGTTTTTGCGGGGCTGCTTGGCCTTTCCGGTGTCGCTTTCGGTCAAGGCGTTGGGGGCTTCCCACTTGATTTGTACGTTGGCGGTGCATTTGGTAACAGTGTGGTCGACGTGGATGCGGGCAACGTCGAGTTTAAGGGCTTCGGCTCCATCGGCGGAAAAGTGTTTGGGGGCCTGACATTCAACAAATACATTGGCGTCGAAGGTCAGTACGTCCACTTCGGCGAGGCGGAAATCGAAGGTGGCGGAGCTTCTGATAAGTTAGAGCTTGACGGTTGGGGCGCCGCCGTAACCGGCAATTTGCCGATCATTAACCAACTATCACTAAACGGCCGCGTCGGATTCCTCAACTGGGAAAGCGATGATGATGACGGCACCGACTTACACGTCGGTGGCGGTTTCCGATTCGATGTAGTCGAGCACTTCGCCTTGCGCGCGGATTGGGACTACTACCCAATGGACGCTGACGGTAGCGACCTGAACACCCACATGGTGTCGATCGGCGGTCAGTTCAATTTTTGACTAGATGCCCCATTATGCTCCGTATCTACGAAGCTGGCCACGCGCCGGCTTTTTGGGTACGACAGCGGCTCAGCCCCCTGCTTCACTGATCGGCTCAATCAGCTCCGCGTCATTATTCTGCGGCTTGTTCACGCGCTTGGACACCGGCCAGCCGACCAGCGCCTCCGCCGCCAGGTGCCGTACCGTCTTGCGGAGTGCCTTAGCGTGAAAGAGGCTGTCTCCGAGACGAGTGTTCCCCTGACCCGTGAAGGCCATAGAGAGTCGTGTGAAACGGATCAGGCGCTCGCAGGGGCGATGAAGCCGAATTTGGTCAAGGCCTTGATCC
>JAGFJL010000178.1 GCA_024102725.1 Nitrococcus mobilis
ATCGCATCTTCCGGATCTCCTGTAGCAGCTCTGTCGCTCTCATCGCGCTCCCTCCAGCAAGAGGGACAATGAGAACCGGACAGATCGTGTGCTACAACTCCGGACAAGTTACATGCTCCCAACAGTATTTTGACATGTTGGAGAGCAACAATTAGTATGATTAGTTTATGTTGGAAGGAACCCTTCCTAAAATCGATCGGTATTGGTCGCCTCGGTAGGGGCGGCGTGCGGTTCGAGGGAACCGTCCGTTAGCCATGCTGCACCGGTTTCGAGAGCTGGCGCTCACCTCGGAGGGTGGGGTGAGCGCCGCTGTCGAGGTGTGCTTCAAGAAGGCAGCGCACGGCATCGTTACCGGCGCTGCTATAATCCGAGTGTGTCAGGAGTGTCCGTGTTGCTTGGAACCGAAAGAGGTTCTGCGGTGGACATCGTTGCGGCTGTTCGTCGTCGATTCGTTCGCCGAGGCGGACGCACTTGGCCAGGACGCTGACCCGCTCATCGCGCCGGGGGCCGAGGGGTGTAATTGACCTGCTGACCGCCCTCGAGGACGAATTACTGCTTGTTTTGCCGCCCGTGACGAGGTAGCGGTGAAGTATGCGAACAGCATCGCGTGCACACTGGGGCATCCGGGCGGTGGAGGGGCCGCTTCATCAGCAAAGCCCTTTTGTAGTACTCGAACAGCTCAAAAAAAGGGCGATTAAGTGTCGATCGTCCGATTGTATTGTGGAGGAGTATTGGGACCATGGCTGTTCAAAAGAGTCGGAAAAGCCCGTCCAAACGGGGTATGCGGCGGTCGCATGATGCATTGAAGCGGCCGACGCTTTCAGTGGATCCGACGACCGGTGAGACGAATCGTCGCCACCATATTTCCTCCGATGGCTACTACAGGGGCCGCAAAATAATCGCCAATGACGAGAGCTGATGCCGTTTTGCTGCGCTCGTAATGACTTCGTGGCGGGCGTACCCTGGCGTCTGCTAGACACTACCAATAATCTCTGCCCTTCACATGGTCAATTTCAGCACCTATGTCGCAATGCTTTACGATTGCCTTGGACGCCATGGGCGGGGATCACGGTCCGGCGGCCGTGGTACCGGCTGCGCTCAGGGCGCTCAACCGCCATTCTGGACTGGTTCATCTGATTCTGGTCGGCCGACCGGAAATGATTCGTGAAGAGCTTCGCCGCCACGGTGGGCAGGAATGTGAGGCATTGCGCATCCATTCTGCATCCCAGGTCGTTGACATGGCTGAACTCCCTTCGCAGGCTTTACGCGGTAAGAAGGATTCTTCGATGCGCGTGGCCGTGAATCTTGTCAAGGAGGGGGTGGCCGACGCCTGCGTCAGTGCCGGCAATACCGGTGCGCTGGTGGCCACTGCCCGCTATGTGCTGAAGACGCTGCCAGGAATCGATCGTCCGGCAATTTGCACGACGATTCCGTGTCTCGGTGGCTGTTTCCACATGCTTGATTTGGGAGGTAATGTAGACTGCGCCGCAGAGCAGCTGTTTCGGTTCGCCGTAATGGGTTCGGTGCTGGCACGGGCGAGTGGCACCGACTCCCCGCGAATCGGGCTAATGAACCTGGGGGAAGAGGAGATCAAAGGCAATGGGCAGGTCAAGCGGGCGGCGCAGCTCCTGCAAGCCAGCACACTGAACTATATCGGCTATGTCGAAGGCGATTCCGCCTACAAAGGCGTGGCCGATGTCGTGGTCTGTGATGGTTTTGTGGGCAACGTCGCCTTGAAGAGCAGTGAAGGTGTCGCCTTCGTGATTTCCCGATATCTGCAGGAAGCCTTTCATCAGAATCTCTTGAGCAAGCTCGCCGGTTTGATCGCGCTTCCGGTGCTGCGCTCGTTGCGCAGGCGGCTCGACCCGCGCCAGTACAATGGCGCCAGTCTGCTTGGATTGCGCGGGGTTGTCGTTAAGAGCCATGGCGGTGCCGATGCCGTCGCATTTGAACGGGCCATCGAGGTTGGGATCATGGAGGCGGAAAAAGCCGTGCCTCGGCTCATTGACGAACGGCTTAGAGAGATTTTCTCTCAGGAGCAGCTGCAGACGTGAGCGTTTCACGCATCCGCGGAACCGGGGGCTATCTGCCCGAACGGATCATAACGAACCATGATCTGGAGCGTATGGTCGATACCTCCGATGCATGGATACGTGAGCGCACCGGAATAATCGAGCGCCACATCGCGGCGGAAGGCGAACTCTGCAGCGATCTTGCCGTGGCTGCGGCACGGCATGCCCTGGAAGCGGCGGACATGGCCGGCCGTGAGATTGACTTAGTCGTGCTGGCGACGTCCACCCCGGATCAGGTTTTCCCGAGCACCGCTTGCCTGATACAGGAACGACTCGATATCCCAGGCAACGCCATTGCCTTCGACATCGCGGCGGCCTGCTGCGGCTTTATCTATGCGTTGGATGTCGCCGATCGATTTATCCGCACCGGCGGGGCGCAGCGGGCGCTGGTGATCGGGGCGGAGACGTTCTCACGGATTCTGAATTGGGAGGAGCGAACGACTTGCGTGCTCTTCGGGGATGGCGCTGGGGCAGTAATCTTGGAGGCCGCCGAGGAGCCCGGTGTATTATCGACCCAGCTGCACGCGGACGGTCGTCAAAGAAATTTGCTGAGCGTTCCTTGGGGCATCGCTCAGGGCTACGATTGCCTGACCCCGACCTCCGGCAAAATCATCATGCGCGGCAACGATGTATTCAAGGCCGCTGTGCGCACCATGGGCGCGTTAGTGGATGAGACGCTACAGGCTAACAAGCTCGCGCGCGAAGATGTGGACTGGCTCGTGCCTCATCAAGCCAACATCCGCATCATGGCGGCGCTGGCTCGCAAGCTTGGGTTCTCCATGGAGCGGGTGATCGTGACGGCGGATCGGCACGGCAACACCTCGGCGGCCTCGGTCCCATTAGCGCTCGATGTCGCTGTGCGTGACGGCCGTATTCAACGGGGCCAGCTGCTGTTGCTGGAGGCCTTTGGTGCTGGGTTCACATGGGGTTCGGCGCTGGTGCGTTATTGAACGGGGTGGTCGTGGCAGCTGTTGACAAATGACCATGAGCGAAAACAATAAGTTTGGATTCATCTTCCCCGGCCAGGGATCCCAGTCAGTGGGTATGTTGGCCGATTTGGGAAAAACCTTTCCCGTCGTCGTGCGCGACACTTTCCAGGAAGCTTCGGAGGCTGTTCAGGCCGATCTGTGGGCAGTGGTCCAAAACGGTCCGGAGAGCGAGCTCAACCGCACTGAGCGCACCCAACCGATTATGCTGGCGGCCGGAGTAGCCGTGTGGCGGTGTTGGCGCCAGCGCGGCGGAGCGACTCCGGCCGTATTGGCTGGGCACAGCCTGGGTGAATACACCGCGTTGGTGTGTGCTGGGGCGGTCGATTTCAGTGTGGCAACCCGGCTCGTCGCTGATCGCGCCCGCTTTATGCAGGAGGCGGTGACCACAGGCGAGGGGCGGATGGCGGCGATCCTCGGCCTTGATGATGATCAGGTACGCCTAGTATGCCAGGAGGCTGCTCAGGATCAGGTGGTGGAGGCCGTGAACTTTAATGCGCCGGGCCAGGTGGTCATTGCCGGTTGTACAGCGGCAGTTGACCGCGCAGTCGCACTGGCAAAAGCGGCGGGAGCGAAACGCGCAGTGGAATTGCCGGTTAGCGTACCCTCCCACTGTGCTTTGATGCGTTCGGCTGCAGCGCGGCTTGCCGAGCGCCTTGCAGCAGTAGAGATCGAGGCGCCGGCCCTGCCGGTGTTGCATAACGTCGATGTCTCTCGGGCGGCATACCCAGATACGATCCGCGCTCGTCTCGTCGAGCAGTTGCACCGTCCCGTGCGCTGGGTCGAGATCATACGGCGCATGGCTGCCGATGGCGTGGCTTGGGTGATCGAGTGCGGTCCCGGTAAAGTGCTCGCGGGGCTCAACCGCCGTATCGACCGCCGGATGGATGTCGCGGCCGTGTTCGATTCGGCATCGCTCGACAAAGCGCTGCGCAAAGGGGGCGGAAGTTAACCATGGCGTTCTCGTTGGAGAATCAAATTGCGCTCATTACGGGAGCGAGCCGCGGCCTGGGGCAGGCGATTGCGCTCACGCTGGGCCGAGCCGGCGCGACAATTATCGGCACGGCTACTACCGAGGCGGGGGCGGAGCGAATCGAAGGGGAATTGGCGCAAGCGGGCATCGCGGGTGCAGGTATGGTGCTCGATGTGACCGATGGCGCGCAAGTGAACGCCGTGGTGGCGGCTCTGGGGCGACGTTTCGGTAACCCGACTGTGTTGGTAAACAATGCCGGCATCACGCGTGATGCGTTGTTTCTGCGGATGCGGCAAGAAGAATGGGACGCCACCATTGACACGAACCTCAGCTCGGTCTATCGGATGAGCAAGGCGTGTCTGCGGGGGATGATCAAGGCCCGGTACGGCAGGATTATAAACATTGCCTCGGTGGTGGGACTTATGGGCAATGCTGGGCAGGCCAACTATGCGGCCGCCAAAGCCGGCATTATAGGTTTGAGCAAATCGTTGGCGCGAGAGGTTGGTTCTCGCGGTGTTACGGTGAACATCGTGGCGCCGGGGTACATTGCCACCGATATGACCGAGTCGCTGGCGACGGCACAGCGGGAAACCCTATTGGCGCAGACGCCCCTTGGACGGTTGGGTCAACCGCAGGACATCGCCACTGCCGTGCTTTTTCTGGCTGCCCGGGAAGCGGGTTTTATTACCGGCGAGACGCTGAACGTCAATGGCGGCTTGCATATGTCCTGAGGTGGGATGCCAAGCGCTGGCATGACTCAGTATCTTCACCCTACAATACGCCCGCATCGGTTCGGGGGCACGTGTTGAGGAACGTGCACGGGTGGAACCATTCCATATTTCGGAGGAAGAGCCAAGATGAGCAGTGTCGAAGAACGTGTAGGCAAGATCATCGTCGAACAGCTGGGAGTTAAAGAGGAGGAGGTGACTCCGGAGGCTTCCTTCGTTGACGATCTTGGTGCCGATTCATTGGATACCGTCGAGCTCGTAATGGCTCTCGAGGAAGAGTTCGAATGCGAGATCCCGGATGAGGAGGCGGAGAGGATCACGACTGTGCAGCAAGCCATCGATTACATCAACCAGCACTTGGAGCAATAGGCTACACGCGACTGCGATCGACTGCCAAAATTGGTTTCCGGCGCTGAGCCGGTAAGATTGGTTTTGCCGCATATTGGGTGAGGGCAAGGATGTCGAAAACTCAACCAAGTTTTCGACATCCTGAGCCTGCGCCTAAGGATGTTTATATTTTTATGAAGTATGCAGACCGGGTGGCGCAGGCCGAACGAATTGCCAAAGGCGAGATCAAGTCTTTATCCGGCAGGCCCTAGTGTTCGGAGGTGGTCCGTGGCTGCACGGCGTGTAGTGGTAACGGGACTGGGCATCATTTCCCCGGTCGGCAATACCGTAGCGGAAGCTTGGCAAAACATCTGTGCGGGCCGCAGCGGTATTCGTACCATCGAGCGTTTTGATCCGTCCGGTTACCCGGTTCGCTTCGGCGGTGAGGTCCGAGGTTTCGATGTGGCATGCTACCTTGCCGCGAAGGAAGCGCGGAAGGTGGACCCGTTCATTCATTACGGCATCGCCGCGGCTGTGGATGCTTTGCGAGATGCAGCGCTCGAGATTACCGATGACAATGCAGGGCGCATCGGGGCCTGTTTGGGCTCGGGCATCGGGGGTTTGTTTAGCATAGAGAATGTGCAGCAGGCGTTTTTCAAGGGAGGGCCACGCAAAATCAGCCCTTTCTATGTCCCGAGTGCGATCATCAATATGCTCTCCGGGAATCTCGCTATCCTGCTGGGCATCAAGGGCCCCAATTTCGCGATTGTTAGCGCCTGCGCCACCGGGACCCACACCATTGGCCAGGCCGGTCGAGTAATTGCCTACGGTGATGCCGACGTCATGTTCGCCGGCGGGGCCGAATTCGCCACGACGCCCACGGGGCTCGGCGGATTCGCCGCGGCGCGGGCACTGTCGATGCGCAATGAGGATCCACCGCGCGCCAGCCGGCCCTGGGACCGGGACCGAGACGGCTTCGTGCTCGGCGACGGTGCCGGAGTGTTGGTGTTAGAGGAACTGGAGCACGCCAGGCGCCGCGGCGCACGAATCCATGCCGAGCTCGTCGGTTTTGGCATGAGTGCGGATGCCTACCACATGACTTTGCCCTCGCCGTCCGGCGAGGGAGCGCAGCGCGCGATGGTCAACGCGCTGCGGGATGCGCGGCTCAATCGCGATGAGGTCGACTATATCAACGCGCATGGTACATCGACCCCGGCTGGAGATCGGGTCGAATGCGATGCAATCAAAAGCGTTTTCGGGGATCATGCCGCCGAAAAACTCGCCGTCAGCTCCACCAAGTCCATGACCGGGCATCTCCTCGGCGCGGCGGGTGGTGTCGAAGCCATCTTCAGCATTCTGGCGCTGCGAGACCAGCTGGCCCCGCCCACAATCAATCTCGATCATCCGGATGACGATCTGGATCTGGACTTCGTGCCGCATAAGGCGCGCGAATTGCGTATCGACGTCGTTTTGTCGAACTCTTTCGGCTTTGGCGGAACTAACGGGAGTGTGATCTTTCGCCGTCTGGCTTGAGCGTATCTTCTGCACTATGGTGAATGCTGGCCGCTGTGGGGTCGTTTTGGCTTAAGGCGGCGCGCGTGTTGCGGCATTATCGACCCGAGTGCCTGGTACGCTGACAAGTTCAGTGCGGCAGGTCATCCGTGTGGTTACCCGGAGTCAGCGGGGAGTGAGTCGAGCATGTGGCGTCCACGTCGGATCGCGTTGATCCTTTTGGTGGGGGAGCTGCTGATCGGCAGCGGGGTTGCCCTCGGGGTTGCGGTGGCGCTGAAAAATTTGGAGACGGAGCCTCTTTTTACCACTGGTGGACAGCAGATCGTCGAAGTGTCCACGGGCACTTCGTTCGCCGAACTAGCGAACCAGCTTGAACAACGCGGCTGGATTGAATATCCACGGCTGGTGAGCCTTTATGGTCGGCTCAGCGGCAGGGCTTCGGTGGTCAAGGCGGGTGAATATGCCGTGGAGCCCGGGATGACGCTGTTGCACCTGCTCGATAGAATCGTCGCCGGCGCTGTGATCCAGCACAAGCTCACCCTTATCGAGGGCTGGACATTTCGCGAACTGTTGCGCGCGGTCGAATCCCACCCGGCCTTACGCCATACATTGCCCTGCGAGGCTGCTGTCAACGTCGTTATGGCGCAGTTGGGGTATGCGGGAGAGGATCCGGAAGGTCGTTTTCTTCCAGAAACTTACCTTTTCCCCAGAGGTACCACCGATGTTGCCTTTCTGAAACGTGCCTATGTGGCCATGCAGCAGGAGCTGGAGGTGCAATGGCGGCAGCGCGCCGCGGGCTTGCCCTTGACGAGCCCTTATCAAGCGCTGATCTTGGCATCGCTCGTCGAGAAAGAGACCGCTTTGCCGGAGGAGCGGCGGCGGATCGCCGGGGTTTTCATCCGCCGGCTTGAGCGCGGCATGCGGCTGCAAGCGGATCCCTCCATCATCTATGGGTTGGGAGCGCATTTCGACGGTGATATTCGCGGCAGCGACCTGCGTGAGGACTCGCCCTACAATACCTATACTCGCAAGGGCCTGCCCCCGACTCCGATTGCGTTACCCGGGCGTGATGCAATTGCTGCAGTGCTGCACCCCGCTGCGGGCGAGGCATTGTATTTCGTTGCCCGTGGCGATGGCAGCCATAAGTTTTCCGCCACGCTGGCCGCGCATAATCAAGCGGTGCGCAAGTATGTGTTACATGAGTAATGAGCCACGGCAATGGGCCACAGAGCAGTAGCGAACGCTATCCGGGCGGCGCGATTTATTACGGTCGAAGGTCTTGAAGGTGCTGGCAAAACCAGCTGTCTCGACTATTTGGTCGAGTTGCTGCGAAATCGGGCCATCGAAGCCGTGCTCACTCGGGAGCCCGGGGGGACTTCATTGGGGGAAGCGGTGCGAGCCCTATTGCTGGATCACCGTTTCCGAGGCATGGCGGGGGATGCTGAGGCTTTATTAATCTTTGCGGCTCGCGCGCAGCACTTGGCCGAGGTCATAAGGCCGGCCTTGGCGGCGGGCCAGTGGGTAGTCTGCGACCGCTTTACGGACGCGACGTATGCTTACCAAGGTGGTGGCCGGGCGCTTGGCGCCACCCGCGTAGGCATGCTGGAACATTGGGTACAGGGTGATCTGCGACCCGATCGGACCTTGTATCTAGACGTTCCGGTGACCGTAGGTTTGGAGCGTATCGCCAGTCGCGGCATTCCGGACCGATTCGAGAGCGAGCGCAGGGCCTTTTTCGAGCGTGTGCGACGCGTCTATCTGGAGCGCTGCCGTGCTGAGCCGCAGCGCATGCGATGGATCGATGCCGGGGGCTCACGCGAGACGGTGCATACTCAGATCGCGGCCGCCCTTGCCGATCTGTTCAACGACGGTGTCGAGGCGAGATGATTGCAGTGCAGAACGATCACCTGCCTTGGCATCAGCCGGTCTGGGACCAATTGGCCGCCTGCCATAGGCGAGGGCGGGTGCCTCATGCCATTGCCGTTGTCGGGATCGCCGGGTTGGGGAAGTCCAGGCTCGCCATTCGGTTTGCCCAAACGCTGCTGTGCGTATCACCCCGATCCGATGGTGAGGGCTGCAGTCAGTGTCGACGCTGCCATCTGCAGGCGGCTGGGAGCCATCCCGATCATTATGCGGTGTATCCAGAAAGCGATCCCAGTGGGCCCATCAAGATCGATCAGATCCGAAGGCTCATCGAGTTCCTGATGCAGTCGAGTCAATACGGCGGGTATCGTGTTGCGTTGGTGGATCCGGCGGATAATATGACGCTGGCGGCAGCAAACAGCTTGCTCAAGACTTTGGAGGAGCCGCCTGAGGCCGCGGTGCTCATGCTGATCGCCCGCCAATTCTCGCGATTACCGGCGACACTGCGTAGCCGGTGTCGGTTGGTGCAGTTGCAGCCACCGCCCGCCGCACTTGCCCGCGGGTGGCTGGCTGAGCATTGCCCTGAGGCGATTGGCCTATTGCAACTGGCCGGCGGTGCACCGCTGCGGGCTATGGCCTATGCTCAAGCTGGAACCGAGGAACGGTATGTGGCGCTGATCGCAGACCTGCTCGCGATTGTCGAGGGCCGCCGCGCGCCAGTATTGGCGGCGCAAGATTGGACCGGGGTAGGGCTGCGCGAATGGATCGAACTGCTGCAGTTGGCACTTGCCGAGCTCGCGCGCGCCGTGTTTACGCAGTGCGAGATAGCGCACATCCCTGGCCGAGCCGATCTGCAAACATTAAGTCAAAGGATAGATCATTCGCGCCTGCACGATTACATGGAAGAGGTGGTTGCTACCCGACGGATCCTTGATCAGCCGCTCAACGAGCAGCTTGTGATCGAGGATTTGTTCATTAGGTGGCGAACGGCTGCCGCGGTGCGCGCCTCGCACAAACGATAGGGTAAGCGAATATGCTACAAAAGCCGCACTCGGGTGCACGCCAGGGGATCCTATCGGTCTCCATCAAAGACAAGCATACTCTCTATGCTGCCTATATGAGCTATGTCAAAAATGGCGGGCTTTTCATTCCCACTACGAAGCCGTATGAGCTGGGCGATGAAGTGTTCATTTTATTGAGCCTCATGGATGAGTCCGAGAAAATTCCCGTCGTCGGGCGCGTCGTGTGGGTTACGCCCCGTGGGGCTCAGGACAATCGGACTGCTGGGATCGGTCTGCAGTTTACGGATAAAGACGGTGGTCCTGCACGAACCAAAATCGAAACCCATCTGGCGGGCGCTCTGGAATCCGAGCGGCCCACGCACACCATGTAGGGAGGTCGTAACCGCTAGCCCTCGTTCGTGGCCTTGGCCGGTAACGCCGCTTCGCAACGGCGTGATTTCAGTAGGTCGCCGCTTGTGAATCACACGCCGGTGCGGGTGCCGCTGCGTGGCGGTTGGGGGGTGATAAGATTTTCAGCTTCCCGTTTTCAGATCACGCTGGATTGCCAGTACGAGATCGACGGCTCGATCGAGGTCCGTGACGGTATTGTAATAGTGCGCGGAGAAACGGATACCATCGAGGCGACAGGCGCATATGACGCCGCTGTTGCGCAGTCGGTGGTATAGGGAAAGCGCCTTTACCCCGTTGGCGCGGAAGGTCACGATGCCCGCATGACGGTGTGCCTCGGCCGGGCTGATGAGAGTCAATGTCGGCTCCGTCTGAATGCGCGTAATCAGGTGGCGCGCATTATTCAGCACGGCCTGCTCCACCTGTGTTGCGCCGGCCTCCTCCAGGACGGCCAGACTTGCTTCGAGGCCATGAATACCCAGCATGTTCGGGCTGCCGGCCTCGAAGCGCCGGGCGCTGCTGGCCGTACTCCAATCGGGATTGTCGTAATCGCCCATACGGGCGGCCATGTGCCAGCCGTATTGGAGTAGGCTTAGGCGGTCCCGCGCGTGCGGCGTGCTATAGAACAAGCCGAGCCCTTCCGGTCCGAGCATCCACTTGTGGCCGTCCGCGATTATAAAGTCGGCGCTGATTTTAGGTGCATCCAGACGTAACGCCCCCAGTGATTGGATGGCGTCGATGCAAAACAATGTGCCGTTATCTCGGCATGCCCGGCCTAGGCGTTCGAGGTCCATGCGCAAGCCCGAGCCATATTGGACCGTACTGATAGGCAGTACCCGCGTGCGCGTATCCATTGCCGCTAGGATCGCGTCTTCCGGTGTGGCGGCGCTTTCGAGTGCCACGTCGCGCACTTCGACACCAAAACGCTTGCCAAGGGATTCCCAGACCATACGGTTGGAGGGGAATTCGTGGGTGTTGATCACGACATTGTCTTCCGGCTGCCAGTCCAGGCCATAGGCCACCAGAGAGAGTCCCTCGGAGGTGTTTTTCACCAGAGCAATATCGTCGGTCGTGGGGGCGGCGATCAGACGAGCGAGGCGCTCGCGCAGTTGTTGTTCGACTTCGTTCCAGCGAGCGTAGTCTGTAGCGCCACGGCCGATGTTCTCCTGGGCGAAAGCGGCCACGGCGTCGTAGGCACGCCGCGGCCACGGGGCAACCCCAGCGTGGTTCAAATAGATAAGCCCATTTTCGTGGGGAAACTCATCCCGCATCCAGGTCCTCCAACGCGTGTTTCGGCCGGTTCTTCGGATAAGCGAACAGCGCAATTGTCAGTAGAACAGCCGCTCTACGATGCGGAAACCGGCTACATAGGTCCCGATTGCAGAACCTAGGGTCGAGAAGAGGAACACGAGCAAGGTGCGCGAAATCCGATTTTGCCACCAGCCGCGCAGACGGGTGACATCGGAGCGTAACGTGCGGAAATGGCGCACGAGCGGTTTGCGTAGTGCCATTTCCGCAGCCGCCGTGACGAAACCGGCCCCAATTGTTGGGTTCAAAGAAGTCAGCGGTGCCGCCAAGAAAGCCGTAACCACGGTCAGTGGATGAGCGGCGGCCATAAACGCGCCGAATGCGGCGAGGCCGCCGTTGATCAAGACCCATTCAACGATCAGTTCCATCCCGAGTGTCGGGCTACGCGCAAAACCGAGCCCAAAGCCTGTAAAAATGAAGGCAACGATGACCCAGGGAAGCCATTTTAGCCAACGCGTCTTGGGGAGTGTTCGCTCGAGTGCTCGGCGGGTCGCCAGGGGGTTGGTCATGGGCTCGCGCAAGGCCACTTCGACGCCGGTTAGATGGCCGGCACCGATTACCACCAATACATTGGTAGGCCGCGACTGCTGGGCTTTTTGCAGCAGCCGGGCGGCAATGTAGTGGTCGCGCTCGGTGATCAGGGTCTCATAGAGCAGCGCAGAGCGTTCGGCGAACTCGGCGAAGGTGGATTCCAGTAGGTCACCCTCTTTGAGCCGTTCGATTTCTGCCTCGGTCACCTTTTGGCGGGAGAGGCTGCTGGCGATGAGACCACCGAGCAGAACGAAGCGTTGCCACCATGGAACACGCTGATAAATGCGTTTGAGCGTGATGCCGATGTCCCGGTCTACGAGCCATATCGGGAGGTTTGCCGCACCGGCTCTTTGGATGGCCGCCTCCATTTCGGCGCCTGGGCGAATCCCAAACTGATCGGCCAAGCGTTGTTGGAACGCCGCTAGCGCCAAACTGGCCGCGACCAAACCGACCTTGCCGCTGCGTAGTACCTGGAAGAGATCGAGCTGCTCCAACGCATCCGGTTCGGCCAGTGCACGGTAACGTTGAGTGCAAAGCTCGACTGCGACGGCGTCGAAGTTACCGCAGGCAATCGCGGTTTCCACTTCTGCGACGCTGGTGCGTGAGACATGCGCCGTGCCGAGCAGCGTGAAAGCGGTACCGCCGACGGTAATCGTTCTCGACAGGTGCGCCCGCGCCGGCTCGCTCATGTTTCTACCCCGTACTACGTGTCAAGGACCGATTATCGCTGATGTAGAGCCATGCGCAAAGGCAATGCTGACAAGCGGACAACGCTCGAGTGCTGAAAACCCCTTCTGCCGCCGGTTCTGATCGACCGGAACGCCGCGATGCGGAGGCTCTGTTCTTCACGCGCCCGGTCGGCCAACGCGATCGATCAATCCAGAGTGTCTCTGGTTCTGGTTGCGATCTGTCCCCATCTCGGCTGCATTCCCGAGTATCGGCCGCAGGTCGGAGCCCCTCGGCTCGGGTCGGTCTGACGCGGCGGTTTTCACTGCCCCTGCCATGGCTCCAAGTATGACCTGGCCGGCCGAGTCGTCGACGGGTTCCCGGAGCCGCTCAATCTCCCCGTTCCGCCCTATTACTTCAAAAATGCTACTTTACTGCGGATTGGTGAGTTGGCGGACGGCGTGGGTCAGAATTGGATCCCAGCCGTGTGGTAGCCGTCGCGTTCTCGCCTGCGTAGGCGGCTTGCTCATCGATGGAACCGTTCGACCCTGAATAGGAGTTACCGGCCAAGCCCCACCTTGAAGGCAGGGGGTGTTAAACGTAGTTGCAATTGTAGGAGAGGCCCAGATCATGAATCTTACCAGGTGGTTTCGCCATCTCGCGGTGATTTATACGGGTGGTGTTATTGGCGGTCTCGCCAATAGCACGGCGGTTTGGCTGTGTGGCCTTTATGGGGTTACCGCACGGCTTGCGGTTGATATCCAGCCAGCCTTTACCCCGGCGTGGCTTTATCCGCGGTTGGTCTGGGGTGGAATCTGGGGCTTTTTGTTTCTTTTGCCGTACCGGGATCGCTCGATTGTCATACGCGGTCTGCTTTATAGCCTTGCCCCGTCCTTAGTCCAACTGCTCTATGTATTTCCATTCCAGCAGGGCGCGGGTTGGTTCGGTGTTCAGCTAGGAAACTGGACCTTCTTGTTTGTGTTTCTTTCCAATGCCGTCTGGGGTTTGGTTGCGGCGGCGGTAATTCTAGCCATTGCCGAGCGGCGCGATACGAACTCACCTCCGCAAGCGGCTGCCGGGGGTGCTACCGAGACAGCGGAATAAGCATCCTCTGCCAAGCGGCCCGAAGCGATCCGTTGGATCGTAAAACAGGCGTGATGTCGGTGGAGGCCGATCTGGCGAGGATCGGAACCGATGAGTCGATTGCGGCGATGAGCTTCTTTGTGCCATAGCGGGCGATTGCCGAAAGGTGCAAGTTGAAAGGCAGTATGGGCAAGGCTTGGCAGTTGGGAGAGAATATTGGGCCGATTTCCGACGCGCCTGCCGAGTGCACTTGGCGGCTGCGCGCATTGAGCGGTCGCTGCTATCATGCCCGGCACCGCTTGTATCCGCATCCTTGGTTGGCTGAGGCGATACAGCGTCTGACGAGGTGAGAGTTATGACGCTATCAGATCAGGCCCTGCTTGCCCATGATCCCGAGTCGCGGACACTGCCCGGCGATATCGCCATATGGCTGTTCATTCTGACCGAGCTGGTCGTCTTCGGTCTGCTGTTCGTGGGTCTCGAGGTCGGTTGGCGCAGCGCTCCGCAAACCTTTGCACAAGGCGCTCGGACGCTGCATGTCGCAGCCGGATTTGCCAACACTTTAGTGCTGATTACCGGGAGTTTTCTCGTCGCCAGTGCCGTGCGTTCCATTCGCCAAGGTTACATTAGAGCTTGTGTGCTGTTATTGCTCGGCGGCATGGCTACTGGGGGAATATTTGCCTTAATCAAGATCGCAGAATACCAAACGTTAATCGATGCGGGGTATCGGCTGGGTACCAGCATTTTTTATTCTTTTTATTTTTTGGCCACAGCCTTCCACTTGTTGCATGTGCTGATCGCTATGCTCGCTTTGTTGATCGTCGCCGTGCGTTGTTTGTTCGGGGCCTATGGCGCCGCCAATCCTACCGGGATCGAAACCGCAGCGAGTTTCTGGCATATGGTGGATTTGGTCTGGATCGTTCTCTTTCCGTTGCTTTATATTTTGCCTTGATCATGGCCAAGCGAGCATTAATCATAACTTGGCTGGCGTTGTTGGCACTGACGCTTCTCATGTGGTTTCTACGCGGCTATCGAGGCGCTGATTGGCTGGTATTCGTCGTGCTGGTCCTGATAGCGATCAAAGGTCAACTTGTTATCGATCGATTCATGGAACTGCGACATGCCCCTGTCTTGTGGCGGGTTGCCTTAAGCGGTTGGCTGTTTATCGTCCTGGGCGTAGTAGGTATCGTCCGCGCTACGAGCGGCGCATGATTTCTGCGCGGCGCTGATTTCAAAGCTCCCGTAGGGCTACGGTTAGGGGCAACGCTGCGGCTCGCAGCGCGGGGAATAGGCCGCCGAGGAAGCCGATCGCCAGCGCCCACTGCAGCCCGTTCAGCAACAATGATGTGGAGACCTGGAACTGAAATACGACTTGGCTGAAGTTGGAACCAAGCGTTGAGACAGTGTAGCCGTTGAACAGCCCATAGGCGATCCCGGCACCGAGGACGCCCCCGGCCAGCGCCAGTAGCATGGTTTCCAGCAGCAGCGCCGTGACGAGCGGTAGGCCGGTGAAGCCCAGCGCACGCAGCGTGGCGATTTCCCGTGCCCGCGCCGCGACGGCGGCGTACATGGTATTCAGCGCACCGAAGGTTGCGCCGATGCCCATGATCGTGGCGATCCCCGTGCCCAGCACATGTATGAGGTTTGTCAGGCGCTGCGATTGCTTGCTGTAGTAGGCGCGGGTTGTCTCCACGTCCACTTTCAAGCGCGGGTCCGTGGCGAGGGCGGCCTTGAAGCGGCCAATGGCGGCCGGGCTCGTCAAGCGTGCCGTCACCGACTGAAAGCCGTTGCGGCGGTAGGCTGCAGCCACCGATTCTGAATCGCCCCAGAGCTCGGATTCATGGGTATTGCCTGAGGCGAATACGCCGACGACTTGCCATTCCTGGTTGTTGATCTGCACGCTCGAGCCCAGATCAAGTCCTTTGAACTGCATCGAGGCACCCCGCCCGACGACAAGCTCGCGGAGCCCGGGCTTGAAGCGACGCCCGCTAATGATCCGGACGTCGGGACGCAGGGACCAAACCTTAGGACCGACACCGCGCACCTCGACATTGGCATCGGTACCCGTGGAGCGCTTGGGGATGTTGGTTACGACGACCACCTCCATGGAGAGAATCGGACGGTCCTGGGCATCGTGCAGAATGCCTGGTGCCTGGGCGATCAAAGTCGCGCTGGCGCGATCGATTCTCGAGGAGAGCTCGGCATTGGCGCCGGCGCGAAGTACGATTGCGGTGTCCTCGTTGCCGGCCTGCTGCAGGGTGGCTTGAAAGCCCTTCGCCATGGCCAGTAGGGCGATTAATACTCCCACGACGCCGGCGATGCCGATCACGATGACGGAGGCACCACCGAGGCGCTGGGGTAGCGTCGCTAGCCCGGTCCAGGTAATCGCCAGGGCTTGGTGCCCCCGACGGCTCGCCACGAGCCAGGCGGTGCCCATCGCGGCCAACGTCAGCACCAGCAACGGTGCCATTATCCAGGTGCCCAGACCGGCTAGGACAACTAATCCGACACCGACCGGCTGCGACATACGGCCGATTTTGCGAGCCGCTTTCGTCATCGTCATCTACCCGCGCAGCGCGTCGACGACGTTGAGCCGCAACGTGCGTAGGGCGGGCGGCAAGCCGATCAACAGGCCGATCAGTATCATCAAGGCCAGTCCCAGCAGCCAAGTAGACAGAGTAAGTGGCAGGTTGAGCTGGCCGCTCGTGGCGGTTGCCATAACGGGCAACAGGGCATGCGCGAGCATCAATCCACCGAGGCCGCCGCACAGCATGATTACAATGGCTTCGGCGAGCACCAGCAACAGCACGATGCGGTTAGGGAAGCCGATTGTCTTCAGTACGGCCAGTTCGGGAATGCGCTCGCGGATGGCCTGCATCATCGTATTGCCGGTGAGCAGTATGAGAGTGAAGAACACGGCGCCCATGATGGTACTGACGATCAACCCGATATTACCGATTTGTTTTACGAACGAGCGCTGAAAATCCTTTTCACTCTGAGTCTTGGTTTCATGCGCGGAGTTTGCGAACAGGCGATCGATCGCCAACGCCACCCGGTCGGAGTCAGCCGGGTCGTCCACCTGGACGATATACCAGCCCACTGTGCCCTGATCCTGCAGACGGCCCTCATCCACATAATCGTAGTGGAACAGCATCTGCCGCTCGATGCCTTGCAGCTCCGGACGATCGGCGTGGAAGATACCGACTAGATCGAAGGTCCATATGTTGCCGCCGTCCTTTTTAGGAAAGATGGTTGCCTCGAGTGGAATCTTGTCACCGATTTTCCAGCCGAAGCGCTCAGCCAGGGTTCTACCGACGATGGCGCCGGTTCGAGTGTGGCGAAAGGCTTGTTGTTGGGTTGCGGGCAAGACGAGTTCGGGGTGAATGGCCAGGTATTCTTGCACGCTTACCGCCATATTGGGGAAAAAATTCTTGCGATCTTGATAGACGCCACCGAACCATATGGCATAGGCGACGTTCTGCACGCCCGTTATGGCCTGAATTCGGCTGGCATAGGCAAACGGTAGCGGTTGAATGATGGAAAATCGCGAAGTGACAATCAGACGGTTGATTCCAGCAACGCTATTCGGGGCATTGAAGGCGATGCGCACGGCATCGAGCATGACGAACAGCGTAAAGGCTGCCACCACAGAGAGGAGCGTGAGCAAAGTGCGCGTCTTCCGGCGCAGCAGACCGGCCCAGAGCAGGGGTAGGTATTTCACGGGCGTATTCTCATCTACCCTTGCCCGACCAAGGCTCCTTTGTCGAGGTGGCGTGTGCGCCGTGCATGCTCCGCGGCCTTCGGGTCATGGGTAACCAAGATCAGGGTTTTGCCGTATTCGCGATTGAGGCGCTGCAGCAAACGCAGGATCTCTTCGGCCGAGTGTCGGTCGAGATCGCCGGTGGGTTCGTCGCAGACCAAGAGCATCGGGTCGGAGACCAAGGCCCGGGCGATGGCGACGCGCTGCTGTTGACCGCCGGAGAGCTCGCCGGGCCGATGGCTGGCGCGCCCTGCAAGCCCGACGAGTTGCAGGGCGATATTAGCATGGCGGCGCCTTTGGGCAGCATTCAGACGAGTGAGCAGCAGCGGCAGCTCAACATTTTTTTGCGCCGAGAGCATCGGCAGGAGATTATAGAATTGGAATACGAACCCGATATGGGCGGCGCGCCAGCGCGCCAGCGCGCCCGAGGACAGACGATCGATTCGCTGCCCGGCGATACTGACGCTGCCATGGGTAGGCGAGTCGAGTCCGGCGATTAGGTTGAGCAGAGTGGTTTTACCCGATCCGGACGGCCCCATGAGCGCGATGAAATCGCCCTCGGGAATGTCGAGATCGATATGGTGCAGTACCTCGACGCGCTGTTTGCCGCGCAAGTAACTCTTGCTGATGCCTCGGAGCCGGACCAGCTCGACCGCTGGGGCTGTACTGTGCTCAGGCTGCGTGTCAGGCGCCGCTGGATTTCGTCTTAATCCATGTGCCATCAGTCAATTCCACCGTTGGGTCGCGTACGACATGCTCGCCGATTTTTAAGCCACTCTCGATTTGACGCAAATCCCCGTAGCTTTGACCGAGTGTGACGCTGCGCTGCTGCGCACGCTTGTGGTCAACGACGAAGACCACATCGTGGCCGTCGCGTTGCACGATGGCCGTCTCGGGTACCACGACACCTTGCGGCGGTCGCCGGGCAGGCTCTGCCTGCTCGTTGAGAAAGGACACGCGTACGCCCATATCCGGCAGGATACGCGGATCCAGTTGCTTGATTGCGATGCGCACCCTGACCGTGGCTTTGCTGCGGTCAGCGGTTGGGATAATCGCGATCACCTCGGCTGGGATTTCCCACTGCGGATAGGCGTCCAGTATGGCTTTCACCGGTTGTTTGGGTTTGACGCGATTGATATACGCTTCGTTCACATCCACCTCGATCTCTCGGGAACCCATATCCACGATGGTACAGATCCCGGTTCGGGTAAACCCTCCGCCGGCTGAGACCGGCGAGACCATCTCGCCCGGCTGAGCCGTCTTGGCAACGATGACCCCAGTGAACGGGGCCCGGATAATGGTGTTGGCGAGATCCACCTGAGCAATGTGCAGCTGCGCTTCGGCGATTTCGATCCGAACCCGCTGCACCTTGAGCTGCGCTCTGAGCCGCGCCACTTTTGTGCGGGCGTTGTCCAGCGTCTGCTCTGCTGTTGCCCCGCGCGCGCTGAGCGCTTGCTGGCGGTCGAGATCGCGCCGTGCTTCCTGGAGCTGAGCATCAAGATCGGCAATGCCGGCCTTGGCCGCGTCGAGTTGGGCGTAGGCAAGTTGGAGGCGCGCCTTTACGTCCCGGTCATCGAGGCGCGCGAGCACCTGTCCTTCACTAACCTGATCGCCCTCCTCGATCGGAACGGCAACGAGTTTGCCCGTGACCTTCGCGGAAACGGTTGCCTCACGGCGCGCGGTGACATAACCAGTCGCGTCCAATACGGCCGTATCGGCGTTGGCCGCATTCAGCGGCGCAGCCGCTACCGCCTCTACCACCACCACTCGCCCCCAGAGCAAGTACCAGCTACCACCGGCGAGCGCCAGCAACAGAATGGCGGCAATCATCAACCATGGCCAGCGCCTTTTGGCGTGGACCTCGCGTTGGCTAGGGTCGATTCGAAGTTGCGAGAGCAGATCGATGTCCGTCATTTGGAATGCTTACGTAATGAACGGGTGAGCGTTCGCTGCAGGCGCGGGAAGGTGGTGGCGACGTAATAAGACGTAACAATAATTAGGCATACTTGGCATGCCTTTGGTTCGAAGGGCGGTTGTTCGGCTTACTGGTAGGCAACCCGACGGCCGGCTCTCGCCGAAATTATACCCCTTGCAAGAAACGAACGATCCATTGTGCGGCCATCCGATCGTCGACGTCTAAAGCAAGCGAGGCGAGCCCCGCTCGATAGGCTTGTTCGCCAATAGCGCTTCGGCGCCGCTTCATCAGCGCCTTCGAATAATCCTTCGAGAATTCCGGGTGCCCTTGAAAGGTCAATATGTGATCCGCGATTTGCGTCATCCCGTAGCGGCAAAAATCATTGCCGGTGAGCCATTGGGTACCCGGTGGGGGAACGATCACCTGATCCTGGTGACTGACCAACAAAGAGAGCCTGTCGGGAGCGGGTACCATCCATTCCGGCTGGGTTTGGATGTGGGTCGTGTGCACCCCTACCCCCCACCCCTGCGGCGCTTTCTCGACCCGACCGCCAAGCGCGGCGGCAATCAACTGGTGACCGAAGCAGATGCCGACGGTCGGTCTGCCCAAGGCGTGCAAGCGAGCGGCGAGTTCGCCGGCACGCCGAATCCATGCCTCCTCGTCGTAGACGCTCCAGCGGCTGCCGGTGAATAGCCACCCCTCGCACGCCGTCAGTGATTCGGGAAAGAATCCGGCGGTGAGATCATAGCGGCGGAACTCCAAAGCGGGTGAAACCGCAGACAGCAGGCGCTGGAACATTTGCGGATAGTCGCCGAACACCGGGCTCAGATCGGTTGCGACCGAGCCGCATTGAAGTATGCCTACGCGCATCGCCGCTCGGTTTTCTGCTGATAGGGGCTGGGAGCCATTTTTGCCGAGGTCTGCATAAATGCTTTCATGCGGTTAGACTACCTCAGAATAGAAAATTTTTCTGCGCTTGCGGGTGCCCATCGGATGGGTGCGTATCCCGCTGTTAGGCATTTCGCTGCTCAGCGCTTTCCAAGCTCATGTCTTTTCAATAAAGGTATTAGCACGCGCAAACGGCACGAAGCAGCTTCAGCAACTCCTCTGCTCCGGGCCCCGAAGAGGCCGGATTCTAGCCGGTTGAACCATCCCGACTATCCCGGAGGGTGCAACTCTTGAGAAGATGGAACTATGAGAAGCTGTCTGGGTAAATGTTATGCGCATTTTGCGAGCATGAGGCGCAGCATAGCGATTCGCACCATGTTTTCGGCTGTGAGCGGCAGAATTTCGTAGTCCTTGGACAGGCGGCGGTAATTGC
>JAGFJL010000179.1 GCA_024102725.1 Nitrococcus mobilis
GCAATTACCGCCGCCTGTCCAAGGACTACGAAATTCTGCCGCTCACAGCCGAAAACATGGTGCGAATCGCTATGCTGCGCCTCATGCTCGCAAAATGCGCATAACATTTACCCAGACAGCTTCTCAGCGCCGTTCCCACCGTGACAAGGGGTTATACTGACCCGGCGTGCTTCCTTGCATCAGGTTGGTTGTATTGCGCTGCCTCCGGGCTTTCCCGTTCCTGTAACTTGGTTGAGTGATCGCTGTGGTTATGAACGACGCGCTAACTTCGGGGCGGATCGGGTCCGTGGGCGCGGTCGCCAGCGAAGCGCACGGCCCGAACCGGTATCCGCCTCAGCTCGCCGTGCTGCTTACCGATTTCGGCGATGGCGGGGTCGAGCGCATGCTCGTCAACATTGCCCGGGGGCTGGTCGAATGCGGTATCCGGGTGGATTTTCTGGTGAAACAGACGAAGCTGCCCTATCTGCCGGCGCTGCCGAGCCGGGTGCGCCTCATCGAGCTCCGGGCGGGCAGGGAAGGGGGCTTGCTCGGAGCGCTCGTTGCCTATCTACACACCAATGGTCCAGAGGTCTTGCTATCGGCCAAAAGTGCCGATGACCGGTTGGCGGTCAAGGCGCGTTCAGCCGCGGGTGTTGCCACCCGCGTCGCGCTGCGCACCGGCACGAACTTATCGGCCCGGCTGGCGGTACGTGGCAAAAATCCGCTGCGCCGCTGGCTCGAGCGGCGTCGAGTGCGCCGGCTCTATACCCAGGCCGATCGTGTGATCTGCGTCTCGCACGGTGTGGCCGACGATCTGGCCCGGATCACCGGGCTCGCCCGACAAGCCATCCACGTTCCCCATAACCCTGTGGTTACACCCGAGCTGTTAGCGCTTGCACGGGTGAGCGCGCCCCATCCATGGCTGGCGGAACAGCGGCGGTGGCCGGTGGTGCTCGGTGCCGGGGGGCTGCGCCGGCAAAAGAACTTCCCCCTCCTGCTGCGCGCCTTCGCAAGCCTGCGTCGGCATCGGGCCTGCCGGCTGATCATCCTGGGGGAAGGGCGCCAACGCGCGCGGCTTGGTTGTCTCGCCGAGCGCTTGGGGATTGCCGAGGATGTCAGCCTGCCGGGCTTCGTCGACAACCCATACGCCTACATGGCTCGGGCGGCGCTGTTCGTGCTCTCCTCTTATTGGGAAGGCTCGCCCAACGTACTCACCGAGGCCATGGCGGTGGGCACGCCGGTGGTGGCCACGGATTGTCCGAGCGGTCCCCGCGAGATTTTGGGCGGGGGGCGTTACGGCGAGCTCGTCGGCGTCGACGACCCGATCGCCCTGACCCAGGCCATGGACCGGACCCTAGCCAGCCCCCCGGCCGCCGAGCGGCTGCGCCAGGCTGTGCGTCACTATACCTTGGCGCATAGCAGTCGGGAGTATTTGGATGCGCTCGGACTGCGCGGCGCCTGACCGGGTCGAGCCGCGTGCTACCGATCTGGCCATTTTCGTGGCCACCTCCGGTCACAGTGGCATGGATCGTATTATCGCCAACCTCCTGCCTGCGCTCGCAGGGCAGGGTTTGTGCATCGATCTGCTGCGCATCGATCGGCACGGCCCTTATCTGCCGACCCTGCCGGCGGGGGTTCGGGAAATCAGCCTCGGAGCCGCGCACGTCGATACCAGCTTGCCCGCCCTTATCCGTTATCTGCGTCGAGCCCGCCCCCACGCGTTGCTGACCGACAAGTATCGGGTCAATCGGGTGGCGCTGTGGGCGAGCCGTCTGGCACGCAGCGAAACCCGGATCGTGGTTCGCATCGGCACCACCGTGAGCCACGATCTGGCCCAGCGCGGTGGCCTGGATCCTTGGCTGGAGCGGGCTTGGATCCGTTGGCTCTACTCAAAAGCGGACGCGGTGATCGTCCCGTCAAGGGGCGCAGCGGACGATCTGGCCACACTGGCCCGATTGCCGCGCAAGCGGATCACGGTGGTTCCCAATCCGGTGGTCAAGCCCGAGCTGGCGGCCTTGGCGGCGGCGGAGCTGCGCCACCCCTGGTTCCAAGACGCCCGTGCACCGGTTATCCTCGCGGCGGGCGAGCTTGCGCCGAGAAAGGACTTCGCTACCCTGGTGCGCGCTTTCGCCCGCGTGCGCCGGTGCCGTGAGGCTCGGCTCGTCATTCTGGGCGAGGGCCGTAAGCGTAGTACTCTGATGCGGTTGGCCGCTGAGCTTGGCGTTGCCGAGAGCCTGGATCTGCCCGGCTTCATGCCGAACCCGTATCCCTATATGGCCCGGGCCGCCGTGTTCGCCCTGACCTCCACCCTCGAGGGGTTTGGCATCGTTCTGGCCGAAGCGCTCAGCCTGGGAACGCCGGTTGTCGCGACGGATTGTCCCAGCGGTCCGGCGGAGATTCTCCAAGGCGGCCGCTACGGCCGTCTGGTGCCGATCGGTGACGATGCCGCACTCGCCGCGGCGCTAGAGTGCGCGCTGGACGCGCCGGCGCCGCGCGAGCGTCTGCAACGGGCGGCGCAGCCGTATACGGTGGCGGCCAGCGCGGCCGCCTATGCAAAGGTTCTTGGTCTGATTGGGCGGGCGCCGCTAAGCGGTTCGACGGCTGAATACAGGATGGGGTGATGTGCGGCATCGCGGGGGTTTATCTACGCAGTGGCGAGCCGAGTCCTGAAGCGCTCTCACAAGCGGCCCATCGGCTTGGCCACCGCGGCCCGGACGCCCAGGGCTACTGGTTCGGCGCCCGAGTCGGGCTTGCCCACCGCCGGCTCTCGGTCATCGACCTTGCCGGTGGCCAACAGCCCATGGCCAGCCAGGATGGTACGCTGCATCTGGTTGCCAACGCCGAAATATACAATTTCGTCGAGCTGCGCCAGAGGCTGCAGGCGGCCGGCCACCGGTTCATCACGCGCTCGGATGTCGAGACCATCCTGCACGCCTACGCGGAATATGACTTGGATTTCGTCCGGCATTTGCACGGGATGTTCGCCTTTGCTCTCTACGATCGAGTCCGTGATCGGCTGATATTGGCGCGCGATCGCCTCGGTCTCAAACCGCTCTACCTGTGTGCCGCCGACGATGGCGTGGCATTCGCCTCCGAGCTGAAGGGGCTGCTGCCGTTGCTCGCCAATCGCCCGGAGGTGGAACCCATTGCGCTGGTCCAATATCTGCAAAACCAATTCAGCAGCGGGTCGCGCACCATACTAAGGGGTGTGGAGCGGGTGCATCCCGGCGAGCTGGTGGTGATCGAGGGGGGGCGAATATTGCAACGTCGCCGCTATTGGTCGGCGACCGAGGTGGTTACGAGCGAGATGAGCTTTGCCGAGGCCAGCCGCCGTTTCGACGAATTATTCACGCAGGTTATGATCGAGCACATGCGCTCGGATGTCCCGTTTGGGCTGTTCCTCTCCGGCGGTGTGGACTCCTCCGTGCTGCTGGCGGCGCTGAGCCGGCTGCAAGATCGGCCGGTTGCGGCCTATTCGGTAGGCTTCGATGCGCCGGGGATGGTAAATGAACTGCCCCGCGCGGCATGCATCGCCCGGCGTTACGCTGGTCGGTATCATAGTTACACGCTCTCCGAGCCGGCATTGCTCGGGTTGCTGCCGCGCGCCGTTTGGGCGAGCGACGATCTGATGCGCGATTACGCGAATCTGCCGGTGTTGCACCTGGCCGAGCGGGCCGCCCGGGAGCTCAAAGTGGTGTTCTCGGGTGAGGGGGGTGACGAGGTGTTCGCCGGCTACGGGCGCTATCGGGTCAACTGCCTGGAGCGCTGGCTCAAGGCCATGCGGCACCACGGTACGGGTGGGTTTCGGACCTCGGTTATGCTGGGTGGCCGTACGGCCGGCGGGCTGTTCGGCGCGGCGCTGTGGTCGGTGCGCCAAGAAGCGCGCCGACCGTTCATCGAGGCCTGGCAGTCAGCGCCGAACCACTGGTCCGATCTGCAGCGCATGCAGTACGTCGATCTCACGACGGCCTTGCCCGACAATCTCTTGGCGAAAGCCGATCGCATGCTCATGGCCTGCGGGGTGGAAGGGCGGTTGCCGCTGGTCGATCATCGGCTCGTCGAGTTCGGTCTGGCGCTGCCCGACCGACTCAAAGTGCACGGCTCACAAGGTAAGCATTTTCTCAAGCGCTGGGCTGAGCGGCTGGTTGATCGTGAGGTTCTCTATGCGCCGAAGCGGGGCTTTCACGTGCCGCTGCGCCGTTGCTTTGATGATCACCTCGATTGGCTCCAGCGCCGCTTGCCGGCGCACCCGGCCGTGCGCGAATGGTTTCGGCCCAGCGGCGTGGCGGCGCTGTTGGCGCGTGACGCCGCCCGGGGGCATCTCGGGCGGCCCGGTTTCGCCTTGGTGCAGTTTGCCCTGTGGCACCGGCTGCTGATCGATGGCGCGGGGGCCGATCCCGGGTTTCAGGCCGATCCATTCGAGCTCTTGGCCTGAGACGCCGCATGGAGTCCCAAGACCGACGGCTGGCGGTCATGCTCTCCTTCTCCGGCCAGGGCGGTGTGGAGCGCATGATGATGAATTTGGTCGAGGGCTTCGCCGCCCGCGGCTGCCGAGTGGATCTGCTGGCGCTGGGTGCGCCTGGAGCGGTGCTGAATCGCTTGCCGGCCGGTGTGACATGCGTGGATCTGGGCATACGCCATAGCACGCTTGCGGTGCCGGCATTGACGCGCTATCTGCGCCGGCACCGCCCCGGGGCATTGTTGGTTGCCAAGGACCGCGCCATCCGCAGCGCCGTGCTGGCGCACCGCGTAGCCGGCGTGGACACCCGCCTGGTCGGGCGGCTCGGGACCAACCTCACCGCCGCGCTGGATGGGGGCAGCCCGGCGGTCCGCCTGCTCCGCCGCCTGCCGATGCGCCGGCTCTATGCGCGGGTGGACCGGCTGGTGGCGGTTTCAGAGGGAGTGGCCGAGGATGTCCGCCGCATAACCGGCCTGCCGGCCTCTCGGGTTACGGTGATCCGCAATCCGGTCGTTACCGCCGAGCTGCCCGTCCGTGCCGCCGAGCCGGTGGTGCACCCCTGGCTCGGCGGCACGGACGTCCCGGTGATACTGGGTGCGGGCCGGCTGACCCGGCAGAAGGACTTCCCGACGCTGATCCGCGCCTTCGCGCGGCTGCGCCGCGAGCGCCCGGCAAGGCTGGTGATCCTGGGGGAAGGCAGCGATCGCCGGGCACTGGTGGCGCTGTCGGCTGAGCTGGGTATCGGGGAGGATGTCGACCTGGTCGGTTACGTGGCCAACCCCTATGCTTGGATGGCGAAGGTAGAGCTGTTCGTGCTCTCCTCCATCTGGGAAGGCTCACCCAACGTGCTCACCGAGGCTATGGCCTGTGGCACGCCGGCGGTCGCTACCGATTGTCCCAGCGGTCCGCGCGAGCTGTTCGCCGACGGCCGCTATGGGCCGCTGGTACCGGTGGGCGACGCCGCCGCCATGGCCGCCGCCATGGGCCGGGTGCTGGACAGCCCGCCGCCGGCGGGAATGCTGCGCGAGGCGGTGAGGGAGTATTCTGTCGATGTCAGCGCGGGACGGTATCTGAAGGTGCTGAGACTGTAATTATCCTGTCACTGCTCAAGTCGGCTTGCCTGCTGGTCTAGACCGGGCTAGACTTAGCTAAAATCTGGGGTGGCCCATGAAAGTAAACATGCACGAGGCGAAATCTAACCTCTCGAAGCTGGTGGAGGCCGCGGCGAGCGGAGAGGAGGTCATCATCGCGCGCGCCGGCAAGCCCGTGGTGGAGATGATTCCCGTGCGCAAGGCGCGCGGGCCGCGCCAGCCGGGTTTACTCGCCGGGAAGATTCGTATCAACGATGACTTCTACGAGATCAGTGAGGATATCATCAGTGAGTTCGAGGGCAAGTGCTGACGGATCGCCTGGATGTCACCACCGAAGGCGGCTGGAGAGGTTTCCATAGCGAAAATGAAGCGGCGGTTGCTGCTCGACACGCATGTCTTTATATGGTGGCTGGCGGATAGCGAGCGGATCGGCCCGAAAGCGCGCGCGCTCATTGCCGATCCTGAGAACGAAATCTTCGTGAGTGGCATCAGTGGCCTGGAGATCTCGATGAAATGGTCGAAGGGGCAACTCGAAATTTTCGACGGGGCCGATGAACTCGAACCCCTGGTGGAACTATGTGGCTTCGAGCACCTGCCCGTGACGTTCTCTCACGGTGAACAGTCAGGCGCTCTGCCGCACCACCACCGAGATCCGTTCGACCGCATACTGATTGCGCAGGCCCAGGCCGAGGGAATGATTCTGTTGACCGACGATGGACAGATAAACCAATACGTTGTCAGAACGCTAAGCGTTTCAGCTTAGAGGCATGCTCATCTCCTACAAGCACCGTTTCCTTTTCGTCCATATTGCCAAGACCGGCGGGACCAGCATCCGCGCCGCGCTGCGGCCCTACCGCTGGGGCTGGCCCTACAGCATGCCGCTGGCGCTGTGCAGCCTGATGAGCCAGATGACGCGCCCGCGGCATATCCTCGGGATCAAATTTCCGCGCCACGCCAAAGCGATCGCCGCGCAAGAAATGCTGCCCGGGGCGTTCTACGAATCGCTGTTCAAATTCACCGTGGTGCGCAATCCCTGGGATCTGCAGGTGAGCTCCTATCATCACCTGTGCTGCGAGCATCCACAGGTGCTGGACGGTGTGTCGAGCTTCGAGGCCTTTCTCGAGCGCAAGCTCGACCCGCAGCGCGGGCGTGAGGATCTGCTCGATGTTTCCCAGGAGCTGCAATCGGATTACGTGGTCGATTTAAGAGGTAATCTCATCGTCGATTACATTGCCCGCTACGAGCGCCTGAAAGCTGATTTCACCGAGATTTGCCACCGCATCGGCATCGCCCGGCCGCCCTTGCCGCACCTGCGTCAGGCAAGGGCGCGCAAAGCCTACCGGGATTACTACAGCGCCAAGGCACGGGCGCTGGTGGCCAGACACTATGCCGCCGATCTCGATCGCTTCGGCTATTCGTTCTGAGGTTCAGGCTGCGTGATGGAATAGACTGAAGTTCTTTCGATGGCTGATCGAATTTCTTCTTCTAATCTATCTCCAGTATGCAGGGCTGGGTTTTGTGATCACACACAATCAAGCACTTTGTCGAGGCAATCTGGGACAGCGTCGCTCGCGATGCACCGGAGGTGAAATTACAGCCCTGGCAAGCTGAGGAGCTGGATCGTCGAGTAGCCGAGTTCGAGACGAATCCCACGGAAGGCGTATCGTGGTCTGAGGTGAAACGAGCAACATCGCGGTGTTGCACCATGCCCTGAATCCAAAGCTCTGGCACACACGCAAGTAGGACCCACCGAAGGCCGTCATGCGGCGCGTAGTCGTAGCATCCAAGGGTGATGGATCCTGCAACTGCGCCTGGTGGCTTGTGCAGGGTGACGCAAACCAACTTTCATTCTGCACGCAGCGAGCGTAAGTGAGCGCAGCCGCAGGATCTATTCCACCCAGTCAGCCGCGAGATCCGCCCAATCAGGGTTGGTCTTTTCGATCAACGCAACTTTCCATTTCCTGGGACGATTTTTGATCTTCTTTTCGACGCTGATGACTTCCGTAATGTCATCGCCCTGTTGAAACCAGACCAGCTGGGTGACGTTGTACTTGCGGGTAAAGCCTTCAACCAAGTGTTTCTTGTGTTCGTATACACGACGCTGAAGGTTAGTCGTGACGCCCGTGTATAGGGTGCCGTTTTTCTTGCTTGCAAGGATATAGACGTAGGCTGTTTTGCACATCATGCTGGCTGCTTGTTGTGGATCCTGCGACGGCGCCTTCGGCTTGCGCAGGATGACAGGGCTGTTCGGTCATGCTGCGCGCAGTCGCAGCATCCAGGGGTGCTGGATCCTGCAACTGCGCCTAACGGCTTGTGCAGGATGACGTCAAAAACAGGCGTTACAGCTCCCCGTTGAAGGCACGGGACTGGAGGGAGGCGAAGAGGGCGTCCAGCTCGGCCAGGTGGGCGCGCAGGCGCGCCTTCTGTTGCTCGACGGATTCGACGATGGCGGCGAAGCGGCGTTGGAGGTCGAACGGGGACTTCGGTATTGGAATGGCTTGGAATTCCTTAGCGTTGATGTTCGCCATACCCACAATGCTTTTGCATTTGCTTCGAAGGAACTTCTTCATCTGCGGCGTATTCATGAAGGCGCCTATATACTCGGGATCGGCGTTTGCGTTGACAATCCCTCTCACGAGGTAACCAGCGAACGCCATTGGTTCTGTTGAAAAGGATCTGACCTTTATGGACAAGATGCTTCGGCAACTCCTTCTCATCAAGATCGATGCATTTTAGGCTCTTGAAGTCCCACTCGCCTGGGTACCTGATTATGTACCTATCTCAGCCGACAGCCGCACGGCGGCCCGGGGACATGGCGTAGCTCGCATGAGCGCGACCGCGAGCCGTGGTACCCGGGCGGCGAGGTTGAAGCGGCGGTTGAACAGATAG
>JAGFJL010000053.1 GCA_024102725.1 Nitrococcus mobilis
ATCGGCTGGCAGCCATTACGGCCGCCCTGGTGAACTTCATCACCTTCAGGGTGCCGATGTCGTGGTCCAGAAAATAATCGATGGGCGGGATGACACTCGGCCCGTAGGCGGCGAGTATTTCCTGAAAGGCTGGGTCCATGCCGTAAAGCGAGAGAATGCGCCGCGTCTTTTCTGGATACCGTAGCAACGCGAGCCGGGCGTTGAGGACCAGAGCCTCGTCTCCCGCGTAGCGCAAAAAGACGGCCTTCACCGCCGCCGACTCGTGGGCGAACACACCGGCCAGCTGCGGCAGCGCCTCCTGGAGCGCGACCCGTTGCAGCCGGTGTGCGTAAGGCTCGGAATTTGCCCCAACAGTGATCAGTCCAGCCGCTCCGAGGGCCAGGATCAGTAGCACCATCAGCTTGCGCACGAATGCCTCCTCCACATCGCGGCCGCTTCGGCCTCCGTTTCCGCTTAAGTACTAAGGCCCCTCCGCTCTTATTTTTGGTCAACCGTATCCGCCGAACCGGCGCCATGGATGGCGATGGCCTGCATAAACGGCGCACCGTAGGCCGCCAGTTTTTTTTGGCCGACGCCACTGAGCGCCAGAAACTCGGCGTCGCTGGCCGGGCGGCGGGCGACCATCTCCAACAATGTGGTGTCGGGGAAAATGACGTATCCGGGAACGCCCTGTGCGGCGGCGAGTTGTTTGCGTAGCGCGCGCAGCGCCTCCCACAGCGGTGCGTCTTCAGCTGCGATGCCGGCGCGGCGCTTGGTTCGTTCGCCGGGTCGTTGCGCTTTACGAACGCGACGCAAATGCAAGACTTGCTCGCCGCGCAACAACGGCCGGGCCCGCTCATCGAGCCGCAGGCCGCCGTAACCGGCCAAGTCGACGTCGAGATAGCCGCAGGCCACCAACTGCCGGATCAGCGAACCCCATTGTCGGTGGCTAAAATCCGCACCGATACCGAACGTCGATAACTGCGTATGGCCGAATCGCGCGGCCCGCGCGTCGCGCTCGCCGCGCAGATGAGCGATCAGGTATTGAGCACCGAAGCGCTGGCCGGTCCGATAGACTGCGGACAAAAGCTTGCGTGCCGCCTCCGTTGCATCCCAGGTCTCAGGCGGCGCATGACAGGTATCACAGTTGCCGCAGGCCGTTTGCGGGCGTTCGCCGAAGTAGCGCAACAAATGGCCGCGGCGGCAGCTGGAGATTTCGCAATACGCCAGCATCGCATCCAGCTTGTGACGTTCGATGCGTTTACGCGCCTCGCTCGATTCGGATTGTTCGATCATCCGACGGCGCTGCACCACGTCGGCAAGGCCATAGAGCAGCCACGCATTCGCCGGTCGGCCATCACGCCCGGCTCGGCCGGTTTCCTGATAATAGCTCTCGATGCTCGCCGGCAAATCCAAGTGCGCGACAAAACGTACATCGGGTTTGTCGATGCCCATGCCGAAGGCGACCGTCGCGACGACCACCAGGGCGTCTTCGCGTGCGAAACGACGCTGGTGCGCGGTGCGCGCCGCATGGTCGAGCCCGGCATGATACGGCAGCGCGGCGATACCTTGTCGGCACAGCCACGCCGCCGTTTGCTCGACCTTGTTGCGCGACAGGCCGTATACGATGCCCGCTTCGTTGGCATGCTCCTCGGTTATGAAGCGCAACAGTTGTGCACGGCTGTCACCACGCTCGGCGACACGATAGCAGATATTGGGCCGGTCGAAGCTGTGAATGAACTGCCGCGCCTCATGCAAACGCAGACGCTCGACGATTTCACGCCGGGTCGGCCCGTCGGCGGTCGCCGTCAACGCAATGCGCGGCGTATCTGCGAAACGCTCGGCCAACGCCGCCAGTTGCAGGTATTCCGGCCGAAAATCGTGGCCCCACTGCGAGACGCAATGGGCTTCGTCGATCGCAAACAATGCGATCTCGCAACGGCCGAGCAAGTCGAGACAGCGCGGCTGCAGCAACCGTTCTGGGGCGATGTACACCAGATCCAGCGTCCCGGCGAGCATTTGCTGTTCGACAGCGCGCTGCTCAGCCGTACCGAGGCTGGAGTTCAGATAAGCGGCGGCGACACCCGCCTGGCGCAGCGCCGCGACCTGGTCAACCATCAACGCGATCAGCGGCGAGACGACCACACCGCAGCCTGGGCGCAGCAAGGCTGGGATCTGATAACACAGCGATTTACCCCCGCCGGTCGGCATCAGTACCAGCGCATCGGTGCCGCGCGTGAGCGTTTCGATGATGGTTCGCTGCCGGCCACGAAACGCATCGAAGCCGAACGTCGCCTGCAAAATCGACTCGGGTGTCATGCCGTTTTTGTGTTCGAAATAGGGCAACGTGACGGATACCGGCTCTTTAGGAACCGCTATGAATTCTCAAGCTCAGGGTCTGCTTGAAAGCCTCGAGCGTGGCGCCGGTTGCCAGCCCTCTGCCACGATCGTGTTGCGGCCGATCTGTTTGGCCCAGTACAGCCGGTCGTCGGCTAGCTTGATGAGGGCGAAACAGCTGCTGTCGTGCTCGCTGGTACCGCCCCGCTCGCTCAGCGCGCGGCGGGCTTCACGCAGGTCGGCTACACCCATCGACAAGGTGACCGGGATGGTCGTGCCATCGAACTCGAAGAGCTCGGAGTCGACGAGCTTCCGCAACGTCTCCGCTACGACCACGGCTGTATGCTTGCTGCGCTTGGGCAGCAGCGTTACAAACTCCTCACCGCCGTAACGGGCGAAAACATCATCGGGATGGGTGTGGCGCTGGATGTGCTGGGCAACTTGCTTGAGGACATGGTCACCGGCCAGATGGCCATAGCTGTCGTTGATCAGCTTGAAGTAATCGATGTCGCACAGGATCAACGACAGATCGTGGCCGTAGCGTACCGATCGCCCCACCGCGCGCGCCATTTCTTTGAGAAAATAAAACTTATTATAGACTTGGGTCAGTCCATCGATCGTCGTCAGCCGATAAATTTCCTCATGGTAGCTCGCTTCGATGTTGCTATCGGTCAAGAACTTGAGGATCGTCCGACCAATCTTGATCTGATCACCGTCGCCGAGCGAGTGCTCGTGCACGACCCGGTCGTTGACGTAAGTACCATTGGTCGAATCGAGGTCGCGTATCACGAAACGATCCCCGTGACCCTCGATGACGGCGTGCCTGCGGGAGATGGCGTCTTCGTCGATCTGGATGTCGGCCTCGCTGGAGCGGCCGACGAGTGTTGAGGCCTGCGTCAGACAGTACTTTTTACCCAGATCGATTCCGTTGATCACAACGAGGCACGCGTCTCGCGATAAGGAAGCACCCGGCGCCACCTCGCCGGTGACCGTAACCGCCGTGCAGTCATTCCCCAACGCGCGTTCGAAGCTATCTGATCCAGTTCGGCCGTCAGAAGGGCGCGACACGTATAGTACCCCTGTCACGAAGTGGGATCTTGTCCCTAGGCCAGAGAGCGAATCCCAAGGAACTGGCCATTGGCGATTAAAACAGACAACGGCTCAAAATACTAACTGTGCCTCAGCACAATGCAACCGGCGGTTACCGAAGCCGCAGCTTCGTGGAAATAGCGAGGCGGAACAGGGCCTTGCGAGGCTTCCCAAGCCTATCTTGGTTGCTCTTTTAAGAGCGCTCCCGCCGCGTTCTCCTCGAACATTCCCGCCTCTTCGATATACCCCTGCACCGTCGCGTCATGCCGCCAGCCGCCTTGACGTTTGATGGCGCGGAACTCGGCACCGGCACGATAGGCGCTGGTCGCTAAACCACGCCGCAGACTGTGACTGCTCAGCTTGGCGGCATCGGGCAAACCCGCCTCGGCGGCACGGGCCGCGAGAATGCTGTTGACACGGCCCGCCGTCAAAGCCGCCGCGCCGACCCCACCCCAGCGGTTGATGCGCCGGAATAGCGGACCGCGCTCGATCGCGGCAGCCGTGAGCCAACGCTGCAGGACCGTGGCCGGACAACAGACGCTCTTGCCGTAAGGGATTGCCTTCGAAAACCCTTGGCCGGTCGGATCGGTCTTGGAACGCGGCAGTGTGATCCGCAGACCTTCGCGCTCCCAGGACAAATTCGCAACGGTGAGCCCCACCAACTCTCGGCGGCGAAACGCGCCGAAATACCCCGTCTGCAACAAAGCGCTATCACGTAGCGCGGCCAGCGTCCCGATCTCGGCAAGCCGCGCCACGATGCGTTGCAGATCCTCAAGGGAAAGTGCCTTGGCTTGTTGGCGCGGCCGCCCGTGCACACGCGCGATGCCGCGCAGGGTCTTACGCACGCTCGGAGCCGCCGCCGGGTCGGCAAAGCCCTGAAAACGATGCCACTGTGAAAGCGCCGTCAGGCGCAGGCCAAGCGTGCGCGGGTTTAACTGCTCGGCAAAGCTGAGCAGGTAGCGCACCACCATCGCCGCATCGCAGGGCAACACCCCACCCCAGGCCAGGAAATGACGAATTGCCGAGCGGTAGGCGCGTCGGGTGTTCTCGGCGGTAGCAGCCGAAAGAAACCGCTGGTGCTGCTGCGCCAGTTGCGTAGAGGTTGCGAGTGTACCGCCGGTACGTATGGGTGATGCATCGCGTCTGACCACCACGGTAGCGGCCTCCCTTTCCTTATTTTTTGCCATTGACGATCGCTCTATGGGGCTTGTTCATACCGAAGGTTACAGCTTCTTTCGCAAGTACGACAGAATAGCTAACGATAATATCGTTTATCGATAGTTATTTTAGAAGCAAATCAGTGTTATCAATTCATAATAATTACATTATATTACATATTACGTAATATCTAATGATATTGTTGGAGAATTCGCGATGGCTCGTTCCGGCATCACCTATTTTCAAGTCGTCCAGGCCGCCGCCAGCCTGGTCGACGCAGGCAAAAACCCGACGGTGGACGGCATCCGGGCCGCACTCGGCGGGACCGGCAGCAAAAGCACCATCGCTCCGTTGCTCAAGCGCTGGAAGGCGGAATACGCCGAGACGGTGGCGCAAGCGGATACGGGACTACCGACGGAACTCGTGCAGGCCGTAAAAGGGGTATACGAGAAAGTACAGGCAGATGCAGCACGGCTACGAGAGCAGCAACAGCACGCGCATGAGGCCGAATTACATTCCCTCCAGCAACAGCTGGAATCGTTGCAGACCGAGCACGCGGCACTACAGGAGGAGCATCAGGCGCGACTCCAATCCCTGCAGGCGGCAACGGTACAGATTCAGCGGCTGGAGGAGGCACGGCATGAGCAGGCGGTCACCCTGGCTGGGTTGCGCAGTGAGAACGCCGGTCTCGAGCAGCGGTTAAGCGATCACTCCGCTGCGGCCGCGGCACTTACCGAGCAGCTGAGTCAGGCGCGAGCCCAGTTTGAGCATTATCAAGAAGCTGTAGCCCAACAACGGGCCGAAGAGCGCGAGGCGGCGGAGCGGCGCCAGAACCGCTTGGAACAGGAATTGGCTGAAGCCCGCCAACAGGCACTGGCGCAACAAGCCCTCTTGAGCGAGACACAGGCACACGCTCAGCATCAGGCGGAAGAAAATGCGCGCCTGCAAAAGCGCTTACAAGCAACCGAGGAGGCCCTCGCGCACGCGCGTGCCGCGCACGATCAAGCCGCCTATCAACTGACGCAGCTTACCCGGCACCAGCACACACTCGAGCAAAGTCATCGGGCGGCCAGCGAGGCACTGGCGGAATGTCGCACTGGCCTGGCGGCAGCGGATAAAGAACGCTCCCTGCTACGCGAGCGACTGGGGCGGACGGAAAATCAGCTGGCGGCGCTGGTTCAGGAAAGGGTCGGCTTGCTGCAAGAGAAAGCGGTGCTCTCCGACCAATTGCGGCAACACCGGGGCGTCAGCAACGACTAAACTCGGGCTCGCATACCTCTGCCGAAGCGCGAGTTCAGTAGATGTCGAGGTGACAGCGGCCAGCCGCAAACAACCGCTCGACCCCCTGGGGACCAATCACCTCATCCAGCACGGCTCTTACGCCGGGCCATAAGGTATTGGCCCCGCCGCAAATATAGAAGTGGGCCCCCTTTGTCCACCACGCTCGCAGTTGCTCGCGCTTTGCCCGTAACCGATGCTGAACATAAGGTTGCTGCGGATCGGCCGTGGAAACTACCCAATCGAGGCAGCTGAGGCTCCCCTTCTCCTGCCAGGCCGCCAAGCGCGCAGCGGTTTCCGCATCCGGCGGCTGGCGCTCGCCGTGCAGCCACCAGATCGCGCCTTCGTAGCCGCTCTCGAGGAAGGAGAGAAACGGCGCAAGTCCGGTTCCGTTGCTAATCAGCACCAGAGGGGTGGCACGGCATGGTAAACGGAAGCCGGGGTGCGGCAGGTGGCGTACTTGCAGGCATTCGCCTGCGCGGAGTGCACCGAGGTAATTGGAGCACAAGCCCCACGGGACACGCCGCACCCACAAGCAAATCTCTTGCCCTGGTGCGTTGGCTACCGAATAGCGCCGTGGTGTCATAGGAGGCAGCCGCTCGACCCAAGTTTGCGGTGCGATACCGCTCGGCGGGTCACGCCACTCCCGATGCTCGGTGACCGCACGCAGCAGCGTCGTAGCGCCCTCCGGCAGCGCCAAAACCGCCCCCGGGTCCCAGTTCGCCTGCCGCAGTGTGACCGCCATAGCGATTGGGTCAACCTTGGGTTGGATTTCCACCAGATCGCCCGGCTGTACGCTCTCGGGCTGCCAGTTCAGCCGCAGCCGCCACAGCGCCCGCTCGGGATCCTGGGGATTGACCAGCACAGGCGCTTGCACCGTCACGCGTGTCCACGGCGGCGCGATTGCCGCGGGCGGCTGCAGCTGCAAATGGTCGGCCAGCTCCCGCCACCAGGCGGCCAACGCCTGCGGATCAGCGCGATCGACTTCACCGACGGCAACGATGCGTGCACCGCCGGCTTCGAGACGGGCACGTAGGAAGCGGCCGAAGGCGCAAAAGTGTTGGTGAGTGCTGTCACCGAAGCTCAGAATGGCGGCCTCCGTGCCGCCTAGACGCGGCGGCCGACGCGCCAGCTCCGCTGCAAAACGGCGCGCCGACTCCGGCGGTTTGCCGTCGCCGTAGGTCGCGTTGACCACGATCAGCCGGCGAAACTGCGTCAAGGTGGCCGGCCGGATATTCTGCATGGCGATCAATCGGATGCGCCGGCCTTGCTCTTGCAGCCACGCCGCCGTGCGCTCGGCTTGCCGCGCCGCCGTCCCCGACTGGCTGGCGAAGAGCACCAACGTGTCGGCGCCCGTGTCCGCCACCCGCCCGACATGCCGCGGCCGCCAGCCTTGCAGGTACAGGTAGACGCCGGTAACAGCGAAGCCGGCCAGCCCGAGCGAAGCGAGCATCATGACGATGCGCCCGGGCAAGTCGAAGAAAGTACCCACGTGCAAGGCGTACATGATGTTCATGTAACGCTCGCGTAGGCTCAGCTCGCTGTAAACGGCCGAGTCCAGAATCCGCCCGGTGCTCGGCTCGAACAGCAACTCGCTGTAGGCGGTAGGGAAAGGCGCGCGAGGCTCCAGATACGTTACTCGCACCGCCTCCCCCGACTGCGGCTCCACCCAGCGGTAGCCTTGCAGTTGCGGCCCATGTGCAGCGAACGCGGCGGCGACTCGGTCAGCACGCAACGGCCCGGCGCTGACCGGCACGCTCGCCGGCGCACGCTCCTCCCCCGGTAGCCAATTGCGAATCCCCTCGCGGTACCAGTCGTAGGATCCCGTGAGGCCCGTCAAGGCCGCCAATAGCACGGGCAGCGCCAGCCAGGTGCCGAGCAAGGCATGCCACTGCCACAGGCGAGCGCGGCCGCGAAACCCCCAGCGCCAAAAAAGCCAGCCCTTGAGATCGATGAGTCGGCGCGGTGCCCGCCGGATCAGGCCGGTGATCACCAACGCCACCAAGGCCAAGGTGCACAGACCCGTTACGAACTTGCCGTCGGCGGCCAGCGCCAGGTTGGTGTGAACCTCCTGGATGACCAGCATGGTCCAGGCGATGCCGGAATCCGGCCAGCTCGCCCCGGTATAGGGATCGAAAAAGCGGATACGAGTGTCGACTCCGCTACCGTACCAGGCTTCCCCGACCTCGCCCGGCTTCGCCGGCACCTGAAAGTCGGCCAAGGGCAGTGCCGCCGGTGCCGCCCGCTGCAGCCGCGCCCGCAGCACATCCGCCGGCAACGGTACGGCACCGGCCGGCGGCTGCACCCGACTGTCGTTTAGGGCATGGACGATCTCCTGCTCGAAGCTCAGCAACGCGCCGGTCAAACCCATGATCAGCAGCACCAGCCCGGCGCTCAAACCCAACCAGCGATGGCACCAAACGAGCAGGGTCCGCATATGCCGTTCCGTTATGAATACGGCACAGGCTACAGCTGCCCGCGCAGCGTCAACATAAAGGCACGCGGCTGACCGAAGAGATTGCCGCTGTTCACCGTGTTGATCCGCTGGTAGTACTTCTTATCGAAAATGTTGGTGGCATTCAGGCTGACCGAGAGATACTGGTTTACCCGGTAACCGAGGCGGGCATCGACCGTCGCATAGCCCGACTGCGTGAGCCTCTCACCGTCTTCGAACTCGTTGAAGATCTTGCTGGTGGCGCGGACGCCCGCGCCGAGACTCCACTGGTTCCAATCCCCCGGCAGCCGGTAATTGGTCCACAGTTTAAAGAGATGGCGCGGTGCGATGACGGAGAAAGCCGCTCCCCCATCGGGGCCCCCGCCCCCCAGAGTCGGATTGTCCGTGTCGGTGTAAGTGTAGCCGGCGAAAGCATCCCAGCCCGGTTGCACTTGCCCGGAAATTTCGGCTTCGAAGCCCTGGTTGCGCACTTTGCCGCGGGCTACGAAGACTTGTGGATCGGGGTTGTTCACGGGTCGCTGGGCACGGTTGGTCTCGGTGATGCGGAAGGCGGCCAGCGAGGCGTTGAGCGCGCCGCCGAACAGCGCCGCCTTGATGCCCGCCTCGATCTGCTCGCCCTGCAAGGGATCGAGCAGATCCCCGTTTTTATCGCGGAAATTCTGCGGCTGGAAGGTCTCCGCGTAGCTCGCATACAGCGAGTAGGTGTCGTTCAGATCGTAGATCAACCCGACCAGAGGGGTTAACACGGCATTGAATTTATCGCGCTGTTTTTGCTGACCGGCTTCATCGAGCGAGGTCTCCCACCAGCTCACCCGTCCGCCCAGCACCAGGGTCAACGGCTCGGCCAGGTGGATCCGGGCATTGCCGTATACGCCCAGCTGCTCGATGATGGTCGTGATATCGGTGCGACTGAATTGAGGCGTAGGAAAGTCTGTTGTTGGATTAAAGACGTTCACAAGCGTGGCGAACGGGAAGAACTCTGGAGCCGGAGTGAAATCGTGATTCAGAAAATCGATGCGCTCATAGTTGGTGCCGATCAACAGCTGATGCTCTTGGCCGAGCAAGGTGATCGGACCGGTAACATAGGCGGTGGCCCCAGTCTGCTCCTCTCGGAAGTCGAGCTTGGCCGCCCACATCTCGGTTGTATTCGTATTGCGATCGACCCCGTCGAGGGCGAAGGCGAAGGCCTGATCGGTATCCAGCGTGCTGCGGCCATAGCGGAGCGCGATCTTCGCCAACCATTGATTGCCGAGCGCCTGCTCCAGCTCGGCAAACGCGCTGGTCCGGGCAAAGCGGTCGCGGTTCCAGTCGGCGCCGAGAAAGGTCGAGCGCGACACGTCCAGCAGTTCGAAGTCGGAAAATGCCGGCAGAGTCCAGGGTTGCCGCGCGCGGAGCCACTGGTAGCTCGCACCGGCGGTCACCAGCGTGCTCGGTGTCAGATCGTATTCCAGCACGCCGTAGAGAGTCGCGTTTTTCTGCCACGCCTTGTCGATGAAGGAATTGCGGTCCTGATAGGTGCCGACCGCGCGGCCCCGCAGCGTGCCGGAGCCGTTCAGCGGTCCGGTGGCGTCGAGCGTGCCGCGGTAGTTGTCCCACGATCCCGCGCTCAGCTTGCCTGCGACGGCCGCCTGACCCCGCGGGCGTTTGCGCACCAGGTTGACGGCACCGCCGGCGCCTCCGGAGCCGGTCAACAATCCGGCCGGTCCTTTCAGCACCTGCACGCTTTCGTACATCGACAGATCGGGGGAGAGAAAAATCCGGCTGTCCATGGTCGTGGTGAGCCCGTCGATCTGCAGTTTCTGGATCTGGAAGCCGCGGCTGTAGAAGTTGAGGCGGTTCGCATCGATGCGCTCGACCCGCACGCCGGTCGACTGCTTCATCGCATCTTCCATGTTAAAGAGGTTCTGCTGCTTGATTCGCTCCTTCGGGACCACGCTGACCGACTGCGGCACCTCGCGCGGCGTAACCGGCATCTGGAAACCCGTCAGTGGCTGGCTGATTTGCTCGCCCTCGACCGAAATAGCCGGCAGCGTGACTGTTGCGGTGTCCCCCGATGAGGCTGCCGGGCTCTGTGGCTTGCCCTCCTCGGCCTGTACCCGGACCGGGCTTGCCAACACCAGCCCGGCCGTTATCGCCGGAACCAGGAGATAACGCTGCGATGGTGCCCAACGTGCAGCGCCGTATCCTCGATTATTTTTTCGAGATATTTTCAGCATTTGATCGAATCTCCAACCATGGATAGAGTAATGCAAATTGAAATAATAATTGTAGCTATTATTATTACTGAATAACAACAGGCCGGTGCTCGGTTCCCGGACGAACCAACCGGCACGGCCACCCGCACGCCGGTACGATTGCATCACGCCTATTGGAGCACGGGCTCGCCCCTGCCAGCTGCGGCCTCGAGAACCGCGCCAGCCCCCTGTGCCGACCCGGTGAGTTTGTATTCCTGCAACACGCCGCTCTCGCACTTGAGCACTCGGTCCGCGATGCCGAAATAGCGGTCGTCGTGGCTGATTGCGACGATCGTCTTACCGCACCGCTTCAGCTCGGGCAGCAGCTCGAAATAGAAAAAGGAGCGAAAGACCGGGTCCTGGTCCGCGGCCCATTCGTCGAGCAACAGGATCGGCCGCTGCTCGACATGGGCCGCCAACAGCGCCAGGCGCTTGCGTTGACCTTGCGACAAGCGGGTCGTCGACAGGCAATCGCCGTCGATTGCGACCTTGCGCTCCAGCCGCAGCCGCTCCAGAAATGCCTGCGCCAGCGCGGGGTCGAACTCCCCGCCCGGTCCAACCAATCGCTCGAACAAATGGAAGCTGGAGAACACAGTGGAAAAATGGCTGCGATACCACTCAAGTCTGTCATCGGTCACGGCGATACCCTTCAGGCGCAGCAGGCCGGTTGAAGGACGGTAAAGCCCGGTCAGAACCTTCGCCAGCGTCGATTTGCCGCTGCCGTTGCCACCCACGATGAACAGCATCTCCCCCGTGCGCAGGCGCAAATTGACCGGACCGAGACGGAAACCGCATTCATCGCCTACGCGCGGATACTCGTAGACTACCTCCTCCAGCACCAGCAGCTCGTTTCCCGGTGACGCTGCGGCTGTCTCCTGCCGCGCGTTGAAATCCGCTCGATAAGGCTCGAGCTTGAGAGAATCGATCTTGCCAAGCGCCACCCCTCCTGCCAGTAATATCGGCAGCCCACCCACCAGATCGTTGAGGGGCGTGCGCAAAAACATCAGCACCAGTACATACGCGACTACGTTGTCGCTCGGGATATCGAAGGCGACGCCGGCGATAAAGACCCCAAAGGTGAGGCCGAGTATGATCGTAACGGTCAGATTCAAGCTCAGCGTCCAATAGCGATCGGCGCTCACCTCGGTCGCGCGGGCGAACTCGACGGCTGGCTCGAAATCTCTCTCGTAGAAGCGGCGCTTACGCCACGCGTTCAGCGCCAGTTCGTAGCGCCCATCGATCGTGGCTTCGTAACCCGCATAGATCCGGTCGTCCGTGTCGCGCACGATTTTCATAAGCGCGCGCATTCGCATCATCAATATCTGCGCCAACCCCGCGCCCAGCCCGACGACCAGGGCGCTGAGCAGGAACAGCTGCCACGACAGCCAAGCGAGGTAAGCGAAGCTCCCGGCCACCAAAACGCCGTTGTAAAGAACAAAGGGTACGCGGTTGAACGCCTGCCCGATGGAGGTGATGTCCTTGGTTAAGGTCGCGTATAGGGTCGGGGCACCGATCCGTTCCTGCTGCTCGATGCCGGTATCGAGCACGCGTTTGACCATCACCATCCGCAGCTCGTAGACGACGCGATGGCCAAGTGCGGTCAATAGCGCCTGAGAGCCGAAACCACAGACGAACAGCATCAGCAAAAGCGCGATCGCCAAGCCGATGCGCGCACTATCGAAGGCTTCGGGTGCGGCGATCAGAGTGTTGATCTCGTTGATCAATGCAATGCTGGCCACCGCGCTCAGTACGCTGGCGATCAGGGTCAGCAGCAACAAACCACGGAATCGCTGAATAAGGGATTTGAACACGCTCATCTATACGACCCTTATCCTGTGGAGGCCCCAGATTCATAGGCCTCCAGGAGACCGCTCATGAAGGTCAGGGCTTCGCCGTCGACAGCGGAGCGTGCGTGCTCGATACACGCTGCCATGGCGCGCAGTGTCGAGGCACGAAACAATTCAGCGAGCGAGACATCGCAGGCGAACACCGTTTGCAAGCGCGCCTGCACGCGAACGAGCTGTAGCGACTGGGCACCCAGCGAAAAGATATCCTGCTGCGCACCGATATCGGTCACGCCCAGCACTTCTTCCCAAATGGCGGCCAGCTTCGCCTCCGTTTCGGTCGCGGGCGGCTCGTGGCTCTCGGCCGATCCCCATTCAGGGGCGGGCAGCGCGCGGCGGTCAATTTTGCCGTTGGCATTGAGCGGCAACGCCGCCAACCCCATAAAAGCGGCCGGCACCATATAGGCGGGCAAGCGTTCGCCCAGGAATGCGGCCAGCGATTCCGGCTCGACCGCGGCGCCGGCATGTGGCACCAGCCAGGCGGCCAGCAAATCCTGTCCGCCGGGCGCCTCTCGCACCATCACCACTGCCTGGTGCACCGCGGGGTGAGATTCGAGCGCGGCCTCGATCTCACCGAGCTCGATGCGAAAGCCGCGCAGCTTCACCTGATGATCGATCCGGCCGATATATTCGAGCACCCCGTCGGCGCGCCAGCGCGCCAAATCACCGGTACGGTAGAGGCGGCTGCCCGAACCGGCGCCCGGTGTGCCAGCCTCCGAAAACGGATTGGGCACGAAAGCTGCGGCGCTCAGCGCAGGCCCGTACGCATAGCCCCGCGCCAGACCGGCCCCGCCGATGTATAGCTCCCCCACCACCCCCGGCGGCACAGGCTCGAGCCGGGCATCCAGAACATAGAGCCGAGTGTTGGCGAGCGGCCGGCCAATCGGGATCACAGCGGCATCGACGCGTTCGACCGGCCAGGCACTAGACCAAACCGTCGTTTCGGTCGGCCCGTAGACATTCAGCAAGCGCACCCCACGCGCAAGCAACCGCTCCGCCAGCTCGCCCCGCAGCGCCTCCCCGCCGCAGAGCACGCGCAGCCCGTCCCACGCCGCCGCCTCGTGTTCAAGCAGCATTTGCCAGGTCGCCGGCGTGGCCTGCATCAGCGTGATCCCATGCCTCTGCATCAGCCCAAGCAGCGCAGCCGGCTCCAGCGCCTGGTCACGCGTTGCCACCACCACGCAGGCCCCTTGCACCAAAGGCAAGAACAACTCCAGCCCGGCAATGTCGAAGCTCAGCGTCGTCACCGCCAGCAGGCGATCGTCGTCTCCCAGGCGGATCCGATCCTGCATGGCGTGCAGAAAATTAACGAAGGCTTCGCGTTCGACCTGCACGCCCTTCGGCCGGCCGGTCGAGCCCGAGGTATACAGAACATAGGCCAGCTGCCGCGGGTGCACGGGCAGGCCAAGGTCTTCGTCGGAGAGTTCTTCCAGCGCTTCGCCGAGCGTCTCGAGCGTGGCTATGCGCTCGGCCCCCTTCAAGGCGGAGCGCAGGGCCTCGCGCGTCAGCACCAACACCGCAGCCGCGTGCTCCAGAACATACGCGTTGCGGGCACGAGGCGAAGCCGGATCGAGCGGCAGATAGGCAGCGCCGGCCTTATGGATCGCAAGCAGCGCAACCAGCAGCGCCGGTTCGCGCTCCAGGCAGACCCCTACCACGCTGTCGGTGCCCACGCCCGCGGCGCGCAGCCAGCGCGCCAGACGGTTGGCCCGACAATTGAGCTCGCCATAGCTCAATTCCGCTGCATCGAATATTGCCGCAATACGCTCGGGAACCTCATGCGCGCGGCGCTCGAACAGCGCCAGCATGTCCTCCCCTGGCGCCAAGCCGCGCGCGGTCCGATTCCAGTCGCTCAGTGCACGTATGCGCTCGGCGGTACTCAGCAGCGGCAGCCTGGAGATACACGCCTGCGGCTGCGCCAGCATGACCTCCAACAAGCGGCGATAATGCTCCGCCATCCGCTCGATCGTGGCGGGCTCGAACAGATCGGCGTTGTATTCCAGCTCGCAGCGGATTGCATCACCGGTGACAATGATATCGAGGGTCAGGTCGAACTTGGCGCCGGTCTCGGCCACAGCGATCGGCTCTACCGCCAATCCGGGCAGTCTCAGCACCGTCAGAGACTCCGTTTGCGTCTGCAGATTGAACATCACCTGGAACAGCGGACTGCGACTAGGGTCCCGTTCCAGCGGCAGGTGGTCCAGCAGCAACTCGAACGGCAACTCCGCGTGATCCAATGTCGATCGCGCCTCGCCGCGCAGGCGGCGACACAACGCCTGTACCGTCAGCTCCGGTGCAAGCCGGGCGCGGTATACTTGGGTATTGACAAAGAAGCCGACCAGCTCCTCGAGCTCCCAACGCCCGCGCGCGGCATTGGGCACACCGATCGCAAACTCTTCCTGGCCGCTGTAACGGCCGAGGAGCACCTGCCAGGCCGCCAGCAGCACGACGAAAGGCGTGCAGCCCTCCGCGCGGCAGAACCCCTGCAGGGACTGGCTCAGTGTCGACGGCAACGCAAAGCGTATGCGCCCGCCCCGGTAGGTCTGCCGGGCGGGCCGCGGTCGGTCGGTCGGCAACTCGAGCGCAGGCAGATGCGCGCCCAGATAATCCCGCCAGTAGCCGACTGCGGCTTCGAGCGGCGCGCCATGCAGGTGCCCGCGCTGCCAGGCCGCGTAGTCGGCATACTGTACCGGCAGCGGCGGCAGATTCGCCCCTTCCCCCCCGGCCAACGCGGCGCGGTAGGCGGCGGCCAAATCGCGCGCCAGCACGGGATTGGACCAAGCATCGGAGACGATGTGATGCAGCCCGAGCAGCAGCACATGCTCCTCGTCCCCGAGGCGCAGCAAACTTGCCCGCAACAGCGGCGCTACGCCGAGGTCGAAGGAACGCTCGGCTTCGGCCCGTATCCGCTCCTCGAGCGCCTGTTTGCGCGCTGTCGTGGGTAATAGCGAGAGATCCTTCCGTGCCAGCGCAAATGCCACTTGGGGCAGCACGACCTGGCGCGGCTCGCCGTCGCCGGCCTCGAAGTAAGTACGCAAGATCGCATGGCGCGCGATCAGGGCGCGGAAGGCGCGTTCGAGCGCATCGGCATCCAGCGCTCCGCGCAGGCGCAAGGCGCGCGTGAGGTTGTAGGCGGTTGCTTCGGGCGCATACCGCTGTAGAAACCAAAGCCTTTGCTGCGCGAAGGACAGCGGCGCCGTCCCCCCGTTCTGCCGCGGCTGGATCGTGTCGCTGGCAGGCATCTCATCAGCCCGCAGCAGCGCGAGCAGCGCCTCGTCCTGATTGGCCATATTCTCCCATCCAACACCGAGCAAACACCCTGGTATTAGGGTTGAGTGGTTTTTCTTTAACGGCTGCAAATCCAGCGGTCATGCCGCGTACGCCGGATTGAGGCGACTATGGGGAAGAGCACTCCCGCTTGATCGAGCTTAAAAGCATATATGGAAAGCATTCGCATTTGCAAATGTAAACCACCCTACCCAGAGCCGGCCGTGTTGTTGCGCTTACATTAAGACTGAGCCAAAAATAAATTGGACAGCGTTGCTTCACTGACGCGATGGCCCGCGCCGTGCTCGATTAGGGCCACCAGCTCCGTCTGGTAAGCTGCAATCAGGCCCCGGATGGTAGCGGGGTAATACATCGCTTTACTGAAGCTCCAGGTCAGCTTTAGCTCGCCGTCGTATACTTGACCATTGACTTCTAGCCAGTTCGTCAACGGCGCATCTTCGCTCCTTGCGCTCCCGCCACTCTCTGGGGCCGGCACGAACAGCCCCCCTTCATCGAAGCTCTGATCGAACTGGCCTAGATAATTGAAGGTGATCCGCGGCTGCGGCAGTGCCTGCAACTGGGCGCGCACCTGCGGTTCGCCGAGGTATCGAAGCACGCCGTACCCCAGTCCCCTGTTCGGAACGCTTCGTAACTGCTCCTTCACGGCCTCAAGCGAGCCCGCTATTGTCTCTTGCGGGGTCAGGCGAACTGGAAACGCCGTGGTAAACCAGCCTACCGTGCGGCTTACGTCAATCCCGAACAGGTCTTCCCGCCCGTGTCCTTCCAGCTCCACGAGCACCGATTCCCGCTTACTCCAGCGACACAACACCCGCGCCAACGCCGTCAGCAACAGGTCATTGATCTGGGTTCCATACGCCGCAGACGCATGTTTGAGCAGCTGCCGGGTCCGTTCGCGATCCAAGCGCAGGCTTAGATGGTTAGCGTGCCTGACAAGACCCTCTCCGCCGGACCGGTCTCGCGGCAGCTCCTCGATGCCACCGCCGAGTTGCGCTTTCCAATAGAGCAGCTCATGTTGCAGACATTCGCTGCGCGAATACGCATCCAGCTTCTCCGACCAAGCTTTGAAGGCACAGGTCTTGGCCGGCAAACCGATTACCTGGCCCGCCAGCGACTGCCGGTACGCCGTCTGCAAATCTTCCAACAGGATCCGCCAGGATATGCCATCCGTCACCAGATGATGGATCACCAGCAGCAATCTCGCCGTGCCGTCCGGAAGGCTCATATGGACCCCCCGCAACAGCGGCCCTTGCGCCAGATTCAAGCTGCGTTGCGCCTCATTTGCGAGGCGTCGGATTTCCTCCGCATCCCTGACCTGATTGATCCACAGCAGTGGATCGGCTTGCCAGCGTTGCCGCTCGTCTTCCAAACTCATATAGAGTTGGACCCAGCTCCCTTCCTCCTGCCGATAACGCAACCGCAGCGCATCGTGGTGCACGACTAACTGGCGCAGTGCACACTCTAACGTCTCCGGCTCCAATGCCTGCCGCATTTTCAGCAGCACCGACTGATTCCAATGGTGGCGCCTTGGTATCTCCGTTTCGAAAAACCAACTCTGGATCGGCGTCAAGACCATCTCACCGGTAATCGGGCCCTGGTCGATTGCCAGCTCTTCCGCGGGCTGGGCCGCACGAGCCAGTGCTTGCAGCGTCTGGTGCTGAAACAAGTCCTTGGGAGTGAGGCCGATACCGAGCTGCCGGGCGCGGCCGACCACCTGAATGATCAGGATCGAATCGCC
>JAGFJL010000062.1 GCA_024102725.1 Nitrococcus mobilis
GACACCCTTCCGGCATGCCAGCCGGCGCGTCACCGTGATGGTGTACGCGGTATCCGAGCCGGCTGCGCCCCGCAAGCGACGGGCTCGGCGAGCGGATTTCGCCCTGACAATCGGTCGCATCCGCCTGAATGCCAGACACCGCACAGCCCCCCCCCGATCACATTACAATCGAGCGAATTGAATGGTTACGCTTTCGAAATGCTTCAGATCTCCAAGCGAATACAGATCCCCGCTCACGAAATAAACATTACCGCGATCCGAGCCCAGGGCCCGGGTGGCCAAAACGTCAACAAAGTCGCCACCGGTATTCACCTGCGCTTCGACATCCGCGCCTCATCGCTTCCCGAGCGCTACCAAGTGCGGCTTTTGGCATTAAATGATCGGCGAATCACCAAGGAGGGCGTGGTGGTTATAAAGGCCCAGCGCCGGCGCAGTCAGGAGGGCAACCGGGAAGACGCGCTGAACCGCCTACGGGAGCTGATCCGAAGTGTGATGGTGCCGCACAAGCCCCGCGTACCGACCAAACCCACTCGCGGCGCCCGAGAGAAACGGCTGAAGGACAAGGCCAAGCACGGCCGGCTCAAAGCGTTGCGGGGCAAAGCGGGCGTCAAGAGGATTTACGGCGCGAGTTGAGCTCGCCCGCCTCCAGCCTGTGAGCCAATACCGAAGCTTCGCGCCGCTGCAAGTCAGGCCGGCAACTGTTACAGTGGATGACTACAATCAAACGGGCTTTTATGAACTCTCAACTGCAAACCCCGGGCTTGGAGCGGCTCGTCTTCGACAACCGCTTCACCCGCGAGCTGCCAGCGGATCCACACAGCCATAACCAGCGCCGCCTGGTAACGGGTGCCTGCTTCTCACGGATACCGCCGCGACCCGTGGCCGCCCCGCGTTTGATCGCCTTTTCGCGTGAAACCGCCGCGCTGCTCGATCTGTCCGAAGCCGACTGCCGCGGCGAGCTGTTCACCGAGGTGTTCGCCGGCAACCGTCTGTTGCCGGGCATGGACCCATATGCCACCTGCTACGGCGGGCATCAATTCGGTGTCTGGGCCGGTCAGCTCGGCGACGGGCGCGCGATCAACCTGGGCGAGGTCGTGAACGCGCGCGGCGAACGCTGGATACTGCAGCTCAAGGGCGCCGGTCCCACGCCCTATTCACGCCAGGCCGACGGCTTTGCCGTGTTGCGCTCGTCGCTGCGGGAGTTCCTGTGCAGCGAGGCCATGCATCATTTGGGAGTGCCCACCACACGCGCGTTGAGCCTGGTGCTGAGCGGCGAGCAAGTGATGCGCGATATGTTCTACGATGGCCGCCCCGCCCCTGAGCCGGGCGCTATCGTGTGTCGTGTGGCGCCGACCTTCACGCGCTTCGGCCATTTCGAGATTTGCACCGCGCATGAGAATATGCGGCTGTTGCGCCAGTTGGTGGATTACACCATCCGCACGGACTTCCCCCACCTCGGGGAGCCGAACCAAAAGACCTACATCGCCTGGTTCGAAGAGGTCTGCCGGCGAACCCTGACGATGGTCGTGCACTGGATGCGGGTCGGCTTCGTGCATGGGGTGATGAACACCGACAACATGTCCATTCTCGGCCAGACCATCGACTACGGTCCGTATGGCTGGCTGGAGGGCTACGATCCGGATTGGACCCCCAACACCACGGATGCCGTCGGCCGGCGCTACCGCTTTGGCCAGCAACCGCAGGTGGCCTTGTGGAACCTCACTCAGCTCGCCAACGCCATCCTGCCGGTGGTCGGCCAAGTCGAGCCGCTGCAACAGGCCATCGCCAATTACGCCAAGGAATACGAGCCGGCCTGGCTGACCATGATGGCGAGCAAACTCGGGCTCAGCCACGTCGACCCCGCTCGAGACAAACCGCTGATCATCGAGCTGCTGGATGTGCTGCAGCTGGTCGAAACCGACCTCACCCTCTTCCATCGCAATCTCGCCCGGCTCAGCACCGCTGACGAAGAGACGCACAAGGCGAGCGATGCGGCGCTGCTCGAGCCGCTGCTGCCCGCTTACTACGCGCCCGAGGCGCTGACCGGTGAGCACAGGGCACGCACCACGGCCTGGCTGCGCCGCTACCTCGAACGCCTAGGCGCCGAGAGCGGCGCCGACGCTGAGACACGTCGACGGCGCATGAACCGGGTCAATCCCAAGTACGTATTGCGCAACTACCTCGCCCAACTCGCCATCGACCAATGCGAACAAGGCGACTATGCGCTGCTCCACGAGTTGCTGGAACTTTTGCGCCACCCGTACGACGAGCAACCGGACAAAGAGCAGTTCGCCGCCAAGCGGCCCGAGTGGGCGCGTCAGCGCGCGGGGTGCTCGATGCTGTCCTGCAGCTCTTGAGTGCTCGCCTCAGCGGCAAAACACGGCCAGCAAACGCAGCAGCCACGCAGTCCCGGTTTACAAGCCGCCCAGAGAAGATCTGCGCCGCTATCGCTATCCAGGTAGGGGCGACCCATTCTCAAGCCATGCCCGCCTCCAGCCTACCTACGGCGCGCAGCGCCCCTGGGACAGCTCCGGCTCCAGCCGCCGCTCCCATTGCTCCGATCGGCCCTTCGCCGAGAACGCGCCTGTGCTGATCGCGACCCTGTTCGGCGAGGAGCCGATCCAGCATAGCGCGGGCTCTGGAGAGTTTCATACAGCTCCCCCCTTGGCATTCGACGCATTTCACGTTTATGCGGAGAATATCAGCTACACTTTTGTTATAATCACCTTTCGCTCAATCATTCGCATTTGCGATCCAGCCCGAACATGGACTACCAGTCACTGTTGCAAGATATCAGAACCTACGGTTCCAAGGGCTGGGCAATCGTCTACGGCGTTTCCGGTGCGGGTGAGCACGAACGCTCGGCCGAGGGAGCGTGGATTACCGGTCATAAAGGGAAACGCTTCCTCGATTGTGGGTCGTTTGCTCTTTTCATGTTCGGTCACGGCAATTCGAAAATCCTGGTCGCTCTCCAGGACCTCCTGAGCCACGGCTTATCGGGCACAAGCCGAGTCCTCTGCCACGCCGAGTTGGCTGTGGCCTTGAAAAAATTAGTGGCCTTGACCCCTCCCCATCTGCAGAAAGCCATGCTCCTCAACTCGGGCAGCGAAGCCGTGGAGGCAGCCATCAAGCTTTGCCGCCTCAAGACAAAAAGGAGGAAGCTAGCGCACCTTGGCGGCTCCTATCACGGGAAAACCGCCGGTGCGCTGTCTCTAACCGACCATGCAGGGTTTAAAGCGGACACCCACCCGCTGTTGCAGGATGTGGTGAGAATTGAACGCGGGGACATGGCCAAGCTCGAAACCGTGCTGGCCTCGGGGGATATCGCCGGCTTGTTCGTGGAGGCTGTTCAGGGAGAAGGCGGGATCCACCCCATCGAGCCCGCTTTTCTACAAATGGCCCATCAGTTGTGCCGGCAGCACGGCACCTTGTTGGTCGCTGACGAAATCCAGTCGGGGCTCGGTCGGACCGGGAGGCTCTGGGCTTTTGAGCGCAGCGATATCAAACCGGACATCGTCCTCGTAGGCAAATCGCTCGGGGGCGGAATCGTCCCCGTCTCAGCGCTCATAGCAAGCGAAGCCGCCTTCTCTCCCTTCGATCACAATCCCTACCTCCACAGCTCGACCTATGGTGGAAATCCTCTGGCATGCAGAGCTGTGATTGCCGTGACCGAGATCGTCCAGGCAAAGAATTTTTTACCGGGCGTGGAGCAGAAAGGAACCTGGATTGAAAGCGCACTCGACCAATTGCACGGCCAGTTCTCCGATGTGTTATCGGCTTATAGCGGTTTTGGCCTCATGAGAGGGCTGCATTTTTCTTCCAGTACTTATGCAGCCAAAACCTTGGAATACTGCTTGAAAACGGGTTTACTTCTCAGCCCCTGCCTGTCAAACCCCACTGTGCTAAGGCTTGTACCCCCTTATTGCATCGAGCATTCAGACGTGGATTACATGCACGGTATTTTACAGCAAGCCCTTCATAATTGCAGGACGTTGCAGGAATCCTCCTAAAAGAGGTGCTTATTATGGCGCTCGTTGAAGTCAATCGAAGTATCACTCGCCATATCAAAGATGTCTGGGAAATTGTCTCGGATATTTCATGCTATCCGAGTTTTATGCCGTCGGTCAATGAAGTAACGATTCTCGAAGACAAGCGACCGAAATAGACGGTTTCCAAGTGGTCGGCCACCTTGCGTGATTCCGTTATGGAGTGGACTGAAATAGACCATTACGACGCCAGCCGTGCACGAATTGATTTCCGCCAGTTGGAAGGTGATCTAGAGAGTCTGGATGGATCGTGGCAGCTTTATAATGAAGCAGGGTACACGAGGGTTTGTTTGCTTATGAATTTCCGCATCGGCATTCCCTCGATCGAGGATATCCTGACCCCCATCGCCATTCAGGCTTTGGAGGAAAACTGTCACGGCATGTTAGAAGACATCGAAAAACAGCTGAGAGTGTCATGAGCTACGGGAATGCCATTATTACAGGCGCCAGCGGGCTGGTTGGCTCTGCCGTCGTTCCCGAAGTGGCAAAGCTTCGGCCTATCCTTTCACTCGGGCGAAGCAACCAACCCATTGCGGGTTTAAACCTCCCGTTTATTCCTATTGATCTCAAGCAAAAAAATCTTGGGATTGCGGATCCAAAGGAGGTTTTCAAAAACGCCCATTTTATAATCCACTGTGCTGCCGATGTGCGTTGGAACCAAAGTGAACAAAATGCACTTCGGAGCAACACGGAAGCCACTACAGAGTTGGTTGGCTTCGCCAAACGGTATGCGCCCCGTCTGCAAAATTTCATTTATATATCGACAGCTTTTGTCGATATTTTACAAAAAAATCTGGATAGAAAGCCGAGTCTATCTGATTTCAATAACGCCTATGAGTACTCTAAATACCTCGCCGAAGAAGAGGTGAAGAGTTCGGGCCTCCCATTTACCGTCATCCGCCCGAGTATTGTGATGGGACGGCAGTCGGACGGCGCAGTCAGCCGCTTTCTCAGCATTTACCAGCTCGTTTACTTGTACAATCAGAATTTGCTTCCTTTCCTCGTTGGCGACGGCGACGCTCATCTCGATATCGTCTCTTTAGATACGGTCACCGAAGCCATCGCTTGGAGCTTGAACAACCCCTCACACAGCTTAGGCAAAACCGTTTATGCCTGCTCAGGCATCCACGCACCTACCTTGGCAACGGTCATCTCTTTGGGCAAACGCACGGTAAATAAGGCGAGGCAACAAGCGGGGCTCACTCCCCGAGGAGAGGTCACGATCATCAACCCTGAGGTATTCGAGCGTTTCTTTTTGCCCATCATGAAAAAAAGCTTGCCGCGGAACTACGAAGTGGTGAGGCAAGCGCTCGAGTGCTTCCGACCTTATCTCAATATCCGCACCTGCAGGAAACCTGAGCTCGCTTTTATCAGCAAGCACACAACGCCTTTACTCCTGCGTAGTTTCGAATTTTGGTGCGAGCAGCGCATCAGAAAAAGTGCTCGGGAATATGCAAACAGAACCATATAATATAGCTGATTAATCGGCAAAGGTCAGCCTTCGACTTGATTTTACTGGGTTCCAGCTTTCGCCGGAATGGCAAGCGAATAATTAACCAGCTTTTCTGATGGAGAGGAGGTCATCGTGGCAAAAAGCATGTGGAACGCCAGTGAAGCCTACCTTCCTCACACCGTCTTGGACCGGCTTAGGGAAAACTCCTTGGAGAAAGAACATATAAGTATTCCGGAGGAGTGTATGGCTGCTCTAACCGACTGCGGTTATTTCACTTTGGCGATTCCCAAGCAATTTGGCGGTCAAGGGGCGAACATTGCCGATGTTTGCGCCGTCCAGCACGAGCTCGGTTATGTTTTTCCTAGCATTGCCATTGCAGCGACGATGCATATTTTTACTCTGGGAATGATCGTCGAACATTGGAAAAGAACACGCGATCTATCATGGCTGCTTCTGCAGGCAATCGCCCAGCAAAACAGCATCGTGGCCTCAGCCTTTGCCGAGCCTAACCTCGGCGGCTGTCTCGTGCGTTCCAATACGCAAGCGGTTCAGGTTGACGATGGGTATTTACTGACCGGCCGCAAAGTACCCTGCAGTCTGATCGGTCGGGCGCAGTTCGCATGCCTGCATGCTCAAATCGACCCGGAGACTTTGATCGTCGGTTTGCTTCCCACCGCCTCCGCCGGTGTTTCAGTTCAAAAAGGCCCGGAGTTCATGGGCATGCGCGCTTCCGAATCGGATGCGCTCATCTTGGACAGGTGCTTGTTGCCTACTCGATTAGTCATGCACAGAACCAAGGCAGGCAACGACGATTCGGGAATTTTCAAAGCCAGCCTGATGTGGTTTTGTTTGTCGGCCAGCGCCGTCTATCTCGGCGTTGCCCGGCGCGCACTCGAGTACGCAAGCCAACACATGCAGCAGTCGACGATACCGACGAGTGACGGCCGCACCCGCTCCCGTGCGGAGCTTCCTCACCTGCAAACACGGTTTGGCGAGGTATATGCCAAGTATCTGAATCTTGAGGCAACAGTATCTCTTTTCGCCCAACTGCTCGCCAAAGATGATATTCTCGATGTAAGCACCTTACCCCAGGCCCTCGCTCTGAAGCAGAGCTGCTGCCGCGAGCTCCCAGGCATTGTGACCACTCTGGCCGAGCTCTGCGGCGGGGCTTCCTATTTGACCGCGAACCCCCTGAACCAAAGCCTAAGGGACATTCTCGCCATCCAGTACCATCCGCCTACCCCGCTTTGGGTCGATCGAATTTTGGGCCAAGCCGCCATGAATGGCACTCTCGATTTCGACTTCGCACTGGACCCAATTCAGCAATAAAAAAGCAACGACGACTTATGAAAATAGCACTGTTCAACATCGAAAGCTTTTCTAGCGCCAAGGCAATCCAGTCGATCTTGAAACGGCACAAAGACGAGATCAAAATCGTCGTAACTACAGATCCCATCCGCGGCTCCCAGCGGTTTTTTCTCACTCAGACATTCAACCATTTACGCCGATCGGGTTTATCGTTCACCGCTTACCTATTCTACAATTTCATTCTTCATCGTTATCTCGCCCAATGCTCGACTTGGATGGCGAAACGTCTCAGCCGCGAGCCGAGTTATCAATCCATTTCAAATCTGTGCAAGGATCTCGGGATCCAATATCTCCGCGTGAACGATATCAATGCTCCGGAGGTCAGCGAGATATTAAAAGCACTAGCAATCGAACTGATTGCTGTTTACTATTTTGACCAAATTTTACAAGAGCCTCTTATTAAGCTCCCAAAACGAGGAGTCGTTAACTTCCATCCGGCCCCCTTACCTCTTTGCCGGGGACTTCATCCGATTCTCCAGTGTGCCCTCAATAACAATCGCCGCTTTGCAATGACGGCCCACGAAATCACCGATTGTCGGATCGATGCTGGCGCAATTCTAGGCCAAACTCCTACAGTGACAACTCAAGAACTCGATCTTTTTTGCTTGGATGAACAGATAAACCTGCTGGGATGCGATCTTTTTGCATCGATTACCGAAAACTTGGAAACCGCGAAAAATGCCAAATATCCCCAAGAAAACGGTTCTTATTTCTCAAACCCCTCCCGTGAGGATATTTCAAGCCTGCATCGGCAAGGCTACAGAATGGCTAATTTGCCTCGATTTATTCGCCGGTATTTTTCGTTCTTAGTAGCGCCAACCCCGCATTTTCCCGCTGGAGTCCGACCCCCTTTGTCCACCAAGACCTCCATGGCGAGGAGCGAGGAGGCCTGGCAACATGCGTCGCAAGGAGAAGCACACGTGGTGGCACGCTCAGCTGCTGAGCACCGTGTTGAGCATGGGTAGCTCAGTACACGCAGCCCCACCGGTCCAAGACTCCGGGGAAATCCGCACCGTACCGGCACCGGCGCTCGCTTTGGTATCGAAAGCGCCGGTGACTTGCCCGCTCATTTTCAACCCTGGCCACATGCTCATCAGGTGTTTCATCGTCCGCCGGAACGCGGTATCGAGTTCACCAATCGACTCTAGAGGTGCGATCCTCGAGGGGGATCACAACACGAGTCACGAAAAGCACGACCGGCTCGAGCGCAGGCCGCACCAAACGCCCGCTGCGGCTACCAATACCCGAGGCCGACCCGAGAACATGGCCACACCGCCGCGCGAGCCCAAAATCGATTTCAAAAAACCGGTCTTGTATAGTTTGAGCTTTATGACAGTAGGCCTCGGTGGCTTTGTTGCCGGCGGCATACTCGAAAACAGTCCGAATGTCAATAATTTCGTTAGAGCTTTTACATCTCCGCCGCAATTCGATGACGATCCACCGCTGTTCAACTTCGTGCTTCATCCGCTTTGGGGCTCCGAAACCTACTTGCGCGCCCGCGAAGCCCACTTTGGGGTCCCTGGAAGCATCGCGTTCAGTTTCGGCGCATCAGCTACCTGGGAATACTTCTTCGAGTCCTGGGCTCAGCAGCCCAGTACACAAGATCTTATAGTGACAACCGGCATTGGTTGGATGATTGGGGAATGGCGTTATTATCTAAAAAATAGGTTGGACCCAAAAAATTATTGGTGGATCGATCCCATCAATACCACACTGGAATATTTCAACATCGGTGTGAGCCAGGATCGCGCGGGGAATATTCGAACGACATTGCTGCTAAAGTGGGAATTTTGAGCAAACCTTGAATTTATTCGATAGATGCTCGTCGGCCACTCTTAGGACGGGCTCGGCGAAGGATTCAGCCGTACTTTGCTCATGGAGTGACTTCGATAACCCCCACCATCCCCATTTGCCGGTGGCTCTCGAACAAACCCGGCTTATCGCAATAAAACTCGAAGGCACCCACCTTCCGAGGCACGAAATTGATCACCTCGGGCTTCGCACCCAGCACAATATTGGCGTTGATGCCGGCTTCAGGCGCATGGATAACAAAGCTGTGAGGAATGATCCCAGGTTCTTTACGAACGGACAGTTCGACCGGAATACCCAACTTGACGATGACCCGCTCCGGTCTGAACCAGTAGTTGCTGGCAACAACGGTGACACGCTGTATGCTTTGTTCACCTATCGAGGCCCGGGTGACTTCCGAAAGTTGCTCCGGAGGAGCAGTTGCACACCCGCCGAGCAGAGAAAACAGTAGCCCCATGATCGTAAAGCGCACAACAATAGCCATGATACGCTTGTTTTTTCGACCCATAGCCGGCAACCCGGTCGGCACAATTGGAAGCGAAAAGTATAAGCTTCTCTAAGAATCAATCAATTCTATTCGCGCTATATCAGGAGCCAGCACCCGTCCAAGGACAATACGCGCGGATCACTTACGTAAAAACACGCAAAACATGACCTCACCGAGCTTCTCTGCCGATGTTCCGAAAATCGACTCGACGCCGAGCGAGCGGGTGGACGCGTTGGTAGAGCGCCTTGCCGCGCGCAAGGGCGACTGGGTGGGCACGCCCATCGAGCGCCGTATCCGCCTGCTCGAGCGCTGTATCGCGCGCGCACAGGCCGTAGCGGCGGGTTGGGTACGGGCGGCATGCCGCGCCAAGGGAATCAGCCCGAACGAACCGCGTGCCGGCGAAGAGTGGTTGAATGGTCCCCTGACGACCACCCGTAACCTACGCCTGCTTACCGAGTCGCTGGCTCGGGGAGGCCAGCCCCAGGTCTCGAAGATGAGTCAGCGTCACAACGGCCAGTGGGTCGCTCGGGTCTTTCCGAACAGCCTGTGGGACCGCCTCCTGTTCCGCGGCTTTTACGGGGAAGTGTGGATCGCCCCCGGCCGACCGCCTACCCAAGGCCGCATCTATCGGATGAAAGCTGTGGGTGAGCCCCCGCCAGGCCACGTGGCCCTCGTTCTCGGTGCCGGCAACGTCTCCTCCATCGGTCCCATGGACGCCCTCTACAAGCTCTTCGTGGAAGATCAGGTCGTCATCCTCAAGACGAACCCGATCAACGCCTATTTGCAGCCCTATTGGGAGGAGTCGTTCCGACCGCTGATTGACGAAGGAGTGTTTTACATGGTCTGTGGCGGGGCGGACCTCGGCGCTCACTTGGTTCACCATGAGAAAGTGGACACGATCCACATGACCGGCTCGAACCAAACGCACGACGCCATCGTCTGGGGCACCGATCCCGAAGAGCAAGCCCGGCGCAAGGCGGCGAGCGAACCCCTCATCGACAAACCGATCAGCAGCGAACTCGGGGCCGTCACGCCGGTCCTGGTAGTACCGGGACCCCGGAGCGAGACGGACCTCGCGTACCAGGCTCCCCACGTCGCCGC
>JAGFJL010000070.1 GCA_024102725.1 Nitrococcus mobilis
TGTCGGCTGAGATAGGTACATAATCAAGCAATGGTATGTAGTAAATTTTTTATTTAGACTGAAATATTGGGTGGATCACAGTGGCCCGGGAAACCGGTCCCGAATACGACGCAGGAGGTAGGTGGGCAGTCATGAGCAAGCGTTTCCTGAGGTGGGCTCAGACCTGGATCGAGGAAAACATCCCTCCCGGCGCCAATACCGACATCGAGAGCCACGAAGCGCGGGCAAAGCGGCTGACGGAAAAAATGTTTGTCGAGGCGGCCGCGGCCAACTTCTCAAATTTCGAGATCGAGGAGGAGCGGGAGCGCATTGCGCCCCAGGTTCTAGCCGCGGTCTCGGACGAAACCGATTTCGACTACGATACCTTTACGCTCAAGTATCTACTGGCGCAGGAAAATGAAGACGGCGACTGAGCCCCGCCGTCCGACTCACTCACACCGGCTCTTCAACGCATTTAGCATCGTCCATGCAAAACTTGGAATCAATTGGGGTCTGCCCCCATTTTCCCCAGCGGGTATCACAATGCGCGATTCCGTGGTCTGTCCCTGTTTTTCCTAAGAAGGATGGGGCTATTCGTTTGATCATGCTCTCCTCAATGGAGCAAGGCGATGGACTTCAGCATAACGTTCACCCCACTCAGCAGGACAGCGCCGCGGGCGAGAACTTTCCACACTGCTCTCGAGCTATGTGGCGCACACCGCCAGACCGACACCATCCACCACACTTGAACAGTCAGAGCAACAGCCAAGAATAACAACCACCAGATGAGGGGAAGACCTTTTATCTCGGCAAAGTACACCGTGATAAATATCCACGCCGTGAGCGCTAACCCAACGAGCCAGAAAGCTTTCCATAGTTTTTCCTCACCGCGCCAAAACGAGAGTACGTAGTTCTTACTGCCGGACGCCTCGGTAACCACCGCATTCCCCCATTACTTAACGGGATCGCGAGTTGAGCGGGTGCAGCCGTGTAGCGGTGTCCGCAGCCAAGGGGTTCGAATTACTCGGCACTGTATTCGGCGCTGTGCCTCTTGGAATAGCAAGACCGGTCCAGTGATCACTTGGCCTAATTAGATGCACTACTCTTTCGACACCAGAAAGGCGTCTCACAAAATCACTGTCGTAGCTCAATAAAACATCGAGATCTAAATCTTTGGCCTCGGCTAAAATTTTGCAATCATTCTCCTTCGGGTGGGTTTCCGTATAAGTTTTTATTTGGTTTTCCACTTCTTTTCTATCGATTATCGGAGCATCGATGCAAAGAGATTTTATAAACCTGTCGTGTAATTCGCGATGCTTACTGTTGCTTATATCTGAACATTCATTTACTACCGTTTCTGTTACATAGAAGGTTCCCGGCTGAGCCTACATTTACGTTTCCCATTACTTTCTCTTGCGAATCCAACCGCATCCCGACCAGAGGGGTGCCGTCGCACACTGGGCCGTAGACTGGCTTTGGATAAACAAAAGCCAAACGACTGCGCAGAGCTGCCCCCTCAACTACACTTACTCTCCCCACAGCTCAGGCAGATCAGACACCCTTCCATCTGAACCATGGCCTTGGTGTGGCAGCGGGGGCACAGGACGGCGCTTTCGGGATACGGGCTCTCGCCGTTGGCGCTGTCCTCGCAGTCGGCGGCGACGTGGCTCACCGGCGCCTGGCGGGAGTCGAACTCCGCGCGCTTGGCCTGGACAAAGGCCTGCTGGTGGGAATCCAGGGAGTTCTCGTCGAGCAGGCCGATGCTTTTGAGGTGCTGCTCGATGACGTCGCCGATCTCGGCCACCAGCGAAGGCATGAACCGCCCGCCGCGTTTGAAGTAGCCCCCGCGCGGGTCGAACACCGAGCGCAGCTCTTCCACCAGAAAGGTGCAGTCGCCGCCTTTGCGGAATACCGCCGAGACAATCCGCGTAAGCGCCACGATCCACTGGAAATGGTCCATGTTTTTCGAGTTGATGAAGATCTCGAAGGGCCGGCGCACCTCGTGCGGTGTCCCCGGATTCAGCACCACGTCATTGATCGTGACGTAGAGGGCGTGCTCAGAGAGCGGGGTCTTGATCTTGTAGGTCCGTCCCTCCAGGGTCTCTGGACGCTGGATCTTCTCGTGCATCTGTTCGATGTCACCGCCCGGCCCTTTGGTTCGCTCGGCGTCGGCCTTGGCGACTTCGTAGTCAATGATTTTGCTGTCGATTTTGATCGCCATCGTCGGGTTACTCGCTTCGCTGTCGATTGCAGAGCCGGTTCATGGAGCCGTCGAGTCACCACTTGCCGTAGTAGCCTTCCTTGAGCGCATCGTAGAGGTTGGCAGCGGTGTGAACCTCGCCGTCGTATTCGATCTCATCGCCCCCCTTGACCTCGATCACCCGTCCGTCCTCGAGCCGGAAGCGATAGGTCGTATTCGCCAGATCCTGCTCCTTGACCAGCACACCCTGGAAGGCTTCCGGGTTGAAGCGGAACGTCGTACAGCCCTTGAGTCCTTGTTGGTAAGCGTAGCGGTAGATGTCCTTGAAGTCCTCGTAAGGGTAATCCGTGGGAACGTTGGCGGTTTTGGAGATGCTGGAATCAATCCACTTCTGCGCCGCGGCCTGAATGTCCACATGCTGCTGCGGGGTGATGTCATCGGCAGTGACGAAGTAATCGGGCAGGTTGCGAGTCTGCGGATCCGTGCTCGGCAAGGCCTGCGAATCGACGAACTGGCGGTAGGCGAGCAGCTCGAAGGAGTAGACATCGATTTTTTCCTTCGATTTCCGCCCCGCGCGGATCACGTTACGGAAATAGTGGTGCGCAAAGCTCGGCTCGATGCCGTTGGAGGCGTTGTTGGCAAGTGACAGAGAGATGGTCCCGGTCGGCGCGATGGAGCTGTGGTGGGTAAACCGTGCGCCGTGCTCCGCGAGCCGCTCGATGAGCTCCGGGTCCGCCTCGGCGATGCGCTGCATGTAGCGGCTGTAGCGTGCCCAGAGCACCCGGCCCTTGACCTTATGCCCCACCCGGTAGCCGTCCTTTTGCATCTCCGGGCGCTTGGCGAGCAGCGCCTCGGTGAGCGTGAACTCCTCGTCCATGATCGGCGCGGGGCCCTTTTCTTCGGCGAGTTCGAGACCGGCACGCCAGCCGGCCAGCGCCATTTCCTTGGCGGCGCGCTCGGTGAAGGCGAGCGAGTCCGGCGCACCGTATCTCATGCGCAGCATGGTGAGCGCTGAGCCGAGCCCGAGAAAGCCCATACCGTGGCGGCGCTTGCGCAGGATCTCCTCGCGCTGGCGCTCGAGCGGCAGGCCGTTGATCTCCACCACGTTGTCGAGCATGCGGGTGAAGATCGCGACCACCCGGCGGTATTCCTCCCAATCGAACCACGCCCGCTTGGTGAAGGGCTCGCGCACGAACTTGGTGAGGTTGACCGAGCCGAGCAGACAGGCGCCGAATGGCGGAAGAGGTTGCTCGCCGCAAGGGTTGGTCGCCCGAATCTCCTCGCAGAACCAGTTGTTGTTCAGCTCGTTGACCCGGTCGATCAGGATGAAGCCCGGCTCGGCGTAATCGTAGGTAGCCGTCATGATCATATCCCAGATGCGCTGAGCCTTGATCCGGCGGAAGATGCGGCAGGCCACCAGGCCGTCCTTGCGCGTCACATAAGTTTGTGGGCTCGGCCACTCGCGCCAGACCACCTGCTCGGGGTCATCGAGGTCGATGCCGTCGACCGTCGCCTCCTGCGCGCTCAACGGGAAGGCAAGCGGCCAGTCGGCGCCGCGCTCCACGGCCTCCATGAACTCATCGGTGATCAGCAGCGAGAGGTTGAACTGCCGCAGACGGCCGGCCTCGCGCTTGGCGCGGATAAAGTCGAGCACATCCGGATGGCCCACGTCGAAGGTGGCCATCTGCGCCCCGCGCCGTCCACCGGCGGAGGACACCGTGAAGCACATCTTGTCGTAGATGTCCATGAAGGACAGCGGCCCCGAAGTGTAGGCCCCGGCGCCGCAGACATAAGCACCCTTAGGCCGCAAGGTGGAGAACTCATAGCCGATGCCGCAATTGTGGATCACCATCAGGCCGTTTTCGCCAGCCAGATAATTGCTGTGCTTCTCGACCGTAAAGTCGTAGAAGGTCTCGGAAATCTCCAGCCCACGCCGGATGGCGTCGATGGGGCGCAGGGTGCGGGCAAAGGCGATCAGCGCGCCCAGCTCGGGGAAGCACGCGCTCCAGCGCTCCAGCCAGATCCGGCTGACCACGGCGCGGCGATGATAGCCATGGTAGAAGCCGAGCGCTTGGCGCTCCGTGCGGTTAAGCGCCGCGCCCTTGCGCTCCAGTGCCTCGGCGAGCTCGCCCGGCAGCACGTAGTGATCGTATTGCCCGGCCTGACTGCAATGCTCGGTGATACGCCCGCGCGTGCCGCCGGCCACCATATAGCCGGCCACCCGCGCCAGGAAGGCCGTATCGGTGATTTTGAGCAGTACGCCGCCCGGCGCCGACCCACCATTAGCCGACTGGAATGCGCGCCCTCGACGAGTGGGGGGCGCGATTACCCCGCGCACACCGAACAGACCCAATAGCCCCATGAGCCGCTCGGCCAAGGCTTGGCTGGACAAGGCAATGGCGACGCTACCGCACTCGCCGCTCACGCGGCCGCAGGCCTCGATCAGGCCGGCGAGAAAGGGCAGGAAGTGCTTTTGCGGCTGCACGACAATCCACTCGGGCAACTGGGCCTCATGCGCCTGCCTGCTCGGTCCGTCACCCTCACCCGCCGCTTCCAGCTCGAAGGCCGCGATCGGATAGTCCCAGGCAGGGGTGCCCGGCGGAGTGTCGACCACGACCATCCGCGGCTGCTGACCCCAAAAGGCCGCTGCGAGTTCCCAACCGTGTTTGATCAGATCCCGGCCGGCAACGCGGAACTTAAAGAGCAACCGCGTTGCGCTGATCCGTGCCCAGGGCAACCGGAACCGCACCAGGGGAGAGGATGACCGCAGCGCCGAGCGCGACCGAGCCCGGCGGCCGCGGCCCAAGCGCACGCCCGCTTGCCAGGCCCGTGGC
>JAGFJL010000076.1 GCA_024102725.1 Nitrococcus mobilis
GCGAGGTGTGGGGCGTGGAAATCAAGGCCGCCGCCACCGTCACGCCCGCCGATGGCGCGGGCCTGCGTCGTCTGGCGGACCGTTGCGGCAAACATTTCCGCGGCGGCGTGGTGCTGCATGCCGGCACTGCCACCATCAAGCTCGCGGCCGATAACTGCCTGGCCGTGCCCCTGGCGCGGCTGTGGGATATGTAATGGACAATGATTTGAGAGATACCCAATGACTGAAGAACAGAAAACCAACAAGCTGAAAATGCACAGCCCGGATCTGACCGAGTCCAATATCGCAAAACTCGTCGAGCTGTTTCCGAACTGCGTCACCGAAGCAGAGGATGAAAACGGCAACCCCAAGCGCGCGATCGATTTCGACCAGCTTCGTCAGGAGCTGTCCGACCATGTCGTCGATGGACCGCGTGAGCGCTACCAGCTCAACTGGCCGGGGAAGCGGGAGGCGTTGCTGGCGGCGAATGCACCGATCGCTAAGATGTTGCGACCGTGTCGCGACGAAAGTGTGGATTTTGACACGACCAAGAACCTGTTTATCGAAGGTGACAACCTTGATGCGTTGAAGTTGTTGCAGGAGACCTATCTGAATAAGGTCAAGATGATCTATATCGATCCGCCGTATAACACCGGTCGGGAATTCATTTATGACGATGATTTTTCATCGACATCATCGGAGTATCTGGTTCGTTCAGGACAATCATCTGAAGAGGGCGCGAGACTCGTAGCTAATACAGAGGCAAATGGCCGGTACCATTCCGATTGGTTGTCCATGATGTATCCACGACTCCGACTTGCACGCAATTTGCTTTGTGAAGATGGGGCGATATTTATTTCCATCGACGACCATGAGATTGCTAGCCTCCGAAAGGTATGCGATGAGGTTTTCGGAGAAGCGAATTTCGTTGCAACCGTGGTGTGGCAAAAAGTCTATGCGCCCAAGAATACCGCCTACTGGTTGTCAGAGGACCATGATTATATTCTGATCTACGCCAAGCATAAGTCGTTATGGAGGCCAAATCCGCTTCCTCGTACCGCAGAGATGGAGGCAAGGTACTCCAATCCCGATAATGATCCTCGGGGGCCGTGGAAAGCAGAAAATATGTCAGCTCGCAATAGGTATGACGCGGGCATTTACCCAATTACCTGCCCTTCCGGTCGCGTAATTCCGGGGCCTCCCCGAGGCGCTTATTGGCGTATTAGTGAGGACAAGTTTAAATCTCTTGACGCAGATAACCGAATTTGGTGGGGTGAGGATGGAAATAATACGCCGGCTGTAAAGCGTTTCTTATCAGAAGTTTCTAGTGGGCGAACTCCTCAAACTCTCTGGCTCTATAAGGAGGTGGGCCATACCCAAGATGCAAAGAAGACACTTCTCAAATATGTGCCATTCGAGAATACGGAAAACGTACTAAACTCGGTCAAGCCTGTTGAGCTTATCCAGCGAATGCTCCAACTTGCAACATCACCAGACGATGAGACCATCATTCTTGACTTCTTTAGCGGTAGCGCCACAACCGCTCACGCGGTGCTCAAACAAAACGCCGAAGACGGAGGGAATCGCCGCTTTATCAGTGTGCAGATAGCGGAGCCGCTGCCAAAGCCAGAGCGCGGCCTTTCAACCATTTTTGAAATGGGAACGGCGCGAATAAAAAACGTCATGGATGATCTGGTCACCGAAAATCCTGTGACCAACAGAGATTCGCTTGGTTTTCGGGTCTTCAAGCTTGATAGCTCCAATATGAAAAATGTGTATTACACACCTGACGCAGTGACGCGGGATGATCTTTTTGGTCAGATCGACAACATCAAGGAAGATCGTACGGACGAAGATCTGCTATTCCAGGTCTTGCTTGATTGGGGCGTCGATCTGTCATTGCCCATCCAGTCAAAGAAGGTCTCCGGAAAGACCGTCTATTTCGTCGATGAGAACGCCCTGGCTACTTGTTTTGAGGCGGGTATCGACGAGGACTTCGTGAAGGCGCTGGCTGAGCGTAAACCCCTGCGCGCCGTATTCCGCGACAGCGGCTATGGCAACGACAGCACCAAGATCAACGTCGAGCAGATTTTCAAACTGATCTCACCGACCACGGAAGTGAAAACACTATGAATCCGCAGATTACGCAGATGGACGCAGATCATGGGAAGCGGATGAGCAAACTTATGCAGCCCTGTTCACAGGGAGCTGGGTTCTGGGTTTCTCGCGGAGGTTTGTCAGGAAGCGCCTGGAGCGGGAATTTCTGGCATGCGGGATTCTCTATGAACGCGGGAAAAGACACTGCCGGTATTTTACCATGGCAAACCACTGCATACGGTATACAAAGCTGATTTTGTCTGCCATGGCTCGTTGATTGTGGAGCTCAAGGCTTTGCGGCAATTGTCGGGCCTGGAAGAAGCGCAGATCATCAACTACCTGAAAGCGTCAGGCCTGAAGAAGGGATTGTTCGTCAATTTTGGTGCAAGAGGCCTGCAATACAAGCGCCTTGTATTGAATCTGCGCGAATCTGCGTAATCTGCGGATAAAACAGGCATTATGAATGAAAATAAAATTCAAAAAGCAGGCTTTCCAGACTGCCGCCGTTGAGGCAGTGGCCGATTGTTTTGCGGGCCAGCCGTTTGGCGGCGGCCTCAGCTATCGCATCGATCCCGGCCGGGATGAACAGTCCCGGCAGCGTAAGCTGCAAGCCGTAGATGAGATGGAGGGCTTCCGGAACGCCGACATTGCCTTGCCGCCCGCCAAGGTGTTGGAGAATATCCAGGCCATTCAGCGCCATCAGAACCTGCCGGTGTCTGAATCTCTGGTCACCAGCAAGGTGTGTGGCGTCAATCTGGACGTCGAGATGGAGACCGGCACCGGCAAGACCTATTGCTATATCAAGACGATGTTTGAGCTGAATAAGCGCTACGGCTGGACCAAGTTCATCGTCGTGGTGCCCAGCATCGCCATCCGCGAGGGGGTGCACAAGTCCTTCGAGATCACGGCCGACCACTTCCTGGAGGAATACGGCAAGCGGGCACGCTTTTTTATTTACAATTCCAAGCAACTCCACAATCTGGAGAGTTATTCGTCAGACGCCGGCATCAACGTGATGATCATCAACGTCCAAGCATTCAACGCGCGCGGCAAGGATGCGCGGCGGATCTACGAGGAACTGGACGATTTCCAGTCCCGCCGCCCCATCGACGTGATCAAGGCCAACCGGCCGATCCTGATTCTGGACGAACCACAGAAGATGGAGGGCAAGAAGACACTGGAATCGCTCCGGGAGTTCAATCCGCTGATGATTCTGCGGTATTCCGCCACCCACAAGACCCAGCACAATAAGATTCATCGCTTGGACGCACTGGATGCCTACAACCAGAAGCTGGTGAAGAAGATCGCGGTGCGCGGCATTACGGTGAAGGGCCTGGCCGGGACCGACGGGTATTTGTACCTGGAATCCATCGAGGTTTCCGCCGGCAAACCGCCGGTGGCGCGGGTGGAGATGGAAACCAAGCGCAAGACGGGCATCAAGCGCGAGGTGCGGCGGATCGGCCGCAATGACAACCTGCGCACGCTATCCGGCGGGCTCGATCAGTACCAGGGCTATGTGGTGGCCGATATTGATGCGGTCAGCGATACCGTGAGCTTTACCAATGGCGAAGAACTGCGCGCCGGTGAAGCCAGCGGCGATGTCAACGAAGCGACCCTGCGCCAGATCCAGATCCGCGAGGCCATCCGCGCACACTTCGAGAAGGAGCAGGTGCTTTACGAGCAGGGCGTCAAGGTGCTAACGCTGTTTTTTATCGACGAGGTGGCGAAATACCGGCGATACGACGAGTCCGGGGAGCAGCCCGGTGAGTATGCTCGAATGTTCGAGGAGGAATACGAACGCCAGCGGGACGAGTCCATAGGTCTTTTTACCGATACCCCTTACGCCCGGTATCTGCAAGGCATCGATACGGCACGCACCCACAACGGCTACTTCTCCATCGACAAGAAGAGCAAGCGCCTAGTCGATCCCAAGGTCAACCCGCGGGGCGAGTTGGCCGGCGAGGCGGATGACGTGGATGCCTATGATTTGATTCTGAAGGACAAGGAGCGTCTGCTCTCCTTCGATGAACCCACCCGTTTCATTTTCTCTCACTCCGCTCTGCGCGAGGGCTGGGACAATCCCAACGTCTTTGTTATTGGCACACTCAAGCACAGCGATAGCACCGTCTCGCGTCGCCAGGAGGTCGGGCGTGGGATGCGTCTGGCGGTCACCCAGTCCGGCGACCGTCTCGATGATCCGGCCACCGTACATCAGACCAATGTGCTGACCGTGGTCGCCAACGAAAGCTACAAGGATTTCGTCGCCGGCTTGCAGAAGGACATCAGCGAGTCGTTGTCCGAGCGCCCGCGCGTGGCCGACGAGGACTATTTCACCGGCAAGGTGTTGAACACACCCACCGGGGACGTGCCGGTCACACCGCAGATGGCCAAACAGATCTACCGTTATCTGGTGAAGAACGACTATACGGACGATAACGACCGTATTGTCGAGGCTTACCATCGAGCCGAGGCCGAAGAAAAGCTCGCCAAGTTGCCCGAGGAGCTGAAGCCCTATGCGGATCAGGTATTCCGCTTGATCGACAGTGTCTTCAGCGACGCCGACCTGCCGGCCATCGACGATGATCGGGCAGCCAAACCTAATCCGTTGAACGCGAACTTCGACAAGAAGGCATTCCAGGAACTTTGGAAGCGTATCAACCAGAAGGCGGCGTATACCGTCCATTTCGATACGAACGAACTGGTCCATAAGTGCGTCATGGCGCTGGAGCGTGACCTGCGCGTCTTGCCGTTGCAATACGTCGTGCAACGCGGGGAGCAGAAGGATGAGGCTGATGCCGAGGCGCTGAAGCGGGGCCAAGCGTTCGAGGTGCGAGAGACAGAGGGAGCGGAGCACAAGGCATCGGTGCATTCCGGCGTGAAATACGACCTCATCGGCAAACTAGCCGAACACACCCAGCTCACCCGGCGGACCATTGCGGGCATTCTCCAGGGCATCAGCAAACCCACTTTTGACCAGTACCCCACGAATCCGGAGGATTTTATCCTCAAGGCGGCACGCCTGATCAATGAGCAGAAAGCTACCGTCATCGTGGAGCACCTGAGCTATGACCCGATTGAGGAGCGGCACGATCTGGATATATTCACCCGCGAGCGCCCGAAGGCGAGCTTAGAGAAGGCCGTAAAGGCCAATCGACATATCTATGATTACGTATTCACAGATTCGAAGAATGAGCGCGAATTTGTTAGGGAACTGGATACCAGCACCGAAGTAGTCGTCTACGCCAAACTGCCCGGCGGGTTTTTTATTCCAACGCCGGTCGGCAACTACAACCCGGACTGGGCCATTGCCTTCCAGAAAGGTAAGGTCAAGCATATCTATTTTATCGCGGAGACGAAGGGCTCGATGTCATCCCTGGAGCTTCGCGAAATCGAAAAGAGCAAAATCCAGTGCGCCAGAAAATTCTTTGCAAAAATCGCATCTGATGAAGTCAAGTACGACGTGATCGATGGGTATGACAAACTAATGGCGCTGGTGGCTTAGCAGTTATCGAGGGTCCGGGCTGGATGGCACGATAAGCGGCTTCATATGATGTATTTTTTGATGCGCGTTGCTGCTGAATGAGGCGCTTCCATGCGCACGACCCTGAATATCGATGATCGATTGCTGGACGAAGCCCGGCGCATTACCGGTATAACCGAGAAGTCCGCCCTAGTGCGGGAGGGGCTGCGCGCGCTGATTGAGCGCGAGAGCGCCCGGCGGCTGGCGCGGCTCGGTGACAGTGAACCGCAACTGGAGCCGGTGGCCCGGCGGCAATCCGACCCGGCATGATCCTGGTCGATACGTCGGTCTGGATCGATCATCTGCGTGTCGGCACCGTGGATCAGGCGCCGCGTATTTTCCGCTCGCCGAGGCGATCGCGGCCGTGGGGGGCGGACAAATCCAGCTCCGGGCCGATCGAGACGATGCCGTTGGGGTTCACTGTCGGGTGGCTGCGGAAGTAATGGTTGCGGATGTGATCCATGTGCACCGTCTCCGCCACGCCGGGCAGCTGGTAGATGTCCCGTAGCAACCCGTCGAGATTCGGGTAGTCGCGGATGCGCTTGCGGTCGCACTTAAAATGAGTCACGTAGACCGCATCGAAGCGCACCAGGGTGGTCCACAGGCGCAGATCCGCTTCGGTCAGGGTGTTGCCCACCAAATAGCGGCTTTCGCCGAGGCGCTCCTCCAGCGTCTCCAGGGTGTCGAACAGGGCCGTCACCGCCTCGTCATAGGCATCCTGGCTGGTGGCGAAACCGGCCTTGTACACTCCGTTGTTGACGTTGTGATAAACGGTCTCGTTGATCGCATCGATCGACTCGCGCAGATCCGCGGGGTAATAGTCGCCCGGCTTGGCGCCCGAATCATCGAAGGCGCTGTTGAGCATGCGGATGATCTCCGCCGACTCGTTGTTGACGATGGTCTCGCGTTGCTTGTCCCACAGCACCGGTACGGTCACGCGGCCGCTGTAGTGGTTGTCTGCCTTTAGATAGAGCTCGTAGAGTTTGCGCAGCCCGTAGAGTGCATCGCCGGTGGCGCCGGCGAAGTCCTCACGCAGCTCCCAGCCGTTCTCCAGCATCAGCGGATGCACCACGGACACGCCGATGTGCTCCTCTAGCCCTTTCCAGGCGCGCATGACTAAGGTGCGGTGCGCCTAGGGGCAGGCGTAGGACACATACAGATGGTAGCGCCCGGGCTGCGCTTCGAAGCCGCCCGTGCCGCCGGGTCCGGGCGCGCCGTCGGCGGTCAGCCAGTTGCGGAACCGGCTCTCGGAGCGCTTGAAGCGACCGCCGGTGCTCTTGGTGTCGTACCACTGATCCTGCCATTGTCCGTCTATCAGCAATCCCATGATTAGCCTCCGTTCTATGATCGTTGCTCAATCGGTATGAACTCGCGCCGATGCGGGCCGGTATAGATCTGGCGTGGCCGCCAGATTCGACTCTCGGCATCTTCGCGCAACTCCCGAAAGTGGGCGATCCATCCCGGTAGACGCCCGAGAGCGAACATCAACGGAAACATCACCGTAGGAATACCGAGGGCGCGATACATCACTCCGCTATAAAAGTCCACATTGGGATAGAGCCCACGCTCGGTGAAGAAATCGTCTTGCAGGGCCGTTTCCTCGAGTTTGCGTGCCAACTCCAGTAGCGGATCGTCTATGCCCAGTTCGTCGAGCAGGCGATCACAGGTTTCTTTGACGATACGCGCGCGAGGATCGTAGCTTTTGTAGACTCGATGCCCGAAGCCCATCAGCCGGAAGGGATCGTCCCGATCCTTGGCTTTGTCGATGTACTCCTGATAGTGGCCACCGTCGGCATGGATCTGCTCGAGCATCTCGACTACAGCCTGGTTTGCTCCGCCGTGCAACGGCCCCCAAAGTGCATTTACTCCGGCTGAGATGCTGGCGTAGAGATTTGCCTGCGAGCTCGCGACGGCGCGTACGGTCGAGGTGCTGCAGTTCTGCTCGTGATCGGCGTGCAGGATGAGCAGCATGTCCAAGGCCTTTTCGCTCACCGGCGACACTTCGTAGGGCTCGGAGGGCACGGCGAACAGCATGTGCAGGAGGTTAGCCGCGTAGCTCAGGTCGTTGCGCGGGTAGACAAAGGGCTGACCGAGGGATTTCTTGTAGGCAAAGGCTGCGATGGTCTTGGCTTTGGCAAGCAATCGCCGGGTGTTGTGTTCCGCTTCATTATGCTTGCCGGTCTCCGGGTAGTAGGCCGACAAGGAGGAGATCATCGAGGAGAGGATGGCCATGGGGTGGGCCGAGGCCGGAAAACCCTCGAAGAACTTCTTCATGTCTTCATGGATTAAAGTGTGGTAGGTCAGATCCTTGGAAAACTGTTGTTTTTGAGTGCGGTTTGGCAACTCGCCGTAAAGCAATAAATAACAGACCTCAGGGAAAGTGCAGCTCGTTGCGAGTTGCGAGATCGGGTAACCCCGATAGAGGAGTTCGCTGTTCTCGCCGTCGATGTAGGTGATGGCGCTTCGGCAGGCGGCCGTGTTTGCCAGTCCCGGGTCGTAGGTGACGGCCCCGGTATGGGCACGGAGGGCGCGAATATCGACTCCGGGGTTGCCGGCTGTTCCCTCTACGAGCTCTGACTCGTATGTTTCATGGCCGATCTGAAGCTGGGCGGTGCTCATGGTATCGGGGCTCCGAATAGCGGATTGCGTGGGTCATGCTATCGTAAATAGTGTGCGGAGGAACCGATCCTTCGCCGTATCGGAACGAGTTCTCATAGGCACGACCGATGGCAGCCTTTGCGTGCGTGACGCGCGCCATGCGCGGTACCGTTCCTTAATAGGGGACAATATTCTGCGCAGATCATTCAGTTCGCCAAGACATTCCAGCCTGAAATAACGACCTTGCGACAGCGGGAAGGGAGTACATCATGACCGATAGAGACGCTTATATCGAAAAGCTCAAGGCCAAGCTGGATGAGTGGGATGCCCAGATCGACAAGATGGAAGCCAAGCTGCGCGAACAGCGGGTGGATGTACGTATGAAGTGGGAGAAAGAGTTGAGCTCTGCGCGCAGCTACCGGGATGACGTTCAGCGCAAGCTCGATGAACTGCGCCGCTCCAGTGAATCGGCCTGGAATGACATCAAAGCGGGCGCAGACCAAGCATGGGACCGCCTCAGTGAGGCAATGCGCCGCGCGCGTTCGCATTTCTAGCTTCAGACTGGCGCAGCCTCACCCCAGGCGATAGTACACACGCGCCTCGTTTGAAAGATGAGAGTAAGCCGTCACCAAGCACAGCGACGGTGAACTATTTATCTGACCCAGGGTCAATATAACAGTACCCAGAAAGTTCTGGATAATGAAGACCGGCGCTGACAAGCTCAGCGTGAATAAGAGATTGCCAAATACAAGGAGATTAGTTATGAACTGGGATCAAATCAAAGGCAATTGGAAGCAGTTCAAAGGAAAAGCTCAGGTTCAATGGGGTAAGCTGACCGATGATGAACTCGATCAGGTGGATGGTCATAAAGAAGTATTGGTCGGGAAAATTCAAGAAAAGTATGGGATAAGCAAGGAGGAGGCCGAGCGTCAAGTATCGGATTTTGAGCGCAAAGTTTAATCAGAAAAGCCGTGTTACCGATCACGCAGGGCAATCCGCGCACGTTTGTCCTGCGCGGTCGTTAGTTCTTATTTATTTATAAGATATTTTATGGCCCTGTTCACTGGGGGGTATTTTAGCTTCGGTGGATCACCACAGGAAATAGTATCATGAAAGATAATAGAGAGATTCGCTGTCGTTGATTGAGCGGTTTATTTCTTCAATCGTTCTATTTATTTTTTCTCTATCAAAATCATTTGTTATCGTTTTTCTTGCATCATCGATAATTATTTTTAAATGGGTGATCAAACATGCTGTGTGCTCGCCATGAATGTCGGCATACAGTAATTTGTTAAGGCATTCCAACAATCGAATGACTACGATGGCATCAGCCTTTCCATATATCCTGATCGGTGACAAATGTCTGTATAACAGCTCGTCAAAGGATAGCAAGCTTTTGATTATGCGTAGTTGCCCATGGCCGTCGAATAAATATCTGTTTTCACGCATTTCCATTTGAGCTAAATACAAAATATTCAAAAGGTCGATTGCATGGAGAGCTGTTCCAGGATCATTTATACCAGGGCTTAATGCTTTTACTGCAATTTCTGATATTTGCTTAAAACCATAGGTGTAGTTTTCTTCTAGGTATTCGCCGGGATAAGTTATAAAACAACCCAGCAGCGCTTTTTTTATCACTGCATTGCCGGAAAGATCTTTATTTGTTCTACATAATGGAAAATTTTTTAAGAGAAACGTTCCTTTGGGAGACAAAATATCGATGACCATATCATCATCTTGGGCCAACTTAACAAGAGATGAATAATTTATGTTTTGCAAATAACCTTCAGATACGCCAGCTAGAATAAACCATTTCGAGGTGTCTGGTATTGAATGAGCAGGATGAGAGTCAGTGCTGCTATTTCTTTCAAGTTGCCGCAATGTTACGGAAAAAATATTTTTTGTTATATTGTCTACTTGTATTGCCTTAGATATTGAATGAATAAAATAGATAAATAAAACAAGGCACATTATAGCAAAAAGGATGCTGAATAAAACAGCAATCCCAAGGAGTGTCGAATGATCATGCGAATTGCCTAAAGAGCCCAATAGCACCATCGTATAAACGATGGTGCCTATATAAAAACCAAGCACTAATTGATGTGATTTCTTGCTTAACAGGCCTGGTATTACTCTTGGGGAAAAACTGGAAGATGCTTGATTTATTACAATCATAACCATTGAAAAACTGAAAACAGTTAAACTTATTATTCCAGAAGTTAGTGTACCTAATATACTCCTTGCGCTATCGGTGTTATGGGCAATGATTGATGGTATTGCTTGTTTTATAAGCGCGCTAAACTCTAATTTATCAAGAAATAGTATGGCAAGTGAAAAAAAGAAAAACGATAATGTGATTATCGTCGGTAAAAATGCAATACTGTTGGTTGCGCGAATATAAGCACTGAGGACTATTGTGTATAACTTAGTCATCGCAATAGGACGATGCCATCGCTCAGCGGTCGAGCAAGTCGTGTAAGGCGTCTAGCAGGGCTTCGTTCTCTGGCGGCGTCCCGACCGTAATCCTTAGCTGGTCATTAAGCCGAGGCTGATCGAAATGGCGTACAAAAATCGCCCGGGCTTTCAAAGCTTGATACAGTGCACTCGCGCCGCCGCCGAGCGTATCCGGCACTCGGGCAAGCAAGAAATTGGACTCACTCGGCGCGCAGGCAAGCCCGAGCTTATCGAGCGTTGCCGCCAAGCGTGCCCGTTCCCCACGCACCGCTTCCCAGGTTTGTGCCGCATGTTCACGATGAGCGAGGGCGGCTAAGCCGACTCGTTGCGCTATGGCATCAACGTTGTAGCTATCCCGGGTCTTGGTGGCGATGGGATCGATCAGCTCAGGCGTACCAATGCCGTAGCCAAGCCGCAGGCCAGCGAGGGAGTAACCTTTGCTGAATGTGCGCAGGACGAGCAAATTATCGTGCTCGTGAATCAGCGCGATCACGTCATGGTCACGCGCCGGGTCGACGAAATCCACGTAGGCCTCATCGACGAGCAGCACGCCCCGCAACCCCCGGGCAATGCTTGAGATTGTCTCCGCATCAAGCAGTGTACCCGAGGGCGCGTGCGGGTTTACCAAAAAGGTAAGATTGACTCCCGCCTGGTTTAGCCGGGCAGCAAAGTCAGGGGGCGGCCGCCAGGCCTTATCCAGCGGAACGCGCATGATCGGCGAGCCGTTAATGGCGGCGAGAACGGGATAGAGGCTGTAGCTGGGATCGGCAATGCCTATGGGTTTGCCGGGCTCGACGAAAGTAGTGATGGCGAGGCGGAGCAACTCATCGCCGCCGTTGGTCGCGACGATACTTTGCGCGGTTACGTTGTGCAGCGCAGCCGCGGCTTCACGCAAGGCCGTGCTCGTAGGAGGGGGATAGCGCCTAAGATGCTCGCCGGTGATGGCCTGCAAGGATGCCAGCACGGGGTCAGGCGGCGGATAAGGATTCTCGTTGGTGTTGAGTTTGACCGCCCGTAGATTGTCGGGCTGTTCACCGGGTGTGTAACCGCTCATCCGCCGAATGTTGTCGCGTTCATAACTCATGATCGATGCTCTCAGCGCTCAACGAAGCCGTATGGTAGTTTGCCTTCGTGGCTCTGTCAGCGGATGTTTTCGGCGGTGCTGGACCAAAGCGCTATCTGGCGTCGATGCGGGCGGTCTAATGTTACCCGGTACGGGCAGGCGAGCGGCGCCAATCGAGTATCAGGTTCCGCTGCCTTTGTTGCGTAGCTGAGCGAGCGCCTCCGGGGGCAGGCTTGCGGCATAAGACCACCCCGGATTGATCACCAGGCCCATGCCGTCGGTGGCGTTGGCAACGATCCAGCTGAATTCCACTTCGTATGGAAAGGCGAAATTCGGGAACTCCTTGGTTATGGGCGAAACCCGATCGGAGTGAGTGAACATTGCAAGCATTGGGGTTTTTTCGGGACCTTCGAGGACCAGGGGCTGTATGTTCCGCTCATCGTCTTCATCATCGCCCTTTTCCGCTTGGCTGAGCAGGATAAATACCTCGGCCTCGATCAGTTGATGCAGAAATTCGGCGGTGGTGGACTCGCCATTCTGAGCGGCCGCCAAGGCCCTTTCCAGATCATTGGCGGGCTCTAGCTCGGCAACCGGGACGGAGGACTGTTCGGACATGATTAAGGCTCCGGCTTGATGTGTTTCCAGCACAGGGTCTCATATCCGCCTGTGAGTATGAAATAGAATCCTAACTGCTCGCCTTTCTTGTAGCGGATCCACTGCCGATTCGGAGTAAATTGCGGTATCTTGCGCGCCATGCGGGCAGCCGAGCCCGCGGGCATTCAAACAACCGCAAGCTCGCATCGACCGGTCGTCAACGCCCATGGGGGCACGGTTTGTCGGGCCCGCAGCGCTATGAGGAGGGTGCAATGAGCGGACAGCCGAGCGTGCTACTCGTCGGCATCGGTGTGCTGAGCGTGCTCTCGCAGTGGCTCGCCTGGCAAGTCCGCCTGCCGGCAATCCTTTTTCTGCTCGCCGCGGGTGTGTTGATCGGGCCTATTGCGGGGTGGCTGGTACCCGATGCGCTTTTTGGTCCCCTTCTGTTCCCGCTGATTTCCCTCGCGGTAGCGGTCATTTTGTTCGAAGGGGGCCTCACCCTCCGGCTGGAGGAGATTCGTGGACTCGAGACCTCCGTTCGGCGCCTGCTGACGGTCGGTGTGCTGATCACCTGGTTTATCAGCGCCGCTGCGGCGTGGCTGTTCGTGTCCTTGAGCTGGGATATGGCCGTGCTGTTTGGTGCCATCACGGTAGTCACCGGCCCTACGGTCATCATCCCCATGCTGCGCGCGATTCGACCGAGTGCCCGCGTGGCGAGCGTATTGCGTTGGGAAGGCATCGTCATTGATCCCATCGGGGCATTGCTCGCCGTGCTGGTATTCGAATTCGTGGTCTCGAGCGGAGGCGCACAAACCCTAGTCGAGACTCTGCTCAGCTTCGCGCTGATCGTGGTAATCGGGCTTCTGTTCGGTGTCGCCGCCGGTTACCTATGGGGCCTGATTCTACGTAACTATTGGCTGGCTGATTATCTGCACAACATCGCTACGCTGGTCGCCGTCTTCGTGGTCGCCACGCTTGCCAACCAAGTCCACGCCGAGTCCGGGTTGCTTGCCGTGACTGTTATGGGTATATGGCTCGGTAACATGCGTGGTGTACCGCTGGAAGGGATTCTCAACTTCAAGGAGAGCCTAAGCCTTCTGCTGATTTCCGGGCTGTTTATCATTCTAGCCGCCCGGATCGAACCCGAACGGCTTCTCGAGCTGGGTTGGGGTGCGCTGTTACTGCTGCTCTCCCTGCAGTTCATCGCACGGCCGTTGACCGTCACGTTGGCCACGCTGGGAAGCCCGCTGACATGGCGTGAGCGCGCCTTGCTGGGCTGGGTTGCACCGCGTGGAATCGTAGCCGCGGCCGTATCTGCGGTATTCGCCATGCACCTTGCCGAGGCGGGGCACCCGCAGGCCTCGTTGTTAGTGCCGCTCACGTTTCTCGTGATCGTAGCTACCGTCGTGTTGCAAAGCGCGACCGCCCGCGCGTTGGCCCGCCTGCTCGGCGTCGTCGAGCCGCCCCCGCGCGGCGTGCTCATCGTCGGTGCCAACCGCGTCGGACGCGCCTTGGGCGAAGTACTACAGGCGCTCGATTTCCCGGTGTTGCTGGTAGATACCAGCTGGGACAACCTGCAGGAGGCGCGTATGCAGGGACTGGCGGTCTACTACGGCACCCCGACCTCCGAACACGCGGAGCGGCACTTGAGTCTGGTCGGCCTAGGGCAGATGTTGGCCGTTTCGCCGCGCCCCGACCTGAATCGGCTGGCGAGTTTGCATTTTGCCAAGGAGTTCGGGCGCAATGCGGTCTTCCAATTGCCGCCGGGGGAGACGATGCGCCGCTCCGCAGAGATTCGACATCAGCACAGTCAAGACAACCTACTCTTCGGGTTCGATGCGACTTACGCTAAGCTAGCGAGTCTGCTCAGCCAGGGGGGCGAGATACGCGCAACGCAGTTGAGCGAGCAATTCGGCTGGGAGGAATACCGCCGTGCCCATGCCGAGCTGATCTTGCTGCTCGCCGTCGATCCGGGCGGACGGTTGCATGTCAACCAAGCAGCCAACCCGCTTGCACTCCAGGCCGGCTGGACGGCGCTGAGCCTTGTTGCCGCCGACGAGCCCGCCACGAAAACCAAGGCCTAACCCCCGGCCGCGCGGGTAGAGCGTCTTTGGGTGGCTTTTGCGGATGGCGCCCGACAACGGAGCAGAGCAAGATGATTGCGGCGCGCATAATCGGCCATCGGGGCGCAAGCAGTTTGGCACCGGAGAATACTTTGGCGGCAATTCGAGCGGCCGCTAACGCGGGCGTGCGCTGGGTGGAGATCGACGCTCGGCTACTCGGCGATGGAACCGCTGTAATCCATCATGACGAGACTGTGGAGCGTTGTACCGATGGGACGGGTCCGCTGTCCCGTTATGACCGGATGAGTATACGCCGACTCGATGCTGGCCGCTGGTATGGCGATGAGTTTGCCGGTGAGCGCATCCCGCTGCTCACCGAAGCATTGATTCTGATTCGTGACCTCGGGCTCGGTGTCAACCTGGAGCTCAAAGCAGCCAGCCGCTCGACGGCACGGCGGCTCGGGGCCGTGGTTGCCGGTGAGCTGACGGCCGCTACCATGCCCTGGGAACGGGTCTTGGTCTCGTCGTTCGAACCGACTGTCCTGGAAGCCAGTCGAAAGCAGGCCCCGTCGCTCCTCATCGGCTGTCTATGGTCGCGGCTGCCACGCGATTGGCAACAGCAAGCGGTCGCTTTGGGAGCGGTCAGCATTCACTGCAACTGGCGGTACCTGACGGAGCAAACGGCACATGCCGTCAAGGCAGCCGGCTTCGACCTATACTGCTATACCGTCAACGACTCCAAGGCTTTCTTACCGTATTGGCAGTGGGGCGTCGATGGCATTTTTACCGATCGCCCGCAAGATTTCCTGCTCAGTGGCCCACCCATCGGCGTTGGGTAGGGCCTGTCGGCAGGCCCTAACGGCCGGCGTGGAAACCGCAGCCAAGGTTTCGATCGTGAAAGAGGCTTCCTTGGCCTGGATTGCCATGGACATCAGCAGATTACTTCTCGAAGACGAGGCTCTCGGAGGTTGCCCCCAAAGCTTGGAGGGCCTCGTTGACCTCACGGGTAAACGGTCGGGGACCGCAAACGTAGAAGTGCTGACCGAAATCGCTGATGTGTTCGGCCAAAAACGCCTGGTCGATCCGCCGGTTCAAATAACCCGATTGGCTCTCACGGGTGCAGGTTAAAATGCATTGATCCCCTAGATAGTAACGCAGCTCGTGCTCTTCGATGATATCGGCGGGGGTGCGGTTGGAAAAAAGCAGTTTGTGCCCGTCGAGCTTTCCTTTGCTAGCCAGTGTTCTTAAGTGAGCGAGAAATGGCGTGATACCGGCGCCACCGGCGATGAAAACGCCCCGGCCCTGGTAGAGGATGCTGCCGAAAGGGTTGCCGATCTGTAGCGTATCGCCGGGGCGCAGCGAGCGTATCTGCCGGGTTACCCCGTCGTGGTCCGCATAGATTTTGATGGTGAACTCGAGAACGCCATCCTCTTGCAAAGAGGTGGGCGTAAAGGGCCGCCCCTTTTTTTCCCAGCCGGCCTTGGTCAGCACCAATCTTACTCCTTGGCCGGGCGCGTAATCGAATCCTTCGGGCCGAGTGGTGGTCAGGCGCAGCACATCATGAGTGACACAGCCACTGCGCAGCAGGGTAACGGTATAGGCCATGATTACCTCCTCAATTTTGTTATATCGAACAAAAACAGTCTAACCGATACGCAGCGAAGGCGCGTCAGAGAAGGCTCGTGTGGGCAGGAATAGATTGCGCTGTTCGCGGGCGTTGTACGCTCGTTTGGTGGCCGCCGGGTGTATGGGTGCCTGTAGCGCCACCAAGAGGACCGCGGCAGCAAGCGCCGAGGCCGTGCTTACGTTATCGACGTCGGGGTGAATTCGCGTTTCCCATCGGACTGCAAGGACGGCTATGCTTAGCGATGTAGGTAGCCATAGCGATCCCGGCAGGCTCGTGCGTACAAGAACAATGCTAGGAGGGCCGTATGACCATACCGCTGCTCGTTGTCGTCGGCGTCGTCATCGCGATCATAATCGCCTCTTTCCGAGTGTTTCGCGAGTACGAGCGAGGCGTGATCTTTCTACTCGGTCGTTTCTGGAAGGTGAAAGGGCCGGGTCTGCGCCTGGTGGTTCCGCTCATTCAGCAGTCGGTCAAGATCGATCTGCGACTGATCACCATGGATGTGCCGACCCAGGACGTGATCTCCAAGGACAACGTATCCGTAAAGGTCAACGCCGTCCTTTATTTCCGAGTCGTCGATCCGGAACGGGTGGTCATCCAGGTTGAGAATTACTTTGTGGCGACCAACCAGCTAGCCCAGACTACGCTGCGCTCAGTGCTCGGGCAGCATGATCTCGACGAGATGCTCTCCGCACGCGAGAAGCTCAACGACAACATTCAGTCCATTCTCGACGAGCACACGGAAGCGTGGGGTATCAAGGTGGCCAATGTCGAAATCAAACACGTCGACCTCGACGAGTCGATGGTTCGCGCCATCGCCCGCCAAGCCGAAGCCGAGCGGGAGCGGCGGGCCAAGGTCATCCACGCCGAGGGCGAATACCAAGCTGCGGCACAGCTGGTGGCAGCGGCCAAGCGCATTGCCACCCAACCCGAGGCGTTGCAGTTGCGCTACCTGCAGACGCTGGCCGATATCTCCAATCAGAGCAAAAGCATCGTTATCCCGATCCCCTTGGAGATTTTCCGCCTGCTCGGGGGCCAGGAGCCGACGCACACGGCGCCGGCCAAGTCCTCATCGGTAGAATAGGCTCTATATAATTAGCGCCTACCAAGGCGGTGCCGTGCTGGCCTTCGGAGTCATGCCTGAACGTGCAGAGCGCAACCCGTTGGCAGCGGACGAGGAGATGCTGATCGAGGGCTTTCTCGACACGCTGTGGATGGAACGCGGGTTGTCGGCTCATACCCTGAGCGCCTATCGCAGCGATCTTGTGGCCTACGCCCGTTGGTTGGAGCGGCATGGTTCGGGGTTGCTGCGGGCCGGTCGCGACGGTCTCCGGGACTATCTCGCCGAGCGCGTTCGCTCTGGAGTGAGACCGCGGACTACGGCTCGATTGCTCTCCACTCTGCGCTGCTTCTATCGCCTGCAGCTTCGTGACGGGCGTCTAGCGGAGGATCCGAGCGCGCAGTTAGACTCCCCTAAACTGGACCGGCCGCTGCCGGGCACTCTCAACGAGCAGGAAGTGGAGGAGTTGTTAGCGGCGCCGGATTGCCAAAATCCCATTGGCTTGCGCGATCGCACGATGTTGGAGGTGGCCTATGCGACTGGGCTGCGGGTATCCGAACTGGTGGGCCTTCGCCTTGGGCAGGTGAATCTTCGCCAAGGGGTGGTGCGGATCATCGGCAAGGCCGGTAAAGAGCGCTTGGTTCCCTTGGGTGATGAGGCCCAGGCCTGGCTCGAGGATTATCTTCAGGGCGGTCGCTCGGCGCTGCTCGCCCACCACACGGCCCCCGTGCTGTTCGTAACCCGCCGTGGCAAGGCCATGACGCGCCAAGCGTTTTGGTATCGCATCAAATGCTATGCTCAGGCAGCCGGAATCAGCAAATCGCTCTCGCCCCATACGCTGCGCCATTCTTTTGCCACTCACCTATTGAATCATGGGGCCGATCTCAGAGTAGTGCAGCTCCTGCTTGGCCACAGCGACCTGACGACCACGCAGATCTACACCCATGTCGCTCGGCAGCGTTTGCAGGAGCTCCATGCCCGCCACCATCCGCGAGGCTAAAATCGAGCGGCCGTTTCGCTCCGCCCGCACATCCCGGCTCCGTCGGTCTTGAATACTGTCACTGACCGGGGGATGCGCCGCTTGCGCTTACGAAACGGCGGGCACGCGCCAAGAAGGGGGCAGCCAGGCTGCGTCGGAAAGCGCCGCGCCGATTGCCGACGATCCTTACTGGCAGAAATTTGCGGCCGCGCAAAAACGCCTCCCTTGGCCACTGCTTCAATAGGGGCGCCCTTTTGGTTCGACGTTACCAAGCGGCTGGCGCAGATCCGCCAAGCGGATAATTCCGAGAACGCCTCCGCAGAGGCACGGATGTCGGGCAAGGATGCGAACTAGGAAACCCGACAGCGCAATAGTATTGTCAGTGCTGTTGTGGCAGACGCGGTTGCGACCAATCATCACATCAAGCCACCGCTTACTCCAAAGTCCTAAAGCGGTTCGTCTAACACTCGCTCTTGGAGCCCTTACTCGGTTTCGATCGGCAGATCGGAATCGTTACCCCACTCGGACCAGGAGCCGTCGTAGCCGCGCACCTGCGGATAGCCGAGGGACTTGAGGACGATAAAAGTATGGGCGGAACGTTGGTGCGACTGGCAATGCGTGATGATGGTCTTGGCGGGGGTGATGCCGTGCTCGTTGAGCCGCTTCCGGAGCTCGGCCGGAGGACGCAACCGCTGGTGATTTTCCGGGTCGATCGCCTGCGTCCATTCGAAGTTCACCGCCCCCGGGATGTGGCCGCCGCGCAACGAGCGCACCTCTTCGCCGCGGTATTCGGCCGGGGAGCGGACATCCAGTACGAGCGTGTGCGCATCGCCCAGGTGTTGGAGAATGTAATCCCGATCGGCGCGCGCCGCCGGGTTGCGCAGCTTGGCCCGGTAAGCCGACGGAACCGGCGCGCGCGGCGTGGGCTCCAAGGGCCGTTGCTCCGCCCGCCAGGCGCGTAGGCCGCCGTTTAACAACGAGTAGCCAAAGTGACCGAGCACATCGAGCGTCCAGAGTAGACGGCTTGCTCGAGCGTTGCGCTCATCGTCGTAGGCGACGACATGCCGCTCCTCGGTCAACCCCAGTGCCGAGAACAGCTCGGTGAGATGCGCCTCATCCGGTAGCCTGCCCACAGCGGGTGGCTCGCCTCGAACGAGCGCCGAGTAATCAAGCTGAACGGCCCCCGGGATGTGCCCGATGTTATTGGTCTGCGGCGAAGACAAATCGATCAACAGCAGCCGAGGATCGGCCAGATGACGCTCCAACTCCTCGGGTTCTACCAGCAAAGGGAGAAGATGCTCTGTCATCGTGGGTTCCTTAGTGCGCTCGGTTTGATGTCGATGAGCTCCAACCAGTGCCGCACCGGCACGCTGGCGACCTCGGCCAGATGGGTCAGGCAGCCGATGTTTGCCGTGGCGATCAGCTGCGGCTGACCGGACATCAGATTGTGTAGCTTCTGCGCACGCAACCGTGTGGCAAGCTGCGGTTGCAGCACGGAGTAAGTGCCCGCAGAACCGCAGCAAATGGCCGCGTCCGGCACCGGTGTAAGCTTAAAGCCGATGGCCGTGAGCAGCCGTTCCACTCGTCCCGTTAGCCGCAGCGCGTGCTGCAGCGTACAAGGGGACTGAAAGGCGATTCGCCGCGGCACGTCAGCGGCCGGGACGAGCGCTTCGAGATGAGCCTCCAACAGCTCGACCGGGTCCAGCGCCAACTCGGTCACCCGCCTGGCCTTGGCGGCATAGCCGTTATCTGAGTGCAATTGATGAGCGTAGTCTTTGACTTGGGCCCCGCAGCCGCTGGCGTTCACCACGATGGCCTCGGCGCCGCCTTCCACATGAGGCCACCAGGCATCGATGTTGCGTCGCATGCGCTCGCGGGCGGTAGCCGGATGGCCGAGGTGCTGGTCAATGGCGCCGCAGCAGCCGGCTTTAGGCGTGCGGATCACGGCAATGTCCAGGCCGTCCAGGAGACGGGCCGTTTGCGGATTGAGCGTAGGCTCGAGCGCTGGCTGCACACACCCTTCGAGCAGCAAGACTTTGCGTGGTCGTCTGCGCACGGCGGGCCAGACCGGCGCTTGGCGCCGGGGTTGGATTTTCTTGGCCAAAATACTCGGCAGGAGCGGCCGGAAGGCGCGGCCGAGCGCGAGCAGGCTACCGAACAGCCGGCGTCGGGGCAGCACAAGCCGCAAGCCAAGTTGCATCAAGCGCTGATGGGGTCGGCGCGGTACGCGTTGTTCGACGAGCGTACGGCCCAAATCGGCCAGTCGACTGTATTGTACGCCGGACGGGCAGGTCGTTTCGCAGGCACGGCAGGTGAGGCAGCGATCCAGATGCAGCTGAATGCTCGGGCCGGGCGACTCGCCCTCCAAGACCTGTTTGATCTGGTAAATGCGACCGCGTGGGCTGTCCAATTCATCGCCCAGTAAGCGATAGGTGGGACAGGTTGCCAGGCAGAAGCCGCAGTGGGTGCACTTGCGCAGTATCTGATCCGCTTCTTGGCCTTCGGCAGTATCCTTGATGAACTCGGCAAGACGTGTCTGCATAGCATCATTTTAGTTCACAGCGGTGCATAGAGGCGACCGGGATTGAGGATTCCGGCCGGATCGAAGGCTTGCTTCAGGCGCTGATGCAGGCGCAGCAGCGGCGCATCGAGCGGCTGGAACACATCCGCGGTGCGGTCGCCGCCGCGGAAGTGGGTGGCGTGACCGCCGAGCCGCTGCGCTTCTCGGCGAATGTGAGCGGGGTCCGTATCCGTGCGCAGCCAGAGCTGTCGACCCGCCCAATCGTTGATCCATGCGCCCGGTAGGTCCGGTGGCGGCGCGGCGGCCGGCAGCACGATACGCCAGATCGATTCCGTCCCGCGGCATGTGAAGAAGGCGAGGCGGTGGTCACGCAGCTCACGCCAGAATCGCTCCGCCGAGCCGAAATCCTGGCCGCCGAGCCGCTGGCTGCCGAATGCCACGGCGCTCGCGGCGCCCGATAGGCGCACATATAGCCGCGCGCCGTCGTGCGCGGCCGCCGAGACGGGAACGCCGGCCCGCAGCCACTGCTCGGTGAGCTCATAGATGCGTGTGACCGGCTCATCCACGGTGAGCGTTTGCTCGGCTTGCGGCGTCGGCAGCAGCTTGAGCGAGACTTCCAGGATCACGCCCAGCGTGCCCAGTGCCCCGACCATGAGGCGGGAGAGGTCGTAGCCGGCGACGTTTTTCATCACCTGCCCGCCGAATTGCAGCACCTGGCCGCGTCCGTTGACGATGCGCACACCGAGTACCATGTCGCGCACGGAGCCGGTGAAAGGTCGGCGCGGTCCCGCCAGCCCGGCGGCGATGGCGCCACCGAGCGTGGGCTCACCGGCGAAGTAGGGCGGCTCGAACGCCAGCATCTGATCATGTTCGGCGAGCCGTGCCGCCAGCTCCGTCAAAGGCGTTCCACTGCGGGCGCTCAGCACCAGCTCGCTCGGCTCATAGTGCACGATGCCGCGGTGCTCGCTCATCAGCAGCGGCTCGCCGCGCGCTTCCCGCCCATAGAACCGTTTGGTTGCATTACCGCGTATTTCGAGCGCCCGTCCGGTGGCGCCGGCCTGGCGTACCTGCTCTGCGATTTCGGCGGTCAGATCGGAGGATGTGGGCATAAGGGGCAAGCGGCTCAGAAGCGTTCGATTTGCGGATGCGGCAGCTCGCCTCGGTGCACGTGCAAGCGGCCGAATTCGGCGCAGCGATTGAGGGTGGGTATCGCCTTACCCGGGTTCAGCAGACCCTGCGGGTCAAAGGCCGCCTTTACCGCATAGAATTGTTCGAGCTCCTCAGGACGGAACTGAACACACATCTGATCGATCTTCTCCATGCCGACGCCATGCTCGCCGGTAATGGTACCTCCGACTTCCACGCACAGCTCGAGGATCTGGCCGCCGAGCTGCTCGGCCCGCTCGAGCTCTCCGGGGCGATTGCCATCGAAGAGAATGAGTGGGTGCAGGTTGCCGTCACCGGCATGGAAGACATTGACTGTGCGCAACCCCTGTGCTGCGGAGAGTTCGCTGATGCGCTTGAGTACCTGCGCGAGGTGCTTACGCGGGATGGTGCCGTCCATACAGTAGTAGTCGGGGGCGAGACGGCCCACCGCAGGGAAAGCCGCCTTGCGCCCGGCCCAGAAGCGCGCCCGTTCGGTGTCATCGCGCGCCACGCGAATCCGGTCGGCGCCTTGCTCACGCAGGATGGTCTCGACTCTCCGCATCTGCTCGCTCACCTCGGCCTCGCCGCCGTCGAGCTCGCAGATCAGCAAGGCGGCCGCTTGCGTATCATAGCCGGCTTGGATGAAGTCCTCGGCGGCCTGGATTGCGGGCCCGTCCATCATCTCCAGCCCGGCCGGGATGATCCCGCCGGCAATGATCGCGGCGACGGCATGGCCACCCGCCTCTACGGTCGGAAAAGAGGCCATCAGTACCTGCTTGGTGAGGGGATTGGGCAGGAGTTGCACGACGGCTTCTACGATCACCCCGAGCATGCCCTCGGAGCCCGTGAGCAGCGCGAGCAGGTCGTAACCGGGGCTCTCCGGGGCCAGGGAGCCCAGCGTGACCTGGTCCCCTTCGATGGTTAGCAGTGTGACTTGCAATACATTGTGTACGGTCAGCCCATATTTCAGACAGTGCACTCCGCCGGCGTTCTCGGCGATGTTCCCGCCGATACTGCAGGCGATCTGTGAGGATGGATCCGGCGCATAGTACAGCCCGAACGGGGCCGCGGCCTCGCTGATCGCCAAGTTGCGCACGCCGGGTTCCACACGGGCGATGCGCCGGTGAGGATCGATCTCTTTGATGCGGTTGAACTTCGCCAGACTGAGCAGCACGCCCTGCGGGTGGGGCAAGGCACCGCCGGAGAGACTTGTGCCGGAGCCACGGGCAACGACTGGAACACGGCTCTCCGAGCAAATCTGCAGTACAGCGCGCGCTTGATCGACGGTTTCGGGACTGGCCACCAGCAGGGGGAGCTGCTTGTAGGCGGCGAGACCGTCGCATTCGTAGGCCCGGCGACCCTGTTCATGGGTAATCAGCCCTTCGGCCGGCAGCAATGGCCGCAACCGGGTAATCAGCGCCTCGATGTCAACCTCGAAGCGTGTATCCTCGGGCCGGTATAGGGACCGTTCGGACATCTCCATCCCATTAATATTTGCGGTGGGTAATGACTATACCAGAGCCACGCCATGCGTTGAGCAGCGGGTTGGTCTCGATGAGCTTGACTGGTGCTCGGGTCAGACACTCATACGACGGGCACATCTTCTATTCAGCCTCATTTCCGGATTGGAAAGGAATGGGGTAATGTCATGGCTTTCAAGGTTGACCTAACCCATTGATTGTTCGTTATATGGTGGCTGGGCACATGGCCGAGAGACCCACAGCAGCCCCGCCTGAATCGCGAAAATTTTTACTCGAGTTAATGCTTTTCCTTATTTTTTAGCATCTTAGTCACCTTGAAAGCCATGGCGGGGTAATGCTACGGAAATCAGGCCCGATTATGACGCGGTGGATTGCGAGCCTTTCCGGTCGGCATGACCAAGTCCCTTACCGGGAGCGATTTGGTCTCGGACGAGCTGCTTGAGCTCGGTGATTTCCGGAAAGCGACCCGCCTTTTTGCGCGACCAGACGAGCTTGCCGTTTGCATATACCTCAAAAACGCCGCCGGTTACGGGTTGCAGCGTTAACTCTGCGATTTCTTGTTCGAAGGTGGTCAACAGCTCTTGCGCCATCCAGGCTGATCGCAGCAGCCAATGGCATTGGGTGCAGTATCGGATTTCGACTTTATTAGCCATACCTTCCATACTTATCCGTTTTGTCCCATAGTACAAGTACGCTTGAAGATCAGAGAGCAAGTGCACCTAAATCCGTGACCTGGGCGCGGCCGATGCGCACAACAGGTTGATTGTTTGGCATAATTTGCCATCTAGACCATCACCCGAATGGTGAACACATGGAGCCCAGCCGATTCCGTATCCGCCAGAGC
>JAGFJL010000082.1 GCA_024102725.1 Nitrococcus mobilis
GCAATTACCGCCGCCTGTCCAAGGACTACGAAATTCTGCCGCTCACAGCCGAAAACATGGTGCGAATCGCTATGCTGCGCCTCATGCTCGCAAAATGCGCATAACATTTACCCAGACAGCTTCTGAGATGCAGCGATTGGCACAGTGCCGCGGCGTCGCTGGCGACATCGCTCAGATGATCAGGCAGCGAAATCCAGCACCCGATTTGGGTCAATACGTCGGCATCGTTGCTGTCTTCGATTTGGTTTCCGTTTTGTCCAGGTATCGGCGCCACGGGTGTCTTGTCGCCGGAAACAAAACCGAGATCCTCCTTATAGCCGCCCTCGGCGGCGTCCAGCAGCAAGATCATGCCGGGACGCATCTGCTTCGCCTTGATCGTTGCCCAGCGCCCCTCCAGCACGTCCCAACGCCAGGCGCGGCGGGGTTCGCCCTTGAGCTTACTGCCCAGGTGGCTGCCGATCTGGCCAATGGAGGCAGGACAAAGCTCCGGGCGTTCCGGTTTGCCGATGCCGTCGGTATTCCCGTTCTCGACACTGCGCCAGAACACCTGCACCGGTGGTGTGTCGCTGTCGCGGATATAAGGAGAAATGTCCACGTCGAAGCCGGAGAGATCGGCATCGGTATTGAACAGTTCCAGCAAATCACGACGGCGCAGTACCTGTGTCAGCGGGTGTCCCGCATCGACACTCGGTAGATGTGCCGGTTCGGCATCCTTCAAAGAGGCCAGACTGGCTCGTGCCGTGTCCAAGGGTTGGTCTTCGTAAGGGCGTGCCAGCTTACCTGTATCAGTGGCGATGTCGATCCAGAACACCGAAGCGGCCTCGAACTCACCGGTGCGGTTGCAGCGGCCGAAACGCTGCACCAAGGATGCCCAAGGCGCCAACTCGGTGAATAGCGTACGGCTGGAGACGTCCAGCCCGGCTTCGATGGCTTGGGTGGCAATGACAATGCGTCCGGTGGCGCTCGGTGCGTCATGCAGTCGCTGCTCGATCACCCGCCGTTCTGCGGGACGGAAGCGCGCGTGCAACAGCAGCCGTGGCACCTCAGCAAGCTGCGTGCCGAGATGAGTGTATAGTTGTTGTGCGCGTTCGACGTTGTTGAGGATGACCAGGGTTTGGCTGCCAGGTTTATGTTGCCCGGCGATCTCGCTGGACAGCGACGCAATGTAATTCTGGATGTCGCCCTTGGCGCCGCCCATCAAGGACGTTTCAGCTTATCGCAAGCATTTGTATGCGTTCAGTCGACGGCGCACCCTGTCTTCCGCGCGATCCTCGTCCTGCAACCCGGCCTTTCCGAGTGTTTCCATGTGCGGCTTGAAATCGACCGTGCTCAACCAGTCCTTGTGCAAGGTGGCTGATGTCCACAGGCTGCGGCTGTCATGCAGCGGCGCCAGCAAAGCATCGCGACGGAACGCTTCCAGTTGCGTGCTCGTGGGCAGGCCCGCTCCCATCAATTGGGCTTCGTCGTAGACCCATAGGCAATCGTTGTGCAGCAGGGCGAAATGTATCGGCCATTGATAGCGGCTCATACCATAGCCGCGCATCAATGCGCGTGACAGCAGCATGTCCTGGGTGCCGATGAGGATCATGTCCTCTTCCGGATGCTTGGCCCAGGTTTTGAGGTCGTCCGCGCCGCCCATCAGCAGGTGCACCGAAACCTTGCCCTCGCCGGCCTCACCGGGAAGGCCGAGATTCTCCAGCCAGCTACGGATGTTGCGTTCTGTCTGTTCGACCAAGACGCGCATCGGTAGGCACCAAACGAGCCGCCGCGGGGTATCGGCCGATGGTTTAACGTCTCGACTACCCGAGCGCCACCCGCGCTTCCAAAGCCATGCCAGCGTTACGGCTGCGGTTTTGCCTAGGCCGGTAGGGACGTCCAGCAAATCCGGCCAGCTCGTTTCCGCTAGGCGGCGCTGATAATCGAATGGCGCAAACCTCGCATCGGCTTCCTTGCCGAAGGCCTTCTTGAAAAAGCTACGATATTCCAAGCCGATCCTCCCATCAGATAAGCACAGGGCACGTCCCACAATTGTTTTACGCCGCATTTGCGCACGGACCGCGGGTTGCATTGCCATTGGACGACCGCTCTAGTCTCCTGCGACCGCTAGCCCGAGCATGACGGCAAGTATTAGCTCGGCCATGTAACTGCAGGAGCATTTAGCTTCGCGCCTGCGGCGCGGCATTTCTGATGTTGCGCCCATCATTCCCGGGCCTCCAGCCAGACACTGAAGCGAACCCGCGCCTAGGGCGACGGCCTGGCGCCGAGCCGCTCGCCGCGGTCGAGCATCTGGCTGATCGCGGTGTTCTCGTCCCGGGGCACGTAACCGAGCTTCTGGTTATGCCAGTCGATGCGAACGGCTTTCGGGTCATGTGGGTTAGCCGGCTCGCGAACGGGGGCAGGACGTTGCCGGTGCGGGAAAATAGCCAGAGGCGCTCGCCTTGATGATATTGTTAAACCCGGCGGGTGGCGATGTCTGTATCGGTACCTGGCAGGTAAGCGTCCAGGCGCTTTGTGCCCGATCAGCGGGTAACAGTGAGACCACTCCCAGGCCTGTCAGCACCGCAAGTAGCACGTGCCGCTTCATCGCCGTCCTCTCTCTGCGTTTGATTTTTCTTCAGTGTTTAGCATTGCCGCTGGTTCATGGAGTGAGCTTGCTCACAGTTTTAGCCGCAGCAGCGGGGTGAATGGATGAGGCGCCGTGGATGCAGCGCGCTGTTTGTTTCATTATAGAGTCCATAGAAAGGAGGTATGTTGTCTAATAAAAAACACCTATCAGGTGATAGGTGGCCGGTCTGGCCGGCGAAGTGCCCCGTGTTTTTAAAAATAACCGCATTAAAAACAGTGTGATA
>JAGFJL010000099.1 GCA_024102725.1 Nitrococcus mobilis
GAGAACTGCGTTCGACGGTTCTGTCGGGTGGAAGAAGAGGCTGTGATGGTGGCCTTTCGGCGGCACACGTTGCCGCCGCTCGATGATTGCCTTTACGCGCTGCAGCCGACTAGCGCGCCTCTCACCGGTTCATCGCTGCGCCGCTGTCTCCAGCGCCATGGCATCTCCTGCCTGCCTCAGGTCGAGGGCAAGCGCTACATGTTCGTGGCCATCGAGCGGATCTAGAGGTTCTCCTGCGCGGAACCGCCTGAGAAGGCCGGCAAAATGGTCGCGGCCCAGTTCCTGCGCGATCTCGTGGCCGGCGTTCCCTACGCCATTCACATCGTGCTCACCGACAACGGCATCCAGTTCACCCACCGCCCGCTGCAGCTGCTTATCGCTACGCCCGACTCTCGGGCGATCTTCTTGATGGCTTTTCCGTCAGCCCTCGCGTCTCGTATCGCCTGCTCAGCCATGGAGACGATCTGGGCAGCGAACGTATGCGCCTCGACCTCGATAGATATCGATCGCCGCGCGATGGGCACGGACATTGCCGTAGGAGCACGCGAAGCTGCGAGTAGTCGTATTCCGTGGGCGCAGGAGACTAATCGACACAGGCCAGGACTGTACTTCAGCATCAGAGGGGTAGGTTATCGATGGCAAAGGCCTCCTGCATGTCCCCGGTGACGCCATGGGGCGACAGCAACTGGAAGCGGTAGAGCGGGATTCCCGGTTCGATGAGTTCCTCCAAGCCAAATCAAAAAGCCCCATGGCTGGAAACAATGCTTAATAAGCCGCGCCAGTCGCGGGCCATAGCCGGAGGAATAGAGCATGGCGATCATCGATCGGGCACGCGCATTGCTTGCTCTGTTGTTGTTCGCGCTGAATACCACACAGCACTCGCAGAGTTTCGCCTCGGCTCATGAAAAGTCCTTCATCTTGGCTGGAACAATAATAATGATTTCAAAGTGATAGCGGCCGCCGCCGAGCAGCTCGACTTTCTCGCCGTCCAGGAGCCCATGGAGCCGGTGGCGCTCACTCGATTGCGCGATACACTCGAGCAGCGCACCGGTGTCGCTTGCCAGCAACTCATCTCCGATGTGCGGTCGGGCGCAGCATCTGCCAGGAGCACTACGGCTTTCTCTGGCGCACTGACAAGGTCGCAGTTCCGTCGGGTAGGGAGGCCCGACACCAAAGCTCGCCGCGTGCTCTGGCTTGCCTATTTAACAGGCCATGGCTTGCTATCTGCTTAACGTTGTTTTGTTGGGGAATCAAATGGAAACAAGTCTGACACGTCGCTACCTGCTGCACGCCATCGCTGGCCTTGCGAGCGTATCCTGGTTGGATATTGGGTGGGCGCTTGCCGCCTCCGGTCCGCGGCTTGCCGCCCCAGAGCCCTTCAGTTTCAAACGGCTACGCGAGCACGCACGCCAGCTCGCGAAGCGGCCGTTCCAACCAACCCCGCCGAGCCACCCCAAGCTACTCGAGCCCATTGACTACGACACCTACCAGCAAATCCGATTTCGTCGAGACAACGTCCTCGGGGCGAATGGCTCGGGCGCCATGCCGGTGGAGCTCTTCCATCTCGGCCGCTATGCCAACAAGCCCGTTGCGATCTATCTGGTGGAAAATAATAAAGCGCGCCAGGTGCGGTATTCTCCCCGCCTGTTCGACTACGGCAATACCGGGCTTGAGGGCAGACTGCCCGATGACCTGGGCTTCGCGGGTTTCCGGGTCCTCAACCCCGCCGAGGGCCAAGGCGATTGGCTCGCTTTCATGGGCGCGAGCTATTTCCGCAGCTCCGGGGAGCTCAGCCAATACGGTCTATCGGCACGCGGCATCGCTGTCGATACAGCGGTGCCCGAACGCCAGGAGGAGTTTCCGCGCTTCACCGCTCTCTGGCTCCAGCAGCCGCAGCACGGCGGCAACACCTTGACGGTGTATGCCCTGCTCGAAGGTCAGAGCATCACCGGTGCCTATCGATTCGAATGCCGCAAGGAAGCTGCGGTGGTTACTGATATACATGCGGAGCTCTTTCAGCGTGAGGACATCGTCCGGCTTGGCATCGCTCCGCTCACCAGCATGTACTGGTACAGCGAAGCCAACCACCGGCGGGCGACGGACTGGCGGCCCGAGATCCACGACAGCGACGGGCTCGCTATATGGACTGGCAAGGGCGAGCGCATCTGGCGGCCGCTGAACGCTCCGCCCCATATTCAGACCAATGCCTTCCTGGATCATAATCCCCAAGGCTTCGGGCTGTTGCAGCGCGACCGCGACTTCGATCATTACCAGGACGACGGCGTCTTCTACGACCGCCGGCCGAGCGTCTGGGTCGAGCCCAAGGGCGATTGGGGCCGCGGCGCGGTCCATCTACTGGAGATGCCCACCGACGACGAGATCCACGACAATATCGTCGCATTCTGGGTACCGGACAGGACCGCGAGCAAGGGCACGAGTTGGAGCCTGGATTACCGGCTGCACTGGGCCGCCACGGAACCATACCTGCCCCCGGTCGGCCGGGTTGTGGCCACCCGAATCGGCCGCTCGGGCATCCCTGGCCAGCACGAGGAACGCCCCGTGAACGGGCGCAAGTTTGTCATCGACTTCACCGGAGGGGCTCTCGCGGAGCTGAAGCAGCGTTACGATATCGAGGTGATCGCGCAGGCCTCCCGTGGCTCCATCGAAAACCGCCATGCCCTCAAGGTCGTCGGCACCGAGTGGTGGCGCGCCGCCTTCGATCTGCTCGCCGACGGCAAGGAGCCCGTGGATCTACGCTGCTACCTGCGCCTGGGGGAGCGCACGCTCACGGAGACGTGGGTTTACCAGTATTTTCCAGGGAATCACGGACTACCGCTCGCGACCTGAACCATTGTACGCCGAGACTCTTGAGGAACTCACAGAACAAACGCCAGCTATAGAAGGAGCGGAACATCATCGCATGATGAGGTGCAGACTCGAGATGTTCTATTCTGTGGTTGGCACTGAGTGGAAATCCTACGGCTCGGATAGCACGGCTGCCCTTCTTATAAGGCGCTCAGCGTACCCGTAACTCAAGGGACACCCGAATTAAGGGACGGGTCTTGTTTTAACACATCGAGCACGATAGCCGTATGCTGCTCACTGCACCTCGGGTTCTGTGGTGCGCTGTGCCTATGCTGGTGTGCAGCGAGACATGCCAGCGGCAACTACCGTGGCGGTCTACGGCGGCATTGATCTGCACTCCAGCAATAGCGTTTTGGCCATGATCGGCGGCCAAGGCGAATGGCTCTTTCAAAAGCGGTATCCGAACGAATTGCGCGGCATCCGCGTGCACTCCAAAGCCGAACTCGCCGAGCGCATCCAGCGCTACATCGGCCGGATCAATCAGGATCCGGTGGTGTATCGATGGAGGTATTATATGGAGGAGATTGCCATCGCGTAACATAGCCATAGCTATGTTATTTAGGAATCGAACTGCTAGGCACTACCCTTCAGCCGCTTTCCGCGAGCGCCGGGTGGTGGGGGTAGTTCAAGCGTAGCACGCGGCGCACGTCTTCTTTGAGCGCCGGCAGTTCGATGTGCTGGTACCCTTGCAGCAGCACATGCAGCGCCTCGGCAACCGCCGGCGTTCCGGCATAGCTCAGTACAATGCTGCGGGCGCGGTTGATCGCCGCGACCCAAGCGCCTCGACGGATGTAATATTGGCAGACTTGGAGCTCATGTTGGGCGAGCAGGTCGCGCAGCTGCGCCATGCGCCGGCGAGCGTCGTCGCCGTAGCGGCTCTCGGGATGGGCCTCGAGTAGGCTGCGGAAGTTGTAGAAGGCTTGCCGTAAGGGTTCCGGGTCGCGTTTGGCGCGGTCCATGCGCAGCAGTGACTGGATAAAGCCTAATCCTTGCTCCTGTTGCGCTACGCCCTTCATATAATAAGCATAGGCTACTTTCGCGTGGCGGGGGTTGAATCGTATGAAGCGCTCGGCAGCGGCTACGGCGGATGCTGTATCGTCTGCCTTGTAGTAGGCGTAGATGATGTCAAGTTGGGCTTGCTCCGAGTAAGGCCCGAACGGATATTGCGCTTGCAGATCTTCTAATCGTTTCGCAGCCGCCGCGTAGTCGCCGGCATCGAGCAACTCGTGCGCTTTATCATACAGCGTGGCAGCTTGCTGCCCTTGTTCGGGCTCGTCCGCGGCGGGATTGCCGGCGCAGCCAATGAGCGCAATGAGCACGGTAACGAAGGCGGGCAGCAGCAGTTTGATCATATCAAGTAGGGTTTGGTGTGATAACCGTATGCAAGACGTTTCATTGTAGGGGAAAGCGTGGGGTTCGCCTAGCACCGTGAGCGAGCGAATCGAGCACACTACAATCATTCCCGCTGCGCAAGCCGGCCAACGGCTTGATCGCGCGCTTGCTGCCATATTTCCACAATACTCCCGCAGCCGCCTCCAGGCCTGGCTGAAATCCGGTGCGATTACGGTGGATGCGACAGTGCCGCGCGGCAAGGACGCCGTACGCGGCGGCGAGCAGGTGCGCTTGAGCGTCGTACTCGAGGAGGAAGGCGTGGTAGTGCCCGAGCCGATCGCGCTGCGTATCCTCTACGAGGACGAGAGCCTGCTGGTGATCGACAAGCCGCCTAGCCTCATCGTGCATCCCGGCGCCGGTCACGCGGGCGGCACTCTGCAGAATGCCTTGCTCCATTATGACCCACGCTTGGCGGGATTGCCGCGCGCCGGCATCGTGCATCGCT
>JAGFJL010000156.1 GCA_024102725.1 Nitrococcus mobilis
TACAGTGGTCCCGCTGGCGTTGGCTACACCAACGCCTCGCTCAGTTCTACCACTGGGTGAGACGGCAGCGAATCGCGGGGATCATCGTCGAGCTGTCCGTCGATGATTATTTGCAACTGTAGTACTAAGAGCTGCAACTGCATGTCCGAGAGATTGACGTCGACTTTATGCAGCGACAGCCCCGCCGTTGCGCCGGTGCCGCCGCTCGCAGCGGTGTCCACCGAGACCGCCCAATCGTCGCTGTCGACTTCGGGTGCCTGGAACTCGATGAAGGTGCGGCCATTGAACCGCTCGAGTATGGATAGGCGCGTGAGCCACTTCTTGTAGTCGTCGCTTTGCCCGTCATTGTAGGCTTGTAATACAGCCTGAGCCCCGGTGCCGTAGGCGCCGCCATCGTACCGTGCCGCGGCCGCCGCGGCGTCACCGTCGTCCTGCGCCGTGCTGCCGAACCGCCAGCTCACTACGAATCCCGCATCGAGCGCCCGGTCCTGCAGGCTCTCCATATCGCTGCTCCCACTCCATGCCTGCAGCAGCCCGTCCAGCAGCGCCTCTTGCTCGGCTTTGGTGCCGGCGTTCGTATAGTCCGTAAGCGCCTGCGCCAGATCAGCGCTTTGGCTCGCCGCCTCGCGCAGATCGCGCACCATCCCCGCGCCCTGCATGTCCGGCAGCGCCTGAGCCTCCTCGGTAATGGCTACCGACTGCTCGAAGCGCCGATGGAAGTGGTCCTCGGCCAGATTGACGTCGCCGAGTTGCCCCGTCGTGCCGTCGCTGCGTACAAACGTGCCCGTTTTGATCAGACGATTGCCGCCGGCGAGGTTTTGATCGGTTTGGCTGTTTGCGAGATTTAAGGCGCTGATACCCAGCTCATCCAGGGTGTGCAGCTCTTCGGCCTGACTCACGCCGTCGCCGTTGACCTCCCGCCAGATGCGCAGCTTGGCGAAATCGGCATCGGCGGTATCGATGCGGCCGTCGGCGTTGCTGTCCAGATCGGTCAGCGCGGCGAAGCCGTCCGCTGCTGTGCCCGCACCGCTGTGGGTCGCCTCGCCGAAGAGCTCCTGACCGTCGTCGATGGCGCCGTTGCCATTGCGGTCCATGACCAGCAGGCCGTCGTCGGCGCCGATCCAGCCGCTCGCCGTGGCGACCCCGTCGGCGTTCTGGTCGAAGACGGCGCCGGCCAAGCCGTTGGTGCCGACGGTCTCGATGCCGTCACCGTCGAGGTCCACGGCGAGGGGGTCGATGCGGGGGCGCCAATTGACCGCGCTACGCCAATAGTCGTTGGCGGAGTCGAGGATGCCGGGGATGCCGCCCATGATTTGCAGGAAATCGGTCAACCCCGATCTTGCCTGATCGTAAATATCTACGATGGGGTCTCCGATGGCTTGTTTCCAGCTGTTAGGGAGAGCCTCATTTATGACTATCGCTGCCCCCACAGAGCCAATGGCGACCAGCCCAGCAGTGCCGAGCACTCCCAAGCCAAGTGAGGTGGCGGCCGCCACCGCTAGCTGAGTGACAAAGCCTCCGGCGACGGTTCCGAGCAGGCCGGCCCCCACCGCTTGGCCATTCTCATCGGAAAGCGCGTACAGACCTTCACCAAAAGAAACGGCTGAAGCTGCTGGTCCAGCCAACGTTCCGAGCTTGCCGGCAAAGACGTTGAGCTTCTCGGCCTCGCTGAGCGTACCGTTTGCTCGGGTCGCCGCCTCTTCGGCGGCATCCAGGGACTGACGGATCCAGTCTTTCATGGTTCCATAGCTTTGGCGCAGCGCATCCTGAAGCGCCAGGTCCTCTGCACGATGCGCAAGGTGGCGAATCTCCAGCAGCTCGATCTGATGCAGACGGTTCCCCGCGAGTCTAGCGTCGGTCAGCGCCTTATCCAAACGTTCCTGTATAGCCGACGTATCAAATGTTTCATTCGTCAGTTGATTCATACCAGCGAGAACGGCACGGGCAACATCCGCGGGCGTCATGATTGCGGTATCGTCCTTGGTCATTTAGCATCTCCTTCGATTTCCAACGGCAGGAACAGGGCATATAAAAAACTTATAAAAACACTGAATAGATAGCTATAACCCCAATAAGCAATGACATAAAACAAAACCATCTTGAAATCCGTGTCATGGAATACTTCTGAAGGGTCTTTAACATGGCTATTAAAAACGGGTATGTAGTGGGCAACTACTGAAAAAAAGGCCACCAGAGCACCGGAAGATATAACACCCCTGAGAACTTGCAGTCTTTTTTCTTTTCTTTCGGTTTGATCAGCATCGGTCGAGTAAAAATAATGATAATCAAGGTAAAGAGTAGGCCGCACAGATGCAAAAAGGCCAACTGCGCCTCCGCCGCCGGCTTGCTCATAAAATGGATCATGCTGGGCAGGCCGCGAATGCTTGGCACGATCGATGCTATGATATCAACCATATCGGCAACCCAAGCCCATTGCCCAATCGACTCCCACGGCAGCAACCAAGCAACCATCCAATAAATCCCCAAGCCGACATAAAGCCATTTCGATTGAAAAAGCCATGGAAACGATGTCTGTATTCTCTCGTTAGCCTCTGACATTGTTAGCATTAATTCTGCCCTCTTAAATACTACTTTTCACTCATGCCAGGCTTTTCCGATCTTCCGTATCGTATCCTTTAATAATGCACCGAACGGAGTCTATCACCCCTTCTTCTCCTGCTTTTTAAAGCGCATCCGCTTCCTGTCGAAGAGGTTTATTCAACGCTCCCCCGCGCTCTCGTCGATGTGCTCGATCAGCGGAGCCAGCAAGAAATCCAGCACCCGGCGCCGCCCTGTTTTCACCTCCAACGACACCGTCATGCCGGGGCTCAAGTGCACTTTTCGGCCGTCCACATTCATCCAGGCTCGGTCGATTCTCGACGTCGTCTGGTAGATCAAGCCGCGGTGCTCGTCCTGCACGGCATCGTTGGAGATCTGCGTGACTTCGGCGTGAAGGGTTCCATAACGGGTGAATGGAAACGTCTCGACCTTGACCTCGGCGAGCTGTCCTGTGCTCACGAAGCCGACATCGCGGTTGGCGAGCCAGGCCTGGACTTCCAGGGGCGCATTCTCCGGCACGATCCGCATCAGCTCCTCGGCGGGCTGGACGACGCCACCGGTGGTGTGGATCTTCAGGCCTTGCACGAAGCCGGCGATCGGTGCATCGAGCGTGTCCCAACCAGCTCGCGCGTCGGCTTTACGAAGCTCCTCCTGGAGGGAGGCGATCTGTTTTTCGGATTCAAGTAGGCGCTGGGTGAGGTCTTTTTGAAATTGAGCGCGTTGCACGTCGATGCGTCTGCGGTCCTCCTCGACCCGGTCGTCCAGCGCCTGCAAGCGGACGGCAATGGTCCGGATGCGACCGGCCTGATCCAGGCGCTGCTGCTCGATTTGCAGGTAGTCGAGTTCGGGGGCCATCTTGCGGCGCGCGAGAACCTCAAGTGCATGCGCGCGTTTTGCGATCAGCGGCAAGGTCGATTCGAGCCGACGCTTATCCCGCTCCGTGCTCTGCCGCTCGGCCCGGGCGCGGGCAAGCTCGGCCCGGAGTGCCGCCAGTGACGCACGCTGCTCGACCAGCGCGCTGCGCATGAGCCGCCTGTGGGTCGTGATGGCGGCGGGATCGGCACCGACCGGCCAGGCGGAAGCGATGGCTTCGGCGGGGGTGGCTCGCTCTATGACGGTGAGCATGGTGAGCAGACGTGCCCGATCGAGCCGCGCCGCAGCCAGCCCATCTTTAACGCTCTCTGCCTGATTTTGGGCCGGTTTGGGTGTGTATCCGAAGAGAAGCTATTGATTCGTATAGTAGCGAGGGTGGCACAGCCGGATGTAGTGCCATAATATTTATTATCACC
>JAGFJL010000158.1 GCA_024102725.1 Nitrococcus mobilis
GGATGAAAGCCCATGGCTATGCCTGATCTTCTCGTGTGCTCCCTACTCATGAACCGCCCTGTGCGGACCCGCATGCAGGGTGGTGTGGGGACTGGGGGTTAAACGCCCCCGGTTACCCGATTATGCAGCGGTCGGACCGTCGCCACACGAGGCGAGCCATTCGAGTGCTCGCGACTCCATCTCTTTGATGAAGCCGTCCTTCCCGTCCATATACGCTTCCATGTCGTCCGGATGCACCTCGGCCAACCTCCGCTTCAACTCGCCGTATTGTCTGGCGACCGTCGGGTGTGCGCGCATGAAGTCTCGGAACGCCAGGTGTCGCGACACGTGCGGGGAGCCCTCCGCAAACGCGTGAATCTGGTGCGTCCGACGACCTGCCGAGTCATTGCGACGAAAATAGCGGCGACCATCGATCCCGAACTCGCCCATCACCTCGTACCCCAACCGTTCCATCTCGGCCGAGCACTGATCCACCGCGGTCAAGTCGGCGACGACGGCGAGCATGTCGATCACTGGCTTGGCGTGGATACCCGGGATCGACGTGCTACCGATGTGATGGATCGCCAGGAGGTTCGGCCCGAGCGCAGTTACCACTTCGCCGGACGACTGCTCGAACTCTCGCGGCCAGAGCGGGCCGTACGGGACTACGGCGATCCGAGAATGGGGCATGTTACTCCGCTGCATAACTACAAGTAGAAATCCTAAATGACGTCTTGCAAGGCGTCGAATCTAAAGTATAATCCTGATCTATATATTGATAATACAAATACTTACGTGCGACACGGAGTGTTACACGTCGAACCCAAGGATGGGAGAAACGTCATGGCACAGAAGCCACGTCTACTCGATCAGGTCCGCGATCGCATCCGCTTCCGCCACTACAGTATCCGCACCGAGCAAGCCTATCTGGGATGGATTCGGCGTTTCATCCTTTTTCACGAAAAACGTCACCCGCTTGAGAGAGGGGCGCCGGAAGTCGAGCGGTTCCTATCGGCGCTGGCGACTGAGCATAATGTCGCGGCGTCCACACAGAATCAGGCGCTCAGTGCCATCCTGTTTCTATATCGCGAAGTGCTGGGAATCGAGCTGCCTTGGCTCGACACGGTGCAGCGCGCGAAGCGTCCGCAACGCCTGCCCGTCGTGCTCACGCGAGAGGAAGTCCGCTCCGTGCTGGCGCATCTGCAAGGCCGTAACGCGCTGATGGCGTCGTTGCTGTATGGCGCCGGGTTACGGTTGCTGGAATGCGTTCGCCTGCGGGTGAAAGACATCGAGTTCGAACGGCGGCAAATCGTGGTTCGGGACGGGAAAGGCGGGCGGGATCGGATGACACTGCTGCCGGAATCGATGCGGCCGGCGCTCGAAGAGCAAATCGACCGTGTTCGAGAAATCCATAAGCAGGATCTGACCGATGGCTTTGGTTCCGTTGGGGCTGGACGTGGTCGGTCGACGTAGAATACCCGCCAACCCGAGACCGATCGACGGATCATAGCTCAATATAGAGGCCGATAATTTGCCTGCAGCGCCGTCAGGTCACGAGCGCCCCCTACCCGTAGTGCCCCCTTTTTCGTGAATATATTATGGGGCTTGGCGGATACCCATCCGGAACGGTGTCGTGCCTGAATGACTGACCGCGTCAACTCTTGCGGTGATGGGCGGCTGGGCGCATTCAAGGTACACTTTCGCCGAGCGGTGCAGACTCTGCAATTGATGTGGTGGGTGCGGTCTTGCTCTTGCCGTTATTTAGCCACGTCGGCGGGTCAGCCGTCGCTGACCCGCTCATGGGATGGCAAGATATAGGCCCTATCTGGCATTAGATCGCAGACTGTTTGCTATTCAGAAGCCGTGTTGCTTGCATCGTAAGCGGTTGCCGGCCGGATACGCCAGCTACTCACGATGCAGCAAGACGCCGCGGTGGGTCGCGATTTTGAACACTATGCTAGCGGATTTATGAGGATTTATTGATATGGCACTTCCGGTATCGCTGCGCCACCTTGTGGTTGAAGTCGAAGCCCTGCAAGAGGGGTGGACAATCTATCTCAATCGCAAAACCGGCGAGCTAATGACCATAACGGACAGGGAAGCGCGGATCGCCCTCGAGGAAGAGCAGGCGAGCGAGCTCGCCGATTGGTTGATGGAGGATTTTTTGCCAAAGGTCAAGGAAGTGGTGACCTCGGATGACTGCGTCGTTTTACCGAACAAAGCGAGCGTCGAATTCGCGCTGATGGAGAAATACTGCGACGCGGTTGATGATCCGCAATTTCGTGAAAGCTTGCTGAACGCGGTTCGCGGTCATGAGGCGGTGGCCCGTTTCAATGACCTGATCGAGGCCAAGGGCGTCCAGAATGAGTGGAATCACTTCAAGGAAGAGGCGCTAAGAGATCTCATCGCCGAGTTTCTGGATTCGCACGGGATTAGCTATGTCGAGTCGAAAAGTCACGCCTGAGTTCAGCATGCGCATCGCTTGACCGTAGACGGCAATGAGTCAATGCCTGGGGGTCGGTGTACGGTCTGCTCCCGACGCCATATTTTAAGAGCGCGGGCCTCAAGAGTGGATCCAGCGCTCAGGGCGGCCGCAACCCTGGCATTATGGATTCACGCAATTCATCCGCCGATCGAGGGTTTCGGGTATGACGGAGCGTGTTCAGATCGGAGGGTTGCAGGTCGCCAAACCGCTTCATGATTTGGTTGCGCAAGAGGTGGCGCCCGCGCTCGGGTATGATTCAGGGGCGCTATGGGCGGCTTTGGCCAGGATAGTCGCCGAGTTGGGCCCGCGCAACCGCGCGCTGCTCGCCGAGCGTGCCGAACTGCAAGCCAAGATCGATGGTTGGCACAGAGAGCGCCGGGGGCGGCCACACGACCCCGAAGCCTATAAGCAGTTCCTCGAGCAAATTGGCTATCTGCTGCCGGAGGAAGCGGATTTCCAGATCACGACCACCGATGTCGATCCAGAAATCGCGCAAGTGGCTGGACCGCAATTGGTCGTACCGGTAAATAATGCCCGCTATGCCCTCAATGCCGCCAATGCCCGGTGGGGCAGCCTTTATGACGCGCTATACGGCACCGATGTTATACCGGAGACGGCCGGTGCCGAGCGTGGTACGCGCTACAATCCGCTGCGGGGGAGCCAAGTTATGGCCTATGCCGCCGATCTTCTCGATGAGATCGTGCCGTTAGCGCATGGCCGTCATAGCGATGCGATTGGCTATACGCTGGGTGAGGAGAGCGGCGGTAAGCGGCGGCTGCTGATCAAGCTGAGCGACGGCCGTGAGACGGAATTGCGACAGCCGCAGCAGTTCGTGGGCTACGTCGGTGGCCGCGAGCCTGAGGCCGTGTTGTTGCGCAATCACGGGTTACACCTGGAAATTTTGCTGGACCGAAGCCATCCCATAGGCCGTGAACACGCCGCCGGCGTGAAAGACGTCGTTCTAGAGTCCGCGCTGACGACCATCCAGGACTGTGAGGATTCCGTCGCCGCGGTCGATGCCGCGGATAAGACATTGGTCTACCGCAATTGGCTCGGTTTGATGAAAGGGGATCTGCAGGCACGTGTAGAGAAATCGGGTCGGACCATTACGCGCTGCCTGCATGCGGATCATCAGTATACGACCCCGGAAGGTGGCACGTTAGTGCTGCCTGGCCGCAGCTTGATGTTGGTGCGCAACGTCGGGCATTTGATGAGTACTGATGCCGTACTCGACGGCAACGGTGCGGAGATTCCCGAGGGCTTCCTCGATGCCATGATGACGTCACTCATTGGGCTGTATGACCTACGGGGGCTTGGCCGTTACGTCAACAGCCGGGCCGGGAGTGTGTATATCGTCAAACCCAAGATGCACGGCCCGGCCGAGGTCGCACTGAGCTGCGGGCTCTTTAGCCGGATAGAAGAGGCGCTTGGTCTGCGGCACAACACGCTGAAGCTCGGGGTGATGGACGAGGAGCGGCGCACCACAGTCAATCTCAAACAGTGCATCCGTGCTGCCAGGGAGCGCCTCATCTTCATCAACACGGGATTTTTGGATCGCACGGGAGACGAGATCCACACCAGCATGGAAGCGGGCCCCATGGTGCGTAAGGATGCTATGAAACAAACCGCTTGGCTACGGGCCTACGAAGACTGGAATGTGGCGGTCGGCCTGCAAGCGGGATTGCAGGGGCGGGCTCAGATCGGTAAAGGGATGTGGACCAAGCCGGATGAGATGGCGGCCATGTTGGCGACAAAGATTGAGCATCCGCTCGCCGGAGCGAATTGCGCCTGGGTACCTTCGCCTACGGCCGCAACGCTTCATGCCATTCACTATCATCGGGTTGATGTAGCTCACCGTCAGGAGGTGGTAGCGGCTCGGCCGCGTCCCAAGCTGGACGAGCTTCTGCAGCTCCCACTAATGGACGAGCAGAGGCTCACAGCCGCAGCCATTCAGCAGGAGCTGGATAATAACTGCCAGGGCATCCTCGGTTATGTGGTGCGTTGGGTCGAGCAGGGTATCGGCTGCTCGAAGGTGGCCGATATCCACGACATCGGGTTGATGGAAGATCGGGCCACCTTGCGCATTTCCAGTCAGCACGTTGCTAACTGGTTATACCACGGTATTTGTTCGGAGCAGCAGGTGAGGGAGACGTTGCGGCGCATGGCACGAGTCGTCGATCAGCAAAACGCCGCGGACTCGCACTATCGAGCCATGGCGGCGGATTTTGATGGCAGCATCGCCTTTCAGGCGGCTTGCGATTTGATCTTCCAAGGCCGACAGCAACCCAATGGTTATACCGAACCGCTGTTGCACCGCCACCGCCGAGCGGCCAAGAAGAAATACGGCTGTTAGCCGAGCCGGTGCCGTAGGCCGGCACCGTATCATGTGTTACTCGTGTGTATTACTCGCGCGCCGCGGTGGCTTGGGTGCGGTATTTAAAAGGTATTTAAAAAACGGTCGCCAGCATTAAAAACCAACGGGGAATCGGTTGTCCCGTTACACCTACCCAGACCATATAGATGGTGGCTGCGATGGCGGTGAGGAAAGCCCCCAAGCCAAAGGATTTGATCACACGGTGACCGCGGTGTTGCCGTTTTGACATTGGCTTCTCCAGGTAGAGTAGCTGAGATATCGAATTTAATAGATAGAATCTAATTCTACATCACCTGCCCGATTTCTCGGCATCTATGGGATGCGTTCGCTCAAGCATAATCTCTAGCCGTCTTCGCGCCTTGCCGAGTGGATTCGGTGTTCGGCGGCGCCGCAGCGTTCCAATGTTAGCCCATCTTTAACGCTCTCTGCCTGATTTTGGGCCGGTTTGGGTGTGTATCCGAAGAGAAGCTATTGATTCGTATAGTAGCGAGGGTGGCACAGCCGGATGTAGTGCCATAATATTTATTATCACC
>JAGFJL010000015.1 GCA_024102725.1 Nitrococcus mobilis
AGGGCTGGACGATCTGCAGGTCAACCTGCAGGGCGGCGCGCTGCGGCTTGCCGAGGCGCAGCTCGCCGCCGAGGACATCGCCGGCACGCTCGTCTTGACGGACGGGGCGATCGAAAAAGCGAAGCTTACCGCCTCCGCCGTCAAGAGCCTGGCCCGGCCGGCGCTGTGGGTGCCGCTGCAGCTCGAGGCGAGGGGTGTTCGCAAGGAAGGCGAGCTCGCCTTCGATGCGCTACTCTCCGATGCGCTGGGCATCGTCGTTCTCCAAGCCAAAGGGCAGACCGAAGAAGGGAAAACCCAGGTCGCACTCACCCTCTATCCCATCCAGTTCATTCCGGAGGCGACCGAGCCCGACGACCTTTCGCCCGCCCTCGGGGCATTGGTGAGCGATATGATCGGCGCGGTTGGCTTCGAGGGTCGATTGGTCTGGGACGGCCAGTCGCTGATGAGCGGCGGCAAGTTGCGTCTGGACGAATTAGCGGCGACGCTGGTCGGTCTGCACTTTGCCGGCCTGGACGGGACGCTTGCATTTGCCTCGCTGGCGCCACCGGTCACCGAGCAGCTGCAGACGCTGCGCCTCGCCGCGGTGAATATCGGCCTGCTGCTGACCGATGGACGCGTGCGCTTCGCGCTGCGACCGAACGGTCGCCTGCGGGTGGCCGAGCTGGCGTTCGCACTCGCCGGCGGGCAGCTCAGGGCCGAACCGTTCACGCTGGATTTCTCCCAGCTCAATAATATTCAGATCATTCTGCATGCGAAGCAGGTGGATCTGGCAAAAGTGATTCGTATGAGCGGCATCGAAGGCGTGGAGGCCAAGGGAGAACTGACCGGGCGGGTGCCGATCTCGTTCGGCAGCGGCGGCCTGCGCATCGCCGGCGGGCGGCTGCAGGCGGCGGGCGGCGGCGTATTGCGCTATGTGCCACAGGAAATGCCGGCCTTCCTCAAGGGCGACGATCTGCGCACCCGTATGCTGCGCCAGGTGCTGCAAAACTTCCAATATAGACAGCTTTCGCTCACGCTTGGGGGCGAGGTGGGCGCCGAGCAGCACCTGCACCTGCAGGCACGCGGCGCCAATCCGGATTTTCTGGAAGGCCATCCGGTGATACTCAACGTGCGCGTCAACGGCCCGCTTGTCAGTGTCGTCAAAAGCGCGCTCGGCGGCACCGGCGCCAAGGCACTGGAGCGCCTGTTCAAAGACTCCGAACCACCGAGTCCGCCGCCGCAGGGAGAGGGCAGGCCATGATTCATCGCTTGAGATTGGGCAGCAGTCTGCTGCTTGTGCTCGGCACGCTGCTCGGCGGTTGCTCGCCCACGGTGAAGCTGCAAGCACCCGATGAGCCGATCCGCTTCGACGTCAATATCAACATCACCGAGCAGAAGCGCCTGCAGATCGATCAGGAGCTGCTCGAGCTGATCAAGCGCAACCCCACGCTGTTCGGCTTCACCCCGGAGCAGCTGCCGAATGCGCCAACAGGGAGCGAAAAATAATGCGCGTGCTCAAAATTCTCCTGCTTAGCATCGCCATGATCGCGGCGCCGCCGGCCGTGCTCGCTCAGCCCTCGTTGGCCGAGGCCAAGGCCCAGGGGTTGGTGGGCGAGCGCCCCGACGGGCTAACGGGCGTCGTTGTCGGTAATCCTTCGCCCGCAATCCGCCAGCTCGTCGAGCAGGTGAACGAACAGCGCCTAGCCGAATACCGCCGCGTCGCCCAGGAGACCGACGCCCCCTTGCGGGCCGTACAAGCCCGAGCCGGGCGCCAGATCATCCAGCGTCTGCCCAGAGGCCAGTACTTCATGGACGCCGCCGGGCGCTGGCGGCAACGGTAGCCGGGCCTATCTTGGCAATGTCCGGTAATTCATAGCGTAGCTAACGCGAAAGACGCGCCTTTGAGGCGAATGGCACTTACTTAAGTGATTGGGTTTCGCGATATTCGATCTGAGGGCCGCCGTAAATCCATCCTTGGAGGCTCGCTTGCCGCATCCATTTGGCAAACGCCCTCAGCTCGAACACCACGAAACCCTTTCAGCCCGCTGCAAGTCGGTAAAGTAAGTGCCGTTCCCTTTGAGGCCGGCTTCGGCCGCGATACGTTCTTGCATACTTGAAGTCCCCGCGCTTTCTTCAGGAAGGAGAAGGAAAGATGACCGGAACCGCGGGGCAGAAGCGTCTGCCGATGGACTTCGTCGCGAGCAACCCGTTTCCGCTCCCGCCACTTGCAGAGCAGCACCGCATCGTCACCAAAGTTGACGAGCTGATGGCCCTGTGCGACCGCCTGAAGGCGCGGTTGACCGATTCCAGAACGGTACATGAGTGCCTCGCGGGCGCGCTGGCCGCGACAGTAGCGGCGGCCTGACAATCAGGCCCGTCAGAAGCGAAACAGATCGGAAAGGTCAAGCGCCGCCTGCGGCAGCTTCAGCGGCACGACACGGGTCAGATCACTGGGCTGCAGGGTTTCGCGATACACGCCTTCGAGCGGCGCGCGGTGAATCGTCAGCGCCTTCTGCCGAAGATCGACCAGCCACACCTCCGGCACCTCGTGGCGCGCGTAGAGGGGCAGCTTGATCTCCCGGTCGAAGTCGATCGAGGTCTCGGCGACCTCGATCAGGAATATGATGTCGACGGGAGTAGGGTGGGCGTTGCGGTAAAAATCCGGGCGCGGCTTCAGGACCGAGAGGTCCGGCTGCGGCTCGGAGTGCTCGCCCAGAACCACCGGGTTCTGCACGTTGACGATGGCCTGACCCGCCACCGCCGGCACCAGCCGGTTAGTGAGCAAACCAACGACCCCTGCATGCGCGCTCCCGATCGGCGCCATATCGATGATCTCCCCCTCGATCAACTCGACGCGATCGGTGGGGCGGAAAACGCCCGCCGCGCCCATCTTGTGATAGTCGCCGGTGGTTAGCCGGTGACGCGCCTGTTCCAGCAAAGCGGACATCGCGATTGCGCCTTTAGCCGTGCAATATGTATTCAGTTTAGTGATTGGCCGCGATGCCGGCAACGATGGATGTCAACGGCCCGAATTGTCAGGCCCTCTATATGTCGCGCATTCGGTACGGGTCTCTGATGAGCTCCACGGACTGCTCCAGCGCGCCACATTGATGCATCGAAGCACCGGACGATTGAATGGTGTGCCAGCATATACGCTGGCATAAGAGGCCTGGATGAGCTGTAAAATTGTATTGGATACCAGCGTCGTGGCCGCGGCGCTAATCGGTGAGGGAGGGCCGGCACGGCAAGTACTGCGGCTGTGCCTTGAGGGGCGCTGTCAGCCGTATATCGGCAACGCCTTGGCAAGCGAGTACCGCGAGGTTTGCTGGCGGGATGAGATCACCGCGAAGCTGGTGATTATGCCCGGTGAGCGGGATGAACTGATGGACGCCTTTCTCGCCTGCTGCCGTTGGGTGGAAATCTATCACCTGTGGCGGCCGAACTTGCGGGATGAGTCGGGCAACCACCTGATCGAGCTGGCACTGGCGAGCGGCGCACACGTGGTGCTGACGAACAATTTACGCGATATGGCGCAGGGCGAGTTGAGCTTTCCGGGCCTGAGCATTCTGCGGCCCGAGCAGTTCTTGGCAGAGGTAGAGCGATGGGTACGCTGACCATTCGGATTTCCGACGACAAGCACGAGCGGCTGAAAGCATTGGCGGAGCGACGGGGCGTAAGCGTCAACAAGCTGATTGATGAGCTGGCGACGATTGCCCTAGCGGAGCAAGACGCCAGGACGTGGTTTGAGATTCGCGCCAAGCGAGGTGATCCGAAGCGTGGGCTGGCGATTCTGGACAAGCTGGATGAGCACTTCGGCAACGGAAGCCCGCCTAGGTTGGGGTGAGCGTGCGACCCCCGATATTCTGTCGGCGCCCCAAGACGCAAGGGCCAGGCGGTGCAAACGCCTGGCCCTCGACAGAGCCGCAAAGCCGTTCAGTTATTGTCCTGCGCGGTCAGGCAATTGTGCCGGATCAACGTCTCGAATAGGTTGCTGTTGAAGCGGCTGGTGTTGTTCCAATAGTAATCCCGCATATTCACGCCATCGGCACCGGATTCGAAGTCTTGCCGGTTGCCCGTTCCATCGGGAAACTGACGCCAGCCTTGGGCGATCCAGGTCGTACTGTAAGACATGCGGTCATCCCAGCTCGAGGCGATACCGCTACCGTCCTCGTTATTGAAGTCGTCCAGATCCCAGAAGGCTTTGGCGACCTGATAAGTGCTGTGAGCATTGTCCGTGCAGCTGGCTTGGAAGGGGGCGGCTGTCTCGAAGTTGCGCCCCCAACCGAACGGAACCGTGCTGGCATTGTTGGGTTCGTACCAACTGACCACACCGATGAAATTGGCCCACCCCTCGGTCGTCGCGCAGGATTCGTGCTCGAGGGAGGTGAGTGAATGGCCGCTCCCGTTCCGGC
>JAGFJL010000141.1 GCA_024102725.1 Nitrococcus mobilis
TCCGCCCGCAGCGCGCCGCCGTGGTTCCGGCCCCTTCGGGCTACGCCCTCCAGGGCCGGAACCACGGCCAGCACAGGCGGACAATTCATTTGCTACAAAACCGGACAAATCTATTTGTTGCTAACACTCGTCTCAATACGTAGCACTACATACCCCCACCGACGGGGGTACTTTCTGGGGTATGTGGGGGTAGATTGGACGAGATACCCCCAATTTGAGCTGAGATGTGGGGGTACTATGCTGATAGCCACCGCCGTGCGTAGCACCTCGGATGTGCTGCTGCGCCACCGCACGGCCATCGAGGGGCATCTGTTCACGCGCGTGAGCGAGCTGTTTGCCCTGACCCCGATGGTCACGCTCTACGATCTGAACAACACCTACTTCGAGGGCGAGGCGCCGATCAACCCGAAGGCTCGCCGGGGCCATTCCAAGGAGAAGCGCAGCGACTGCCCGCTGCTCACGCTGGTGTTGGTCCTGGACGCCAGCGGCTTTGTGCACCGCTCGCAAGTGTTCGCCGGCGATGTGGCCGAGGCGCAGACCCTCAAGGCAATGCTCCACGGCCTGGGCGCATCCGCCGGCGCGCTCGTGGTCATGGACCGCGGGGTGGCCACCGAGGCCAACCTCGCCTGGCTGGCCGAGCACGGCTACCGCTATCTGGTGGTCAGCCGCGCGCGCCGCCGGGCGGTCGACTTTGAAGGCGCGATCGCCATCAACAGCGCCGTCGAGCAGGCGGTGGAGTTGGTCAAGCTCCCCCTCGGCCGATGGCCGGGAGGTGCGCCTGTACTGCCGCTCCGAGCGCTGCGTGCGCAAGGAGCAAGCGATCGCCGAGCACCTGATCGGCCGCTTCGAGGCCGGGCTCGAGAAGCTTGCCGCCGGCCTCGCCCGGCCGGGCACCACCAAGCGTATCGACAAGCTCTGGGAGCGGATCGGGCGGCTCAAGGAGAAAAGCCGCGGCCTCGGGGCGCACTATCACATCGAGATCGACCCCGATGACAGCGGCGAGCGCGCCCGCGCCATCCGCTGGCAGCGCCTGGCCGTCGAGGGCTCTGTGGTGACCGAGCCGAGCGGCTATTGCCTGCGCAGCAACGAGACCGGCTGGGACGAAGAGGCGATGTGGTGCACCTACATCATGCTCACCGACCTCGAGGCGGTCTTCCGCAGCCTGAAATCGGAGCTGGGCCTGCGCCCGATCTTCCATCACAAGGAAGAGCGCGCCGAGGGGCATCTGTTCATCACCGTGCTCGCCTATCAACTCGCCCAGCTCATCCGCCATCAACTCGCCGGCCACGGCATCCACGAGCGTTGGTGCACGCTGCGCGATACCCTCGCCGGCCAGTGCCGGGTCACGGTCATTTTCAACCGCCCAGACGGCCGCGCCTTGCATGTGCGCAAGGCCACTCGCGCCGAGCCCGATCAGGCGCGGATCTATCAGGCCCTCGGCGCCGATTCCGGCCCCGGGCGGCGTGCAGAAAATGATCGTGTGAGCTCACTGGCCTATAGAATGAACGCAATGTAGCGCCACTCGCCGTCGCTGCCGATTCCAACTCATGAGCATCAGGAGATCCTTTTTGGGGACGTTGAAGTTGGGTTAG
>JAGFJL010000096.1 GCA_024102725.1 Nitrococcus mobilis
GGATCAAGGCCTTGACCAAATTCGGCTTCATCGCCCCTGCGAGCGCCTGATCCGTTTCACACGACTCTCTAATGGCCTTCACGGGTCAGGGGAACACTCGTCTCGGAGACAGCCTCTTTCACGCTAAGGAACCGGCGCTGGCGAGCATGGCACTGGCGACTTACAATGAGTTAGACCGTTATCAGGGAGGCAGCCCAATGCTTGACCCCAAACAACTCGATGAGCTTGCACGCCGTTTCACCGAAAGCCTGCCACCGGGAATGCGTGAATTCCAGCAGGAGGTGGAGCGGAATGTGCGGGCTGCGATGCAGTCCGCCTTCGCCCGCATGGATTTGATTACACGCGATGAGTTCGACGCACAGGCAAAAACCCTAGCGCGCACGCGCGCCCGCCTGCAAGAGCTCGAAAAGCAGGTCGCGGCACTTGAATCGACGCTAAAAACCCCCGCGCCCGGCGAGCCGACGGCGACGAGCAAAGCTACCGGCAAACCCGCCACACGGCGCACGCGCGGCACGGGCAAAAATCCCCAAGCCAGCAACGATTGACACCCCATTCCCGGAACGGGATGGGCGCTCGCATCGGCCAAGGAGGGTGCCGTGTCTGTTGCCATCGCCTATGGGCGCGCGGCCGTCGGGGTGCAGGCACCGTCGGTCGCCGTCGAGGTTCACCTGACCAATGGGCTGCCCTCGTTGTCCGTGGTCGGACTGCCGGAGACGGCCGTAAAGGAGGCAAAAGATCGCGTCCGCAGCGCCATACTCACCAGCGGCTTTGAGTTTCCCACACGCCGGATCACCGTCAATCTCGCCCCGGCGGACCTGCCTAAAGAGGGCGGCCGTTTCGATTTGCCTATCGCCGTGGGCATTTTGGCCGCCTCGGGCCAACTGCGCTGCAACGAACTGGAGCGCTATGAATTTGCCGGTGAGCTCGCCCTTACCGGCAAGCTGCGGCCCGTGAGCGCCGTTTTGCCGATGGCACTACACACCCGGCAGACCGAGCGGTGGCTGATCCTGCCGCTCGATAACGCGCCCGAGGCGGTGTTGGCCGCCGGGGATCACGTGCTCGGGGCGCAGCACTTGCTCGATGTCTGTGCCCATCTCGCCGGAACAGCCCAGCTCAAGACCGTCGAGGCGCCCCATTGCATGCTGAGCACGGATGGCCCGGACCTCGCCGATGTGCGCGGTCAGCAGCAAGCCAAGCGCTGCTTGGAAATCGCCGCCGCCGGTGAACACAGCCTGCTACTGATCGGACCGCCCGGAACCGGTAAGAGCATGCTCGCTAGGCGCCTGCCCGGACTGCTGCCGCCCATGTCCAAGCAAGAAAGCCTGGAGACGGCGGCGGTGTTGTCGGTGGCCGACGGTGGCTTCCGCCCCGAGCGCTGGGCTCAGCGGCCGTTTCGAGCCCCCCACCACAGCGCATCCAACGTAGCATTGACCGGCGGCGGAACTCGGCCCCGGCCGGGCGAGATCTCATTGGCCCACAACGGCGTGCTCTTTCTTGATGAGCTGCCCGAATTCAGCCGCTCGGCATTGGAGGCGCTGCGTGAGCCCATCGAGACCGGGCGGGTGGTCATCTCCCGTGCCGCAGCCAAGGCCGAGTACCCGGCCAGCTTCCAGCTCGTGGCCGCCATGAACCCATGCCCATGCGGTCATCTGGGGGATACGCTAACAGTTTGCCGCTGTACGGCAGATCAGATCACCCGCTATCGGAGCCGACTCAGCGGTCCGCTACTCGATCGCATCGACATGTACGTTGCCGTTCCCCGGCTGACTCCGGCCGAAATGCGCGGTAACGTAACGGGCGAGTCCACCGCCATGGTCCGGGAGCGTGCCGCCCGTGCCCGACGACGACAACATGAGCGCGACGGCAAAGCGGCCGCCCGCCTCACCGCGAGCGAGGTGGAGGCCGCTTGCCCACTCGGTGAACCGGAGGCACAGCTTCTGCAGCAGGCGATGGAGCGACTGAAATTCTCGGCCCGTGCCTATCATCGTTGTCTGAAGCTCGCGCGCAGTATCGCGGACCTAGCCGGCGCTGATACCATCGGCTGTAACCATCTGGCCGAAGCGATCGCTTACCGGCACTGGGCACAGACATCTTAGCGGCACATGGCATTGCGCATTGCAGGCAACCCCGTATTCGGCGGCTATCCAGAGGTATTGCTGTCTTCTTTACGGTACGACGATGACCAGCATCATGAGCGCGGAGCATGCCATAATATGGCCCAGCTTGCGGCAACGCCGACCCAGTGAAACCCTAAGCGCTCGTTTACGCACCGGCTTTGACCGCCACTCGCACCTTGCGCAAACGACGGCGATGGCCGGTCGTTGAACGCTGAACGAGGAAGGCGGCGTGGTCCACATTTATCAGGAATCCGCCCTTGGGTAGCATGGAGTTGACCGAAAGAGCCATTAAAATCATGCGGCAACGCTCGAATGTGCCCGACCGGTTCCCTACTGGGCACCCGCTCCAAGCATACCAAGTAAACGGTCAATGAAGGTTCTGGTGATCGGCGGCGGAGTCATCGGCACGACCACCGCGTGGTGCTTGCGCCAGGATGGCCATGAGGTCACGGTCCTGGATCGGGCAGGCACCTTGGCTGCCGAGGGAAGCTTCGCCAACGGCGGCATGCTCCATGCGAGCCACACCGAACCCTGGAACACCCCCGCCGCCATTCGCCAGCTGATCCGCTGGGTGGGACGCGAGAATTCGCCGTTGCTCTTACGCCTGCCGCAACTGCCCCATCTCATAGGCTGGGGCATGGGCTTCCTACGCTACAGTCAACCCCATTATCATCGGCGCAACACGCGCATCAACACCCGGCTGGCCCGCTACAGTCAGCAGATGACACGACTGATTCGGGAGCAGACCGGGATCCGCTACGATGAGGCGCAGCGTGGCATCATCAAGATCTTCCGCTCCCGGCGTGAGCTAGAGAAGGCCGCGCTGACAGCGGCCGTAACGGCCGAACTCGGCGTACGCCATGAGATCCTCGATGTGCCCGCAACGATTACGCTGGAACCGGCACTGACGGGAATACGCGAAGAGCTCGCCGGCGCAATCTATTATCCGGATGACGAGAGCGGCGACGCCTGCCTGTTCACTCGTCGCCTGGGCGAGCTGGCGCAGCGGCAAGGGGTCTGTTTCGAGCTGCGCACACAGGTGCAGTGCATAGAGCTCAAAGGCGGTTCTATTCATCGCCTTTTGACCAGTCGCGGGATACGCCGGGCAGACTGCTATGTGCTCGCCGCGGGCGCGGATGCACCGCTGCTTGCCAGACCGCTCGGCATTCACCTGCCCATCCGCCCGGTGAAAGGCTACTCCGCAAGCTTGCCTGTCAACGGTTGTTCCGGAGTGCCGCGGGTGCCCATCATCGACGAACGGCATAAGGTCGTCATGACCCAGCTTGGCGAACGCCTGCGGATTGCAGGTACCGCCGAGTTCGCCGGCTACGATTACAGCATCCCGGCGCAGCGCGTGCACACCATCATCGAGCAGGCCCTGAGCAACCTGCCACAGCTCGCCGCATGCGTAGATCGCGAGTCGGCCTCCAGCTGGGCCTGTCTGCGGCCGCTCACCGTGGACGGCCCCCCCATCCTGGGCCGCACACCGGTGCCCAACCTATTGTTGAACGTAGGCTCCGGCCACCTCGGGTGGACCTTCGCGGCCGGCTGCGCCTATGCGCTTGCCGATATTCTAAGCGGACGCCAACCCGCGCTCGATCTCGATGGGCTCACACTCGCACGCTATGATCGCTGCAGCTGGCTCAAATGCGCTACCTGAGCACGATGAAATATGCCTTTCCGCACGGGATGTCCTCTTTGACTAGGGCGGAAGCGGTGCCTTACTACCGGACCGCGTGCAACGGGTGAGTTCGGCTCCGCAGGAATTAATGGGTCCCGCTCAGCTCCGATCACTCCGAGCTGAGCGGGACCTACCTTCTCATGAGGAGGCCTGAGATCTTTCGCTCAACCCGATCAGCCTGGGGAAAGGCGTGCGCGAGAGCGGTCTTATCGTAGCGCGTGGCGAGGGCGCGGAACTGCTTGAGTTTACGTACTACAGTTGCAAATAATTATCGACGGAGATATCGACACAATAATTCCCGCGATTCGCTGCCGTCTCACCCAGTGGTAGAACTGAGCGAG
>JAGFJL010000142.1 GCA_024102725.1 Nitrococcus mobilis
CGCCTCGATGTAGAACAAAAACAGCAGCCGGTACATGTAGCGCAGGCACTCCAGGCTCAGCTCGCCCGGGTCCAGTGCCTCGCTGCCGGAGTAAACGCTCTTGCTCTGGCGCCGGGCTCGCGCTTCGAGCTGCCGCGCCGCTTCGTTGCCGAGCAGCTCGATGCACTCGCGCAGCGCGTATTTGAGGTCTTCGGAGACGCCGTAGGCGTGTTTGTGGGCGTTCTCGTCGAGCGTGTCGAGCAGGCTCTGGCCTTGGCCGTCGAGCAGCGCCTCCCGGTGCAGCAGCACGCTCACAGCCTTGAGCGATTCGCTCTCCCGGCGGCTGAGCAGCTCCACCCAGTCAAAGCGCAGCAGCCGGTGCTGAGCGAACTTGGCGCGGTCGAGCAGCAGCCATTGGCGGGGGCCGGCCAGCAAAACCCAACGCGGCGGCCGGCCCTGGCTGAAGACCTGCTGGCTGAGGCGCTTCTGCCAGTCCGGGGAATCGGGTGCGGTAAGATCCTTGGGCAGCGGATCGTCGGCAAGGCTTGCGAGCTGCTCCGGCTGGATTGGGCAGGCGAGCGGATCCTGGTCCGGCTCTTCGCCGAGGCCGGGTAGCGCTTCCAGAATCCAAAGCAACGGCTCGCCGCGGCCGGAGTGCAGCTCGCCTAGTAGCGGCAGCTCGGTACCGTCTTCCAGAATATGCCGCTGTGGGTTGCAAGGCAGCGCGAAGACCTCCAGCAGCCGGCGGCTCACGACTCGGGCGGCGCGAATACGCTCGTTGGCCTGGCGCTGGCGCTCGCCGGCCTCGATGCGTTGCAGCAGCTCCCGCGCCAGCCCGTGCAAGCGATTGGCCGGGGTGCGATAGCCAGTGTACTTTGCGCTGCCCTCGCCGCTTGTCCTGGCGGCTTCCCGCGCTGCGCTCTCGCGGGCCTGCCAACCCTCCAGCACACCACGGATGTCGGTCGTGAAGATCTCGGCCAGGTAATGATCGGAGTAGAACTCGTTTTCGTTGCTGAGCCCCAGTAGCGTCATTGTCACGCCCCCTGACCGGTGAAAACGGCGACGACCTCCAGATAGGGGTCATCCTCGGTGGCCTGGGTGTTGTCGAGCCAGTCCTGGTAGTCACGAAAGACCCGGTCGATGCGCCGTCGGCGCTCTTCGAGCCGTCGAACCTTGAATGCTTCCGGCTGGTCGGAGCGGTCGAGCTCCAGCTCGAGCTGGGCCTCGTGCTGACGCCTGAGCTGCGCCATCCGCTCGTGCTGAGCCGCGAGCGCGGCCCGGCCGCTGGCCTCGAAGGCGTCTTTCAGAGCTTTGAGGCGGGTACCGGCCGCTGCTATGGCTGCGGGCAGCAGCGCGCGCAAGGCGCCGGTCGCGCCGGCCTGGCCCGGGTTGGACAGCTTGCCGGGACGCAGATCGAGCCGGTCCTGCAATGCGGGCCAGCTCAGCTGCTCCACTACCCGCTCGCCGTCAAGTCGGACGCCGACCCAGTCCTGTATCAGGATGTGGCCGCGCCGATTGGGGAAACCGCCGCGGATAAGGACGATGTGCTCGTCTGCGGCGAGCTTACTCGGCAGCCGCAGAACGGCCGCGGCGTGGCGGCCAAAGGCATTGAGCGCGCGGTCGGATAGCCACTCCATGACCGGATGCAGCGGCCAGAGGTAGTGCAAAGTTGGCCAGGCAGTGTCCTCCTCCTGCCGGGTCCGACGGATCTCGCGATAGATGGCCTCTTTGTCCGGCGTGAGGGTGAAGTGATCGTGCTCCGGGCGGGCTTCCTTGGGCAGATAGCTCAGCCGCTGTTTCAGATCGGCCGGGGCGGTGAGATAGAAGGTCCGCTCCTCGATACCACCATCGAGCTTCTCGCCCCGCTCGGCGAACCAGCGCAGGGCGGCGCGGGCGTAGTCGAGACCGCCGGGGAACACGCGGGGCAGCGGGCTGACAGCGTCGTCCTGCCCGGCGCGGTCGGGCTCGGGCATGAAGCCGGCGAGCGGGCTCTCGCTGGCGCGGACCTGGCCATCCATCAGCGCCTCGAAGGCTTGCCAGAGGTCATGGCCGGGTTCGTCACCCTCGATGACCTCTGCGACCTTGTCTTCCTCCGCCTTTTGATCATAGAGGCTCAGGAATTCGGACGCATCGCCGATGTTCTTGCTGGCCTGCTCGTCCTTGGTGATCAGCACTTCCAGAATGCGCTGGTCGCCGCGCACTTTCGGATGGGTGCTCTCGGTGAGCAGATAACGGATCTGCGGCTCGCGGATCTGGCCGTAGCGATCAATGCGGCCATTGCGCTGCTGGAAGATCATCAGCGACCACGGAATATCGAAATGCACGAGCCGGTGGCTCAGGTGATGCAGGTTGATGCCTTCGGCCGCCACGTCGGAGCAAAGCAGCACCCGGATAGGGCTCTCCCGGCGGTTGAACCGGTCGACGATGTCCATCAGCTCCTGGTCGCGCAGGTCGCCGCGTAGGACGGCCCACTGGTCTTTAGTGAGCTTCAGATCTTTCGGCAGCTGCTCGGCCAGGAAGTCCAGCGTGACCAGGCTTTCGGTAAAGATCACCAGGCGGTCTTCCGGGTCGTCCGGCGTCCAGCCCAGCGCTTGCGTGAGCTGCTGGCGGAGCAGCTGGTATTTGCTGAACTGCATCGGCGTGATGGCTTCCAGCGCCTGCGCCAGCTCGCGCAGGGTGTCGAGGTCCTCCACCAGCACCGTCTGCCGCTCGCTGTCCCGCTCCTTCTGCAGTCGCCGCTGCAGGCGGCCCATGCGATTCTGCACGGTGGAGAGACAGGCCATGGGACTCGAAAACAACGCCTTCTCTAGGGTGGTGCGAAAAAGCTGTCCGGCGCCTTGGCCGCGGCCGTCCAAGGTGTGAAAGGAGACGTCCATCAGACAGGCGTAGGCCGCCTCCTCCGCCACGCTGGCCTGGACTTTCTCCACCTCGATGACCCGTTCGGGGAAATGCCCTTTGAGCTGGTCGCGAACGTCTTTCTTGAAGCGGCGGATGACCAGGCCCTTGTCCCGGTAATCCTCCTGGGCATAGTCGCTGGGGTTGGCGATGGCGGTCGGGTCCAGCATGTTCACCAGGCTGGCGAAGCTCTCGGCCCGGCCGTCGTGAGGCGTGGCGGAGAGCATGATAAGCGTATCGGATCGGGTCGCCAGGAGCCTCGCCAGCCGGGAGCGCTGGGAGTTGCCGCCCCGCTCGGCAACATTGTGCGCCTCGTCGATGATGATGATGTCCCAGTAGGCGCGCTCCAGGTGGTGACGGTACTCGATGTCCTGCTTGAGGGTGTCGATGGAGATGATGGCCCGGTCGAAATGATGGAACGGGTTGTGGTTCGCCGGAATGCGATTGCGCACCCGCTGCAGGCCCACGGAATCCAGCCGCACCAGGGGAATGGTGAACCGGTTCCAGAGCTCCTGCTGGAACTGGGTGAGCATGGACTTGACCGCCAGCACGAGGATGCGCTTGCCGCGCCCGCGAGCAACGAGCTCGCTGACGAGAATGCCGGCCTCCAGGGTCTTGCCCAGACCGACGGCATCGGCGATCAAGATGCGCTGACGGGGCTGTTTCAGCGCCTGCAGCGTGGGCTCGAGCTGATAGGGAAGCTCGTCGATGGCGGCACGATGGCCGAGGTGGATGCGCTCGTCCGACGGGGCCGTCTTGCGCAGCAGCGAGTCGATGTAGAGCAGACTGGCGCCGAAGTTGCTGGAGGTGTCGTCGACCAGCTCAGTGTCGTTCGGGTCCAGGACGCGGATGTCGTCCAGCTTGTTTAAAAAAAGCCCCTCTCTGCCCTGGACAAGCTCAGAGAGCCCTTCGCAAGTTCACTCGTTTGATACGCCATTCGGCGTCACGGATCTCCACCCGCATGCCCGGTGCGAACTGCGCCCCCATCAGGTCCCTTATGATTGCTTATGGCTGCATTGCTTTCGCTCGGCATCTTGCGTTGAGCCTTCCCTTCCGTTCAGAGACCGAGGGCACGACAAGGCTCGTAACATCCCCTCAAACGATGCTGTCACGAAACGATTTAGTCAGCGTAACGGACCATATTGCCGAATCTGTGATGGTGTTACCAATGTGGCGTCGTGATGACTGGATTCCGAAGAAAATCGCTAGCGCAATGGCTTATCAGCTAAGACGAAAACGCGCCATTGATAAGGAGTTCAAGCCGCTTCTCCCGGCGGTGTACCCTTGGCCGCAGGCCTTATGACACGTATCATTTTGGGTGAATTTCTGACCTGGACAATTCCGTCATGAACCCGCGCACGCACCAACCCATCGACCACGAGACCGTCTGTCGGGTCGTGGATGATTTCTACGGCCGCGTACAAAGCCACCCCACCCTTGCCGAGCCATTCAAGCGCGTCAAAGACTGGCCCGAGCATATCGCTCGTCTGAGCCATTTCTGGTGGATCACAATGGGCGGCGAGCGCTATCGCAACGATCAATACCATGTGATCGCCAAGCATATGCCTATCGGGGTCACCGACGCGCTGGTGGACGATTGGCTGGCTCTGTTCCATACCACGCTCGAGGATCACCTCACCCCGGAGCAGACTGAGTTTTGGTATGGTTATGCCGAGCAATTGGGCCAGTCCATCCGCATGCTCGCCCAAATGAGAGTGGGCGGGCAAGCGACACCTCCACGGTAATTTGCTGCCTCGTATCAGCGCCTCGCCCGTTACGGGCTTGTAACAGGGGAGGTAGTTGCACCACCGTCGCGATGCCGGAGCAGCTATGTCCCGCCGGCATCGCCCCTAAAAATAAATTAGGACGCCGCCGATGCGAACGGCCTATAGGCGGCTTGGTCATGCATCCTGTTCGAAGTATTATGAAGTATATTTTTTCTATCTTTATTGGATGAAGTATTCCACCATGCGCCAGCGCGACACGCACGCCGCTATCGGGCTCGAGGCCATCCGGAGCGTCGTGGATGATTTCTACAATCGCATACAGCGCCATCCCACTCTGGCCGAGCCCTTCGGTCGCGTTAAGGACTGGCCCGAGCATAAAGCCCGCCTGAGTCATTTCTGGTGGATCAGCTTGGGTGGTGAGCGCTATCGGGATGACCGCTACCGGGTCGCCGCCACGCACCTGCCGATTGGGATCAGCGATGCGCTGGTGGACGATTGGCTCGCTTTGTTCCGCACCACCCTCGCGGATCATCTGGAAGCGGATTTGGCGGCCCAGTGGTATCAACGCGCCGAACACATGGGCCGCTCCATCCGCATGCTCGCCGAATGGCAGCCGGGTGCCCACGGTGGCCTCGCACGGCCGGCCTGAGCGTTCCGACCGCTTGTATTGGGATACGGTTGTGAGCAGCAAATAACCCGTCGGTCCTGCGGTAATGGGTGCGATTTGACCCCGCCCAAGGTCTGGTTAAAGTAGCTGTTATGGACCTGGGCGATGCATCCTGACACACCCGGACGCGGAGGTTTTCATGGAAAAGACGATCCTCGCCGATACCGGCATCGAGGTCTCGAGAATCGGACTGGGGACCTGGGCGATCGGGGGCTGGATGTGGGGCGGCAGCGACGAGCGGGCCGCCATCGCGACCATCCAGCATGCGATCGATAAGGGCATCACACTCATCGATACGGCGCCCGTCTATGGTTTCGGCCGCTCCGAGGAAATCGTCGGGCGCGCACTGGCGCACGGTAATCGCCGCGCGCGGGTCGTTCTCGCCACCAAGGTTGCGCTGGAATGGTCGCCGGACGGCCGCAGAATTCGACGCAACGCGAGCCCCCAGCGCATCATGCGGGAAATCGACGATTCGCTGCGACGCCTGCAAACGGACTGTATCGATCTCTATCAGATCCATTGGCCGGATCCGACGACTCCAATCGAGGAGACGGCGCATGCCATGGAGACACTTTATCGAGCCGGTAAAATTCGCGCGATCGGCGTTTCCAACTTCTCGCCCGAGCAGATGGATCTGTTCCGCGCCAGCGCGCCGCTGCATGCCAATCAGCCACCCTACAACCTCTTCGAGCGCGGGATCGAGCAAGATGTGCTGCCGTACTGTCGACGCCAGGGGCTCGCCACGATCACCTATGGTGCGCTCTGCCGCGGCCTGCTCAGCGGCAAAATGACCCGTGAGCGGGTCTTCCACGGCGACGACTTGCGCCAGACCGATCCCAAATTCCAACCGCCACGCTTCGATCAGTATCTCGCTGCCGTGCAGGCGCTCGACGAGCTCGCCGAACAGCGCTATGGCAAGGATGTCATGGCTTTGGCGCTGCGTTGGCTGCTCGATCAACCGGGTTTGACGGTTGCGCTTTGGGGCGCGCGGCGACCCGATCAGCTCGACCCGGTGGCCGACGTGCTGGGTTGGCAGCTCGAACACGAGGTGATGACAGCCATAGACGAAATTCTGGCACGGCACATCACCACCCCGATCGGACCGGAATTCATGGCGCCGCCGGACCGAACCGAAGCCTAACCGCTACGGCCGGGCCTCGAAGATCAGATTGAACGGCGTCTGTGCCACCCGCTGAAAGGTACGGAAGCCGCCTTCGTTCACCACTTCACGCAGGCGCGCCTCACCGGCTTGAGCACCCAGCCCGAGCCCGACCTCCTGGGCGAGCGAGCACGGAGTGCAGACCATGGTTGATATCGAATAAAAGGCCCGCCCGACCAGATTCAGGTTGTCCTCGACTCGATCGTTGGCGAAGGGCTCGACGATCATCCAGCAGCCCTCGGGTCCGAGTGTCTCGAACACATGAGCGGCGACGCCGACTGGATCGCCCATGTCGTGCAGGCAGTCGAAGGCGGTGACCAGGTCGTAGTCACGGCCGCGGTAGGTCTTGGCACCGGCCACTTCGAAGTGCACTCGATCGGCTACTCCTGCGCCTTGAGCACGTTCGGTGGCGATCCGGATCGAGTTTTCATGGTAATCGTAGCCGGTGAAGCGCGAAGCGGGAAACGCCTGCGCCATCAGTATGGTCGAGGCACCGAAGCCACAACCGATGTCGGCTACACGCGCTCCGCTTGCGAGTCTATCCGCCACCCCATCCAAGGCGGGAATCCAGTCGCGGACCAAGTACTCAGCGTAGCCAGGGCGGAACAACCGTTCGGTGGCATGGAACAGCTCCGCATCGTGCTCGTCCCAGCCGACCCCGGCGCCGCTGCGGAAGGCGGCCTCGATCTTCGGCGTTGCGAGCAGTCCGGCCACGGCCCCCTGGAACGCCCCGACCAGGAACACGGGGCTGTCCTCATTCGCCAGCACCATGCTCTGCTCTGCGCTCATGTAGTAGCGCTCGGCTTGGGAATCGTAGCTTACATATCCCCCGGCGGCCTGCGCGCGCAGCCACTCGCGCACGTAGCGCTCATGAGTTTGCGTGCGAGCGGCCAGCTCCGTCGAATTCAGCGGACCGTTCTCGGCCAGCGCCCGGTAAAGGCCCAGCCGATCACCGATTACGACCAGGGGGGCATGCCAGGCGGCGCCGAAATCGCTAACAGCCCGTTCCAGCAATTGGTTCAGTCGTTCTTCGTCTACGCGCATGATCAACCACCTCCGTATCGATCGGCGGGTTGCCAAACTGCGCTGGTTTTACCCAGCCGGCAATGTTCCCGATGCACCGACCCAAGCCACCAGATACACTACCCGGCACACGAACCGGATTGAGTTCAATATAGCGCACGCCGGTCAGGAGGTAGCTTTCTATATCGATCGGGTTTGCCCGCTGGCGGCCCCCTCAACGGAACATCAATACCAACCGGCAGCCCGTCCATCTCAGCTTGACTAGCTTCTGCTTATCAGAAAATCGTGAGCAGGCTCTTAGAGAAACTAACCCACGCCGGCGACTTAGGACGGTAAGGAGAAGCATTAAAAGTTGGATTTTGTCGCCGATTTCTGCTGCCACAACGACAAACGCAGAATAAACAGCGACGCCACGACGCGCCCCCGTGAGGCCGGCACCATTGAACTACGCGAACGCGCACCCGGCCAACTCTGAAACTGGAACGACGCGCCGCAGCGCTTGCCATGCCGCACTCGACGTATGCGCCAAGGTTGTCAGCACATACCCCGCACGCGATTCCTTCTTATGAAGCAATCCCTATCGCTACGCTGAAGCTCGGTAAAATCTATGTATAATATTCACCTGCGCCGGGTGCTATGCGGCCCTCAAATCGTCGATGGAACATCCGGCAGCCTCCCATTCCTTCACCCAATTCGGTTTGCGACCTCGCCCAGTCCATGTCTTGGTTGGGTCTTCAGGGTGTTGAAACTTACCCTGAGCTTTGCTCTGTGAGCGCCCTTTTGGTATGGATATACCGCCTACCAGTTCATTCAAGGTAAACCCATATTTAGCCGCCACCTCCTTGATCTCTTCACGCGCCTGCCTTTCCTCATGCTTACGTCGGGAAGCGATTTCTTTATCTATATCCTTCTTAAGTCTCTCCAGATCCTTAATGGTGTATTTCGACAGATCCATCATATCCCTCAACTAAGCGTGTTCAGCGAATTTAATACTCCCAAATGCAGTATATAGCTCACTTGCCCCCTGCTCAATTCCTTCTAACAAGATTTTAGATTGGAATTAACTATCGCTATACGTCGCACCTCCGACCAACTCGACAAATAAGGCCGATGGAAGCTTTTATTTTGAGTTAGCGGCCCCGCTGCCTGCCATAATGTCGATTGACAGGCTACAAATCAGTTGTACGGATGGCATACAGCGATCGTCGGCAACCGCACACGTCCGCCGATAGTGTTCCCAAAAAGCCATACACCGCCAAAGTAGTACCCCCCCAGTCACGACCCGCACTTAACAAAGCCAGTCCTAGCAAGGTTTGAATTGTTGGTGAATAAATTCAAGCGCCGCCACAATCCCGAGCAGACCGAGCGCCTGAATCGCGGCACGGCGTTCAGCATGCGAAATCTCTCTCATTGGGCCCCCTCTCCCTCCCAAACTGCTTACTTATCCAAATACATGCTTCCCTGTCGGTAGCGTATCGCCAACCACCCGCAAACTTCGAACAGCAGTTCCCACTGCACGAGTTGCCTCGATTGAGGACTGCTGGGGCTCGACCGCCGGTTCAAATGATAAAGGCGTACATCGACAAGTACCGCGAGCTCTATCGGGCCGCGCCGAACTGCAAAGTGCCGCCGGTCGACCGATTATCGAGCAAGCCGATCCCCCCGTGGCAGCCGACGCATAAATCCGCCGCGGAGCACACGGATCAACCGCGGCATCGGCAAGGGCAACGCAACCCTCACGCACCGCAGGCTTTCGGACGCCCTTTTTTTAAGCCTTGAATTGGTGGCGAATCGGCTCGATCGCCGCTACGATTCCGAACGGACCGAGTGCATGGATTGCCGCGCAACGCTTCGCGTTCGTGCGCGGCGCAAGGAAAAGCGTGCCGATACAGATCGAATTACCGAAGAAAAGCCAGACCAGCACGAAAAGTATGGCATTCAACATAAGAAATCCCTCTCTCTGCGGCTAATCCGCGCAGCACCGGGAAGCACTCGCTTATCTGAATACAGTGAACTCCCACTCCATGACGTACCGCGCATCAAACTTTCCAACTCGAAGTACCCGTCCTTACGACAAGGACTGTTACGATCGATTTAAATGATTGGACCATACATACACCGCTGTTACTCCCAAGCCTCGGTGATGAAATGGCCTCGCGAACCACATGCGGCTCTCGTAGTGGGCGGAGGCATGCAAGCAATCTTCGCCCGGTTGCACGGGTGCTCTAAATTATTAAAGGGGACAATGGGGCCGTCAGGCAGGAAGGGGCCAGCAACAGTGCGGCTATTCCGTCGGCTCGCTACCCTTTCAAAGCTCATCGAGCTTATATCGATGCCAATGCAAGAGAAGCTGCCATGGCCATCGTCCTACTGAACCTCCGGGACGTACCCGAGGAAGAGGCCCAGGAGGTTCGAGAGCTTTTGACAGAGCACAAAATTCTCTTCTATGAGACACCTCCCAGCCGCTGGGGGATATCGATGGGGGCGATCTGGCTCAGAGATAAACGCCAAGAGGAAGAGGCGAGGCAGCTTATCGCCCAGTACCAACGGAAGCGCCGGGCGAAAACGCGCGCCCACTATGAGCGGCTAAAGCGGGCAGGGAATGCCGAGACGCTTCTGGGCAACATCCGGAATCGACCTTTCAAAGTGCTGCTCTACTTCGCTGCCGCTGTGCTTATTCTCTATTTCTCCATTCGACCGTTTTTCAATCTCGGTAACTGAACCCAGGCCAATTACAGGGGTATTTCGTGATGAAGTGACCGGGCGACATTCGCAAGTAGGCGAACGGATGCTCCTGAGGCAAACCACCTACGCGCGGCGGCGCCTGCCCAAAATCCTACGGCATCCGCACCACGTTACCTGTACTATGTGCCGACAGCTAAAATAGGCAGAATGAGAGAAGGAGTTGCAGACATGGATCACGTTATGACCAATGCTGGAAAGTTGATCCTGCGCGTGACGCTTGGTCTACTCGTGCTCTTGCACGGGATACACAAATTACTAAACGGGGTCGGTGGAGTCGAAGACATGGTGGTGAATGCCGGCCTGCCGTGGATCTTGGCTTATGGCGTTTTCCTCGGCGAGATAGTCGGTCCCATTCTGCTGATCATCGGTTGGTATGCCCGGATTGGCGCATTGCTGATCGTCATGAATATGATTTTCGCATTCGCCCTGGCCCACATGAATATGCTATTCCAATTGAACGCCCAGGGTGGCTGGGTGCTCGAGCTCCAAGGGATGTATCTTTTTACTGCGATAACGCTTGCGCTCATAGGCCCGGGGCGATTCAGCATCAACGGTCGGTGAGCGAGCCCCGCGGCCAAGTATTCCAAGTCCACAGCGCCGATCTTTTACCATGGAATTCTCTAGTAAAGGGCGCCGGGCGTTGAAATCGTCGCCGGAAGTGGTGCGAATTTCGCATTTTCTATGCATCCGCTCTAAGCTTGATACTAGGCTGCTAAGCAAATGAGCACACATCACCTCAACGATACCGGCCCAAGAGTGCAATGCATCCCCGAGGGCGACGACCGGTGCCGTCTGATCTGCCCGGAGTGTGGCTATATTGCTTATGAAAACCCAAGAATTGTAATCGGCGCGGTATGCCGTTGGAATGCCTGTATCCTACTCTGCCGGCGGGCGATCGAACCGCGCCGCGGCTATTGGACCCTGCCGGCGGGCTATCTGGAGCTGAACGAATCGGTCGAGGACGGTGTGCGACGCGAGGCTTGGGAGGAGGCCCGAGCTGAGCTTACGTTAGGACCGCTGCTCGCCGTCTACAGCATCACCCGAATCAATCTGGTACAGATCATCTTTCGCGCCCGGCTGTTGCGCGCCGATGTGCGTCCGGGCCCCGAGTCCAGCGAGGTTTGCTTGTTCCGATGGGATGAAATCCCCTTCGCCGAGCTGGCTTTTCCCTCGGTGCGTTGGGCCCTCGAACACGATCGCCGCGCCGAGGAAGGCGCGGCCCCGGTGGCCGCGTCCAACCCCGAACCGGAGGTGCCGCGCAAGCATCCACCGCTCTAGCCCGCCGGCCGCGAAGCAGAAAATAAGCCTCTCGGCGCGTGTCGATTTTCACTTGCGCCCAGTGCACGCTGGGGCAGCGAGCCGGCAGAACGTCGATGAAATGCAGGAGAATGCAGTGAAACCCGATGTAAAAGCCTTCTTCGACAAGATTACGAAGACGGTAAGCTACGTCGTCACCGATCCCGAGACTCGGACCTGCGCTGTGATCGACTCGGTGCTCGATTTCGACTCGGCGGCCGCGCGCACCAAAACCGACTCTGCCGACGCCATAATCGGCTATGTGCGCCGGCAAGGCCTTGCTTGCGCGTGGGTGCTCGAAACTCATGCCCACGCCGACCACCTCTCCGCCGCGCCCCACGTCCAGGAGGCACTCGGCGGCAAGCTTGGTATCGGTGTGGAGATTGTCACCGTGCAGGAGGTTTTCGGCAAGGTGTTCAATGCCGGCACCGAGTTCGAGCGCAACGGCAGCCAGTTCGACCATCTTTTCAAGGATGGCGAGGCTTTCCGCATCGGCAATCTCACGGCCCGCGCAATTCACACGCCGGGCCATACACCGGCCTGCATGACCTATCTGATCGGCGATGATGCGGCGTTTGTCGGCGACACGCTGTTCATGCCGGACTACGGTACGGCTCGAGCCGACTTTCCCGGCGGCAATGCGCGCACACTCTACCGCTCCATACAAAAGCTCTTCGCCCTGCCCGACGACACGCGCTTGTTCATGTGCCACGATTACCTTCCCGAAGGCCGCAACGAACATCGCTGGGAGAGCACGGTCGGTGAGCAGAGGCGCTCGAATGCGCACGTCCATGAGGGTGTGAGCGAGGATGCCTTCGTGACCATGCGCGAGGCGCGCGATGCCACGCTTGCCATGCCCCAGCTCATCCTACCTTCGATCCAGATAAACATGCGTGCCGGACGCCTGCCGCCGCCCGAGAACAACGGCACCCACTATCTGAAACTACCCATGAACACGTTTTAGCGTCGGGACCCAGGCGGATGGGAGCTGGGCCTTCGCCGCAAACGCGCGCTATTGCGTAGCCGTTTCTCAGCAACCCATAGGCCAGTGTAGGATTGTTCGGCCCGTTACGCGGGTTTTTATTATTTTTATTATTGTGGGGATTATCGATGCTGCTCCAGGTACTACTGACTGTGCAAGTGGTTGCGATGGCGGGGTTGATTGTCATCGGCGGCCTGGTCGAGGGCTACGGCTACGGGTTATCGCTCGGCACCCGCTGGCCGTATCACGAAAAGATGCTTACTCGCGCCATATGGCATGACCCCGAAATCTGGCACCGCATGCTCGCGACGATTCTGGGGTTGAACGCGATCGTCATTCTGGTACTTGCTCCCACCGCCAACACAATTGCCGGCCTGGTGCTCATCGCTGCCACGGCGCTTCTCGGCATAGCCACGCTGCATGTGCTGGCCGGCAAAGCACCGGCCTTTCTGCACGGGTTGCACGGATTGCTGGCCTACACTACTTACATTACCTATCTGCTGGCGCTGCATCCGGACTCGTTGGCCATCTGGACCTACCTCGCTGTGATGGTGCCGCTGCACCCGTTTTTGCTGATGATTTTCCTCGGCGGTATGACGACCGGACAACGAGGTTACCAGCGCCCGATCGGTGCCTTCGTGCTGCCGCGTACGAAAGGCCAGTGGGCCTTCGCGCTGCACTACCTGGGCGGGCTGTTGTTTCTGCTTGCACTGGGCTACTACGCACGGTCCTACAGCGGCGCCCTGATTCTTGCGCTAACCCAGTTTATGGTTGGTTTCATGCTCTTTCATGCAGTCAACGACAACCCGAAACGCCCCGGTATTTTGGTCGCCTTTCACCAGATAATGGCCCTGCTGATCCTGTTGGCGATCGTCTATACGTGGCAAGTGCATATTCCCGGTTTGGGTTAACCGCCCGCAGGAATTCGGGAAGGAAAGAAAGGTATGCGAAGAATGGGAAGAATGGTTTTCGGGATGGCGGCGGCAATCGTTGTTGCGGCGCTGCCCATAGCGGCCACGGCGGCTGAGCTTACTACGAAGCGAAGCCCCTATTCGGTCGCCGAGACCCTCGACCGTCTGGAGAATATCCTCGCCGAGCAAGGCATCGCGGTGATGGCGCGGGTCGATCACGCCAAGAATGCGGAAAAGGTCGATCTGGATTTACGTCCGACCCAGCTGTTGATCTTCGGCAAGCCCGAGATCGGCACGAAGCTGCTGCAACAAGACCAAATCATCGGAATCGATCTACCGTTGAAGGTGCTCGCCTGGCAGGACGCATCCGCTCAGGTGTGGATCGGCTATGAAGATCCGCGGTCGATCGCGGCGGAACGGGGTCTCACCGGAGCAAAAGACACCCTCCAAAAGATGGCGGAAGGGCTCGACAACCTAACCGACGCAGCGGTCGGGCAATAAAGGGCGATTCTGTGATCCAGCTGGCCTGCCCTTACTATTTCAGGCGATGGCAGCCGGTGGGGCGCGTGCGGGTTAGGAAAAGGTAGGCTACTCGTCGAAGCCGCCGAGCTGGACGCTTGATTTCCGCGAGCGTCTCACAATCGATCACTACGTTGATTTTTGCAGGAGGCAGTACAGCTTTGTGCGGGATCGTGGGCTTGTGGCGCCTAAACCCTGACACGACGATTCGCGGGCCGATAGGGCCTTACGCCGAACGCATGGCGGCCGCGTTGACACACCGGGGTCCCGACGATGCGGGGCTATGGGAGGATGCAACCGCCGACATGGCTCTGTCCCACCGGCGCTTGTCGATTATCGACCTCTCGCCTGAAGGCCATCAACCGATGGCTTCTCCATGCGGACGTTACGTGATCGTTTTCAACGGGGAAATCTACAATTTTCGGGCTCTTCGAAGGGAATTGGCCAAGCTGGGCTGTCTCTTCCGGGGTCATTCCGATACGGAGGTGCTGCTCGCGGCCATCGTCCAATGGGGGCTGGACAACGCCTTGCGTCGCCTCAACGGTATGTTCGCCTTCGCCCTGTGGGACCGCCGGATGCATTGTCTTCACCTGGCGCGTGACCGACTGGGTAAAAAACCGCTGTACTTCGGTTGGATCGGCGGGACATTCGCTTTCGCCTCGGAGCTTAAAGCCTTCCGGGTACTCGATGCATTCCCGGGAAAGCTCAACCGCGACGCCATAAGCCTTTATTTGCGCTTCGGCTATATCCCGGCGCCATGGTGCATTTACCAGGGATTCTACAAACTCCGCCAAGGCAGCATCCTTAGCTTCGACCGGCAGCAGGGCCGGGCGCCATTCAATCCGGCGCAATGCGTTCGAGCTTATTGGTCCGCAGCGGAGATCGCCCAGGCGGGAATAGACAATCCGCTCGACAGTAACGAACAGCACACCATCGACCTCCTCCAGCAGCTACTGGAAGACGCCACGGCCCAGCGCATGGCGGCGGATGTACCGATCGGCGCGTTTCTCTCGGGCGGCGTTGACTCGTCTTTAATCGTCTCTCTCATGCAAGCGCAAAGCGCCACGCCGGTTAAAACTTACGCGCTGGGGTTCGGTGACGGCACAAACAGTGAAACACCTTACGCACGGGCCATTGCCAGCTATTTGGGCACGGACCATACGGAACTGCACCTCACGGGGAAAGACGCCATCGACACGGTGCCCGAACTGCCGGACATCGTCGACGAGCCCTTGGCGGACTTCGCCCAAGTACCCAATTACCTCATCGCTCGAATGGCGCGTCCGCACGCCAAGGTCGTACTCACAGGCGATGGCGGGGACGAGCTGTTCTGCGGTTACTCGCGGTTCAACGCCACCGCCCATCAGTGGCGCAACTTGCAACGGGTACCGCGGCCCGTGCGCAAGCTCGCCGCAGTTGTGCTCTCCTGCCGTTCCTGGCCGGCAGGAGAGCAAAATAAGTGGATGAAATCCGCGCTGCGCATCGGTGCTCGGTCAGTGGACGCGCTGTATTTCCAGAAGGTCTCTCAGTGGCTTTACCCGAGCGCGCTCCTCATCGGCGCGCGAGAGCCCTCGACCACCTTCCCCGATGGCGGCAAATGGCCTGGCATAACCGACCCTGTGCTACGCACTCTGCTGCTCGATCTGACTCACTATCTGGCCGAAGTGATCCTGGTGAAGGTGGACCGGACCAGCATGGCCAACGGCTTGGAGGTCCGCAGCCCGCTGCTCGATTACCGGGTGGTGGAATGGTCCTGGCACCTGCCACGGCATATGAAAACCCGCGACCGGCAAGGCAAGTGGATTCTGCGCGAGCTGCTCGCCCGTTACCTCCCACGGCCCCTTTTCGAGCGGCCCAAGCAAGGCTTCGGCGCGCCCATCGGGCAATGGCTGGCCGGTCCGCTGCGCGGTTGGGCAGAAGACTTGCTGGCGCCCGAGCGGCTGCGCCGCCAAGGTCTCTTTAATCCCGAGCCGGTGCGGCGAGTGTGGACAACACGATCCAGCGACAGCCGTCAGTGGCAGCACCGCATTTGGAATCTGCTCATGCTGCAAGCATGGCTGGACCGGGAGGCGTCGTCAGTGCCACGTAGCTCAGGCGATGCCGAACATCGGGTGAGCGACGCCGTCTGACAATAAGCTACATCTGTAGCGGTGTACCGACGCTTAAAAGGAAGAAGGCCGCTTCACTGCCCCCCTGGTTCCGCCCGTGGCCGGCTCCTTGCTGGTGGCACCGGGATAACCATAGGCGGCGAGCGGCAGCCCGGTCTCATCAGCTAACCGTCGATTGCTCTCGGCGAAATACTCTTGAATGAAGGCGACGATGTCGCTGCCAAGCAACTCACGCGACGATAACACGCGCCCGGCAAGGCGAGTCGCGTTAAACCGTTCGAGTTGACGCATCAGGCTCTTAAATCGAAAGATCGGAATCCCGCTGCACCTGTCAACAACGTCACCACGATAGCTTATATGATGCAGAAGTCGAGCTAGCCGCAGCGTCCGGTGCCGGTAGCTGGCATTGAGCGAGTCGAAATCGACCCGGTCCAAATCCAGGGCCACACCCATCTGCGCAATATAGTCCGCAAGAAAGGCACGAGCATCGCGGCGAAATGATTCGTAAGCGAAAACGTGCACGTTTTCTACGCCGAACAGGGCTCGATAGTGGCGGATCAGCCCGAGATACGCAAAATGATCGAAAAGAAACAACGGCTTAGTATATGGTTTCCAGCCGTTGTATTGCTGCAAGCCCTTCCGGTAGCGGGCGGGAAAGAGAAACCGCCTAGGTCCATGTGTGCCGCCCCGCTTAATATACTGCGCGTATGCTGAGGCGATCATATCCAGCTGATTGCGGATGAAAATGACGATCGCGGCCCGCGGTAACACACTATGGATGCGCCCGGCAATATCCTTGGACAATGCGCCCAGGTGCCCGCCCGTTTGAAAATTACCGCTTAGCTCCTCCTCACAAAGGATCGGCGGCAGCCCACCGTCTAGCTCCAACCACGCGCGCACGGTCTGCGGATCGAACACGAAGGTATGATCATAAAGAAAGGCATTTCTAACTTTGGCTGGCTGAAGATAGCGGTAGTTTTCCACGAAGGGGTACAGGCGGCGTTGAAACCACGTCGTGGCGGTTTTATGGTAACCAATATGGACAATACCGTTACCGCAATCACCGCCCAACGTTACATCCCCCCCACTCTCTAACCGAGATATACACACTACGCGAGAATAAGCGGGTGCGACGCGTATGAGCCGCGTTGGGCGGCAACAAACCACCTACCGCCCACGCAGGAAGCGCAGCAATTCCGGCAGCGCCTGCAATGGTCCCCGCGGATCACGCCGTGCCCGGCGCAAATCGTCGAGCAAAGTATCAATATATCTCAACACCGGTGCCCGCACCGTCAGCTCCTGCTCGATCCGCTGCCAGTCCTTCCATAACGCCGCGGAGTCCGGGGCGATCTCATCGTGCGCGAGCCGATGCAGCCAACGATAGGCGTCGCGCACCAATGGGTCGAGTTCCTGACTGGCCTGGAGATCCTCGATCGTAAACTGGCTGTGGCGCAGACCAAGCACCAGGAAGTCGGTCGCGAATTCTTTGATCGCAGCCCGGGTCTGCGCCGTCAGTGCAATCCGCAAATGCCGAGCCACGCGCTCGAGCTGGCCGGTCGGGTTTGCGATCACGGCATCGTAGTCGACCACGACGAAACTTCGCTGAGCCACCGTGCGAAAATAGGGAACGACGTTTACCAGCCACTCCAGGTCGCTTTTGACCTGCATGCCCCGCCGCGGATTCAGCTGGGTACGCGAGCGCGCCACACTGAGCGGGTTGCGCAACGCCACGACATAGCGCACATCGAGATCGAGCTCGCGGAAAACCGCCTCCCAGAACGGCAGCATACGCAGAGTCCGGGCGTATTTAAAACCCCACAACCGGCTCGCGCCGAACCGCCGTTCGATCGTTTGCACGGCGCGGCGTCGCAGCAGCTGGACCTTGGGATTGTCCCATTGCGAAGGCGGAATGAGGCGCACGCTCTCACCGGTGATCCCGAGTGCGCGCTTCAAGCGCTTGTTGAGCGCCAGCAGATCGCGGTCCTCGAAAAAACCGGTGGGGTTCTTACCGCGCCCGCGGCGCAGCCGGTTACCCAAATCCACCCCCAGCGCCTGCACGCCGCGGGTGAGCGCGCTGGTGCCGCTGCGCCCGGCGCCGAGCACGACGATGGCCCTGTTCCGGGACATTACCCCGTGGCCGAGTCCATCATCCGCACCTCCCGAAGGCTCAGTAATCACGGATCGACTCGCCCCTGAGGCGCGCGCTGATCCGCCGCAGACCCGCTCGCAGACGATCGTTGATTACGACGATGAACACCTTGCGATAATACCCCTCGGGGGCACGGATCTCGCGCACCCCATGCCAGGAGTTGCCCTGGCGCTGAAACAGCAGGCTGCGGTTACCGAGGCTCTCACCGGCCAGCGCTTGGTCGAAATCGGCGAAATCCGGCGCCGAGCTGCGCTTGAACCGCCCCCCATCGTCGAGAATGAGGGTTTCACCACCCCACGCGGGGTCCCAATCGTCCGCGGTATTGAAGTAGAAAATATGCGAGCCCAGCTTACGCATCGCATCGCAGTGGGGCGATACCGAGCAACCTCGGGGAGTGTAATGCCAATGGAAGTTGAGCTGGATCCGGCCGCGGCCGAACAGGCGCCGCAGAAACCGGCCGTACTCCGCACCGCGCAGCTCCTCGACGAAAGCATGCCAGGGCTCGGCCACGGGAAGGTCCGTGCGGTATTCCAAAGCGAGCCGATCGTGGGGTTTCTGGCCATGCGAACGCCGGATACCGAACATGCGGGCAAACAGCGCGGGATCCGGCAGAGTCTGCAACAATCGGCGATAGCCCGGCTCCGTCAACAAGCCTTGCGGGTTACACCAAGGATAAGGCGCACGTGTGCGAAAGGCCTCCGCATCCAATGCCGCCAAGCGTTCGTAATCCAGGTAGGTCATAGGCTCCCATGAGATAGCTGTGCAAGGTGATCGCAGCGCGTGGTCGAGCGGCGCGCTGGGCGCCGAGCGAACCGGGCGATGCTAATTTTCGCCGGCCTCATCAACGGCAATCGGCCTGCGCGACATCATTTGGCGAATATGCGCCACGGCGCGCGCCATATCATCCGGCGGCGCCCGGACCGCCCCTCCCCGCTCTTCACCGAAGGCGGTGACCAGGCCCTGCGCCTCGAGCGCTCGGTGATAGGCGGCGAAATCGCGCGCCGGCTTGATCAGGCCCCAATATACGAGCCCGTCGAAGACCCACCGACCCCATCGGGGCCTTGCCGAGCGCGGCGGCCCGCCGCTGGGATGATCAGCGCGCTGCCCTCTGCGCCGGCGCGTGGGCCAGTGGAACACCGCCACCGGCTTGCCGGTGGCGCAGGCTTCGATCGCCAGAGAGGCACTGTCGGCCGTAACGATAAAGCGATCGGCCAGCCGCAGGAAACCCAAATACGGGTTATCCGGGTCTCCCGCGCGCCAGGCATAGCGATAAGCGGGACAATCCACGGCCTCGAAAAGTTCCCGCACCACCTCCGGTGGGGTCCGCGGGCTGGTGGTGAGTAACAGCGCCCCACCCGCTGCCTGCACATAACGGCTTACCTCCCCACCCAGCCGGCGTGCCGTAACCGGGTCCAGTATATAACTGGAGCTATTGCCGCCGACCAGCAATGCGACCAGTGGTCGCGGCAAATGGCGCAGGCGTGATGCCCAACGTGCCGCGGCCTGCTCCAGGCGGTGCGGGTCAATCCGGTTGAGCGGCGTAGTCAGCTGAAGCACGTTGGGCCGGGCGGGCAGCCGATACTGCGGCAAGGTAATGATCAAATCGAAACGATGCAGCGGAGCTTGGGCGTGCAGCAAATGCACCAGCCGAGTATGCCCGCGGGAGCGTTTCTTGATCCATTGGGCGATCGGCGCGCTACGGCGTGACGCCGCGATCACCAGATCCGGCCACGGCGGGCGCAACGGGCTGCATTGCTTGCGCTTGAGGCTGACCGAGGTGCTGCCCAGAACGAGGTTGGGGCATAGATTGAGCATGTTATAGGCGAGGTGTTTGCTCTCGTAGGGCCAGCCAAGCGCCTCGGCAAGCGCAAGCAGCTGCGCGTTACCGCCGGCGCCTTTACCGAGCAAAACCCACACGCGCGGCGCGCGAACCGCGGGTATATTAGCCGTCGCCAAACCGGCTGCGGCCGGTAGTTGCGCGGCGCCGGTCATGACACCGACTCCGCGCGCTCTTCGAGAGCATAGTCCCGATCGGTCGGGCGCCCTGGCGGCGAGCTTTCAGCCGCGCGCCGCAGATCGTGGTCATAAAAGCCCAATTGCTCACGCACGCGCTCAGCGAGCTCCGTGCTCTCCCGAAACGGCACGCGGGATCGCAACTCCAATGGAGCGCCGAACATCTGTGCCACGCCGCGTTCGATCAAAGCCCGATACAGCGCGGGCGTATCGCGGGGCGGCAGCACCCAGGCCCGGTCGATCAAGCGGGCGCACAGGTATTGCAGACCGCGCTGAGGCCGCACGCTGCCGCGTTTGTTCCGCAGCGGGGCTTGGGCCTGACGGGTCACCCAGCGGGCGAAGCGGTCCCATAACCTGACTCGCTCCGCAATCGGATAGATATAAAGCGGTTTATCGGTAGCGGCCGCTTCCGCCAGCATCGACTCGCTGTCCCCCGTTACCACGAGCACATCCGCAGCGCCCAAATAGGCAAAGTAAGGATTATCCGACTCCTCCCGACGCCACTCGTGCACGTATTCGGCGCCGCCGATCCCGAGCTTGAGCGCGGCGCTCGCGCGGGCACCGGTGCGCCGGCTAGTGATGGCAAGTGCCACCCCACCCGCCGCTCGGGCGAACGCCTGTAAATCTTTACCCAAACGGTACGCGCCCGCCGTATCGAGCACGGAATGCTTGCTGTCACCGCCCACCAGCGCCACCACGCGGGGACGGGGCAGCCCGGCGAAGCGCTCTGCTCGACGCTCGACCGCGTCCCGAAGCCGTTCCAGGCTCACCGGATGCACGGGCAGCAACGTCTCGATCCGGTTCGCCGCCAAGGGCAAGGCGAAGTGGGCGCAGCCGATCAGCAAATCGGACGACCCGCTCGGACCGTTTTTGCGCCCCAACAGCACGGCGCGCAGAGCCGGATTCTCGCAGCGCAGCCAGCGCGCCACTCGGGTGGAGAACCAGCCGGAGGCGATCACCACATCGGGCCACGGTGGCCGCAACTCGCCGCCTTTGCCTAGCCCGGGCGACCAGCCCGGCCAGCCAAGCCGCTGCGCTGCCCACCGCGCCAGAAGCGCCCAGGGCAGCGTTCGTAGTAACTTGATCTCGTAAGGCCAGCCAAGCGCCTCGGCCAACCCCACAGCCTGGCTGGTATGCCCTGGTTTGCGGTGTGCCAAAACCCAAACGCGCGGCACACCGCCCACCAGCCGCCCGCCTACCCGCGTCGCCCGAATCCGCCGCCCGGTGGCATCGCGGGTGTTCAACACCAACTGGTAGTGCACGCGCGGGTGACGGCGGCTCGCCTGCTCGAAGCAGGCAAACCAACGGGCCGGTTGGCGCGGCGCGATCTCCAGCGTACTGCCGTCCGGTAACCGTTTGAGCGGCGCGGCATCGTCCACCTCCACGTGCAGCAGGCGATCGCTCAATGCGAACAGCTCGTCGATCAACCACGGCAAATCCTCATCCGGGAAGTACTCCAAGGCCCGTCGGCACAGCACGGCATCGAAAGACCGCGCAGCCTCTCCCTTCTCCCAGGGCGGCTCGCCCGGTGCGCGGCGCTCAACCGTCCACTCGGGCATCCGCCGATCGCGCTCACCGGTTGGTTGCCCGTGGGCCGAGGCGAAACCGAACTCCAAGACCGTGCGCGGCTTGGATCGTTGTAGCAAACGTCGGAGTGCCGGCCACTCCGAAAATCCGGCGTCGGCCACGGCGGCTGCCGGCAGGTCGCGGAAACGCCGCTGCAGAGCGCGGTAGCCGGCGCTGGGGGTAGCCGCATCGAAGAGCCGATAACCGGCTTGATCGGCCGAGCGCTCCAGTTCCAACCAAAGAGCACCGACCGGATTGCGCCAATAAACATAGTCATCGGGAAACGGCAGCCACGGCTGGGTCTGCAAGGTGGTGAAATGCACCAGCCGGGACCGGCCCGGGGTGTACTCGCCGTCACGCGCGTTCCAGGCGCCATCCAATCGGCCCCATATCCCCGAAACCGCCAGTGCCTTGGCTTCGAGCTGCCTACGGCGCAGGCGGCGCGCGCGCGCCAAGGTCCAAACGCGGGCCATGCGCGCGCAGTCGAGCAGCATCACCGAGGTATCCCGCGGGTGGATGGAGAGGAACCCATGCCCCTGCATCGGCGTATCGAACAACTCGGCGGGATCGGCGAGATAAATCTGGTCGGTGTCGTTATAGATCGCCCGCCCTGCACCGCCCGCAAGCTCCGGTATGGCAAAGCGATAGGCGGTGAAGCCGGTCAACCACCAGCGCCGATCGAAACCGGGCAGATCCTTCAACAGATAAATCTCGTAGCGGCGCGCCGGATCTCTTACCTTGACAATGGACCACACGAACACCCGCTCCGCGCGGAACTGAGCCGCCTCGGTGCCAAGAAAGATCCGAACCGGGGGTTTATGGCTCTTCCCGGCCCCCGGCTCTGCCGGCAACACCACACACTCCAGCTCGGGCCAGCGTCTGCGGCTTCTGGCCGGATCCTTCTGCGCGAGGCCCACAAACACGCGTTTGATCAGAAATGCCATGCGGTTGGCTCCAAGCTGCAGCGAAACCCGAAGATCACGACGCGGCCGTCATGGTTGGGTCATCGTATTGGGTTTGACCGGCTCGTGCACTACGCGCACGGCCATCCCCATGCCAGTTTCATCCGTTCGGCCCCGGAGGCGAGGCCGCGCCCACCCGCTCGCCCGGTAGGTGCACGCGGCCGACGTGGCATATAATGGCCGCGGCAGACAACGAGAGGAATGACATGGCGCAACTACCCGATCGGTACCGGCGCGCCGCCGTAATCGGCGGCACGGCCTGGCTCCCCGCGACATTGCGCGTGCGTGCCCGACGCACGCTGCTCGGCGCGCTGCAGCGCCACCAGGCACGCAAAGCCAACGTGGTGATCATCGTCCACCCCAAAAGTGGCGGCACCTGGCTGCGGGTCATGCTCTTTCGCCTGTTCCAACGCAAATACGCTCTCCCGGCACGGCGGGTGATGAAAACCGACGAGCTCCAGCACTACAACCAAACCTTGCCGCGGTTCATCGTCAGCAACGGGCATTACAGTTACGAGGCCGCCGTTCGCGAGGTTTTGACCAACGAACCCGCCGATGACAAGCAGCTGATCTTCCTCGCTCGCCACCCTTGCGACATCGCCGTATCCTGGCACCTTCAGTTCACCCGCCGGATTTCTGCAGCCAAGCGTGAGCTCATCCTGCACGAATTGCACCAGCCTATCGATTATAAAACCATCCCATTGTGGGAGTTTGTGATGCACCCCGAACTCGGGCTGCCGGGGCTGATCGATTACCATAACCAATGGGCCGAGTTCTGCGCCGGCCGTGACAACGGCCTCATCGTGCGCTACGAGGATTTGCGGGCCGATACCCGTGCCACGCTGCAACGCATCACGGCCCGTTTGGGCGAGACATTCAGCGACGCGGAACTTGATGAGGCGGTCGAATTCGCCTCCTTCGACAACCTGCGCCGGCTCGAGGAGGCCAACTACTTCCACAACGCCAGCCTGCGCCTGCAGGACCGCAACGATCCCAGCCGCTATAAGGTGCGGCGAGGCAAGGTGGGCGGTTTCCGCGACGACTTCGAACCGGCGCAGGCAGAGGAGATGGAAGCGCTCGTGCGCGCCCACCTGAGCCCGATTTTGGGCTATAGCGGGCCTGTCACCCCAGGCGCGGTAGCCGCCAACCAACGGCCTTAGCGCGCCAGGCAATGGTGATGTATCCGAGGTGCAGTGCAGACTCTGTAACGGCGCTTGGAGATAGCGAACGCCCGCGGTTCGCCGATGATCATGGAGTGAATCCCCTGGTGGCTAGTTTCAGTTGCGGTTCGATCCTTGCGAGACACAGGTAGTCATCCTGATAAATCACGCCGGTGATTCCGTAAGGCAGGCGTTGATCAAGCAATGCGCGCAACATTCTGGCGGGGCTGGTATCGCGTTGGCGGAAGAGATCGATCCATACTGAGGTATCAACCAGATACATCGCCGTCCCGATCTTGCCGCAACCACTTGTGGTTGTAATCAGGATCGATTCGCACTTTGCCCACCAACTCCAGAACATCCTTACGCTGATGGTTCTCCACAAACTCCTTGAGCGCGAGGTGCACCACTTCCCGTTTGCTCCGGACCTTGGCGAGACGCAATGCCTGCGTGATCAGCTCATCATCCAGCTCGATATTGGTGCGCGCCATTCAATACTCTTTAATTACACCATTAAAAGTGTACGTTATTGTGTATTGGTTTACGTAATCAAGCTGACTGCAATCCAGTAGAACTCGGCAAGTGCAAGGCGTCGTCGGGAATGGAGCTACTACGGCATGGCAGCGATTGAAGAGGCGATGGCAACCCCATTCATTGCCGCAAAACGCACCAGCGAGACATCCGGTGCAAGCCTGGACAAAGCCCATATCGCCTTGCTCATGCGGGACCTCGAGGGCGGCGGGATCCAGAAAAACCTGCTGCGGTTGGCGGAGAGTTTCAGTCACCGCGGTCATACGGTCGATTTGGTGGTCTACAAGGCCAAGGGGCCACACCTTGCGCGTATTCCACCCGGCGTCAATCTCGTTGCCCTGGAATGCATGGCATTCAAACCCGCTGCGCGGGGGTTGGCGTTTGGCTACCTGCTCGCGGCCGACCCACCGGCATTATGGCCGTTGCTGCCACCGCTGCGGCAGGCGTGGGAAGTATCGCCCTGGCTCAAACGCCTGCCGGCGTTGACGCGGTATCTTCGCCAAACACGGCCGCAAGCCCTGCTCTGCGCGGGTAGCATCCTGAGCTGTACGGCTGTGTTGGCCCGACGGCTGGCTAACACCACGACCCGGCTGGTAGTGAGCGAACGCAATCATCTATCGAGCTGTATCTCGTCCAATATCAAAAGAAAACCACACCAATGGCGTCAGCGTTACCTCGCCGAGCTGATGGCGCGAACCTATCCTTGGGCCGATGCCATCGTTGCCGTCTCCAACGGCGTGGCGGATAACCTCGCTGCCACCGTCAGACTGCCACGCGAGCGGATTACCACTGTTTACAACCCGATCGTTTCGGCCGAGCTGTTTGAACAGGCCAAGGCGCCGCTGAGCCACGCCTGGTTCGGCCCCGATGCTCCGCCAGTAGTGCTGGGGGCGGGTCGATTGGACGATCAAAAGAGCTTTCCAACCTTGCTGCGCGCCTTCGCGCTTGTCAGAGCACAACGGTCGGTACGGCTCATGATACTGGGCGAAGGCAAAGGGCGATCACAGCTGGAGGCTCTAACCCAGGAGCTCGGGATCGCCAGCGACGTGCTCCTGCCCGGCTTTGCGGCCAATCCGGTCGCCTATATAGCGCGCGCCGCCGTGTTCGTGCTCTCTTCGGCCTATGAAGGATTGCCGACCGTGCTTATCGAGGCGCTTGCTTGTGGTTGCCCGGTCGTGTCGACCGACTGCCCGAGTGGTCCGCGTGAAATCCTGCAAGACGGGCGCTATGGCCCATTGGTGGCGGTAGGCGATGATCGAGCCCTGGCTCGAGCCATTCTCGCCGTGCTGGATAACCCGCCGAATCGAGAACGGCTGCGGCGACGCGCCACCGAGTTTTCGATCGAACGTGGCACGGAGCGGTATTTGGAGATACTTCTGGGAACCTCGTAACTCCAAATTTCAATAGGGTCTGGAACGGCGTGCACCGTCCCTGCCCTCCGAACCGTGCGCGCGGTTTTGCCGCACACAGCTCTCCGGTCGGTCGCTTCTTCATCGGAACTGGCTTGCCAATGCATGGGCTTCGGTTAAGGCGAAGCGCCCCAAATTAGCAAGATAGGCATTTTTGCCTGCCCGAACTCCGTTGTCCAGAACCGCCAACATACGCGCCGTCCAGGCGGCAGGCTCGACCCAGGTCCGCTCGGCCGGAGCCGAGATTCCTCGTTTAACCGTTACCGGCACCTACGGAACACCCACGCGGATTCCTTCCGCTGTGCATGGCGTTGAACCGCACCAGTATGACCTGTGGTCTGAAGGTGCGTAGCTCCCTGCTTGACTACAAGGTGGCCGAATGGTCCTGGCACCTGCCGCTGGCAATGAAGCACCGCGATGGGCAAGCGGGAATTGTTGGCCCACTGCGCCGGGGGACCGAAGGTCTTCTGTCGAGGGATTGGCTGGCTCGTCAAGGTCCTGCTCAACGCCGATGCGGTGCGGCGAGCCTGGACCCTCTAGGCCACGGACGAGCACCGTTGGCAACAACCGGTGTGGTCGGTGCTGATGCTGCAGGCATGGCTGAAGGCACAGACCTGACCGGCCGCGCCGCGGATTCCTCGATCCGGCGAAACAATTAAAGACAGCCTCATTGCGGGGCGGCGGCCATGCTAAGCTAAAGTATGTAACAATTCCTCTGGACTATATAAAGCGAGCCTGCGATGGACGAGATACAAATCTACATCGGCTGCACGCCGGCGCAGGAGGTAGTTGCCAAAGTTTTGGCATGGTCTGTACTCGAACACACACGAGATCCCGTACAATTTCATCGCTTGCACGAGTGCGCGGTCGAATTCGAGATGCCCCGTCAGCCGGAGAATCGTCCCGGTACGCCGTTTTCGTTCCAGCGCTTCATGATCCCAGAAATCGCTGGATTCAAGGGCCGGGCGATTTACATGGACTCGGATCAGATCGTATTCAAGGATATCGCCAAGGTGTTCGAGCGCCCAATGGGCGGCGCTCCGTTATTGTGCTGCGATACTCATAAGAAGAACAAACCACGGCCAATGCTGCGCTCGAGCTTCATGCTACTCGACTGTGCCCGCCTGGACTGGAAAATGCGCGATATCGTCTCGGATCTGGACGCGGAACGCTATAGTTATCAGTCGCTATTCTCCCTGGAGGGCTACGACACCTCGCTGCCACGCTCCTGGAACTCGCTGGACCAATACCGCTGGCCGATCACGGCGTTGCTGCATTACACAGGTAAAGAGAATCAGCCTTGGATTCACCATCACCACAAGCTGGCACGGTTATGGTTTGGCTACCTCTTTTCAGCATTAGATGCTGACTTCATTTCCGAGCATGAGGTGTATGTTTCGGCAGAGAATGGTCTGGTACGGCCGTCAATTAAGTATCAACTCGAGCACCGGCTGATCGATCCGCGCCGCATGCCCGATCACGTCAAGGCCTGGGACGATGAGTTCATCGACGCCTGCGCACAGCGCGAATTCAATACTGTGCCGGGCGAATACCGGCCGCCGTCCAAGACCGCTGCAGCGCGCACGGCCTAGTCCAGCACCGCCGTGAGCCACTACCTGGTGCCGGGACAGCACCCACCCGCTGCGGACAATCTGTTCGTGGCAGCCACCGCCTACCACGTGATTCTGGCGCATGTGTTAGCCGCCAATGCGGTGCCAGACACATCGGTCCTGCTGATGAAACGGCAGCTACAGGTCGGCTTTCGAGGTCTGTTCGACTCCATCCGCGCCGATACCGCAACCCCTTTTTGCGCCGTGTATCTGTTGGACCGGCCGCAGACAAAATACAAACAACGCTGGCGCACCGTCATCGACCGGCTGCGGGTGTCAGCCCTGCGGCAGCTGGTGGACGCCGTGCATCCAGATCGTCTGTTCTTGTTCAACGAGGACAACCCGGATCAATATCTGGCACGGCGGGTGAAAGCTTATGGCGGCACGGTACACGCGGTGGAGGACGGTGCGGTTGCCTATACCGATATGACCATGACAGCCACCTATTTCGAGCGACTGCAGAGCAAGCTGCTGTTCGGACCAGCCGCACTCTCGGTAACGGTGGAGGGCAGCTCGCCGCACATCGACAGTTTCTACGCCCGCTACCCAAACCAGCTACGACGCGAACTGCGCAGCCGTCCGGTCGCCGCCTTGCCGAGCGGTGGCCTGCATTTGTTCGATCGACTAGCGTGGCCAGCCACGTATGTGCAGCGCTTGGAGATCGACCCGGAGTGCCTGCACTGCGATACGGTCATGCTGCTGGCCCACAGCTCTAATTTCAAACGACGACCTGATTACGGCCAACGCCTGCGCGAAATCGTGGCGCAACTCGTCGCGACCGAGGGCCGCCTAGCCGTGAGCTATCATCCCCGCGAAAAACGCCCGGATTGGCTGGGCCTGGGATCACTAAGCGCCACCTTGATTCCACAAGCTGTACCGGCAGAATTGGTCTATCTGTTCAACCGCGGTAACTTGCAAGCCGTTTATGGAGATATTGGTACGTCGCTGATGACCGCGCGCTGGCTACTTCCCCAGGCATCGACCATATCTCTGATGGACACGCTGCAGGTCCGCCAGCCCGCAATGCGGCGCATGTTGCGCGCCCTGGACATCAAGGTGCGATGAAAGCGCTGCTGCGTGCCTGGCTTAGGCGCTGGCGAGAACCCGCAAATACTCAACCGTGGCTTTTTCGGGGCTGAATTCATCGGCCCTGGCGGCAAGCCGCTGCGCATCTGCCGGCCGGTCCAGGGTTCGCCCTATGGCCGCGGCCAAGGCCGCCGCATCGCCCACGGGCACCAGTTCACCGTAGCGACCGTCCGCCAGGATTTCGCGCGGACCGCTTGGGCAGTCCGTACTCACCACAGGACAACCACAGGCCATGGCTTCGATCAAGACCGTAGGCAGACCCTCGAACTTCGAGGAGAGGACGAATACGTCGGCCGCCGCCATATAGGCAAACGGATTTTCGACGAAGCCGGCGAAGTGTACGATGTCGGCAATGCCCAGGCGCACCGTCTGCCGCGCGAGTTCATTGCGCCTCTCGCCATCGCCAAGGATCGCCAGCCGCACCGGGCGCCGGCTGCGCAACTGTGCTATGGCTAGCAACAGGGTGGGAAAATCCTTTTGTGGGTCGACGCGCCCTGCGGTCACGATCAGCGGAGTCGAATCGCCCGTTACCCAGGCATCCCGCATTGGCTGTCGCGCCATTGTCCGTAGCCGCGGTGTGACCACCGGATTATAGATGATATGCGCAGCGCTGGCCGGCAGACCGCAGAATGCCTCCAAACCCCGAGCGACGCCCTCTGATACGGCCACAACGGAGTCGGCCTGAGCGTAGCAGCGCTTGAGCAGTGGCGGCAAAAAATGCCAGCGCCAGCGACCTTTGTCGCCCGCCTGTAGTTGTTGCCGGGCGTGTTCGGCGACGCTGCGGTGGGCGCTGAGCACAAGCCGCGTCGGCGATTTCGCCAAGCGCCGGGCCCATACCGCGATGAGGTTGCAGTCGGTGTCGGCGGCCAGCAGCGCCGGCGGACGATTGTCCGCGAGATAACATGCCAGGGGCCGTACGAACTTCAAGCGTGCTACCGCCCTGTAGGCCAGCAGCACCGGCCGCAGCAGAGCGGCGAATCCCCCGGGGTCGGCACGCAGAACCCAATACCGCCCCGCCAGTTTGGAAGCGCGCGGCAGCGCGACCACCCGGATCCCGGGCGGGACCTGGGCGGCCAGGTTGCCGTCAGCATGGCAGACCAGCAGGTCCACGCGCAAACCAGCCGCATTGAGGCCTTCGCATAAATTGAAGATCACTCGCTGCACCCCACCAAGCCGCATGTCGGTCATGAAGATGGCGACGTCCGCCCTACCGGACACCGCTCGCCGGCGCAACAATGCGACGTATTCGGCCGTGCCCGGCTGGGTCTCTAACATCGGATTAACCGTTGTCACACGCCGATCGGATAGTGCGACGCACCCGAACGCCGCGTTTCGGCAGCGTCGGCGGACGCGATTCCTGCGAGGCTTGAAACATCAGGATACCTCATCGCGACGACAAGCCCCAGTTGGGGCCGCCGCTGCCCATGGGGGGATTAATATTGCCACATGGCACGCATTGAGCGCGCCGGATAGGTTCACGAACGAGGACGGCTCGGGATATCTGCTGGATTTGCTGGAAAAATCTGCCAAGCTCACCATTGCGTCGCCTTCAGGGGTTCGTGCCATTAAGGATCTGAGCGTAAGCGCCAGCAGTAGCGTCGGCGATGCGAGGCCACTCATACTCGGCCAAATCCGGCCGGCGATCGTCCAAAGCGGCTGCTGCCAGCAGCGCATCTTCTAGCAACGCCGGGGTGAGCTCGCCGTGGAACAGTCGCACCCATTCCGAGCCGACGCTCTGCGCCAGCTCCAGCAGGGCGCCTTTAGCCGGGACCAGCACTGGTCGGTCGAAAGACAATGCGAGCAGCGCGGTGCCGGAATTGAGCACTTCATCGTAGGGCAGCACAACCAGATCGGCCGACCTCAAATAAAGCTGCATCTCCTCCTCGGGCACTTGTGCCAGACACGCACGCACCCGAGGATCGGCAGCAACCCGGAGGGTAATGGCGCGGTGCAACTTTTGGGTCCGCACCCGGCCAGCAACGATGAGCACGGCATTGCTGTCCCCCATTTGCGCGAACACATCGATGAGCCGAGGCACATTCTTATAAGGACGGATCTGGCCGACAAACACGGCCACACGCGCATCGACCGGCAGCCCCAGTCGGGCGCGCGCGCCAGCCCGGGTGACAATGTCGGGATAGAGGTCGCGATAATGCCCGTGGGGGATAACGAACCCAGGCGTCCGGGCGAGTGCCGGAAACTTGTCCATGGCGAGCTGGCGGCCAGTCTCGGTGAGGCTGATGTAGGCGTCCACCCGGGGAATGAACATGCGCCAGAACCAGTTCTCAAGCCACGGATGCCGCTTCTCGTGGGCGTGGGAGCCCAGGTTGTGCACCGTCCACACAATGCGGGTGCCCCGCAGGCGGGCCCAGCACAGCAACGCGGCGAGAATCTGCATCTTAACTACCACCTTGACGGGCATGGGCGAAACCAACACACCGTCCGGCCAGTGCAGATGCCAAATGTCCACATGCGGCCCGATCAGGAGCTCGCGGCGGGAGAACTCCACCACCTGCACGCCGCGCCGGCAAAGCTGCTCGGCCAGGAACCAGGTATAGGGGTTGGACGCGCGACCTTTGAACGCGGGTGACGCCATGATCTTCAATGATGATTTGTGGCTGGCGTTGGTGCAGTGTTCGGCCGTACGAGAATTCTTAGGCAACCTGGTGTTCATGGCCGCCACGGTGGTATTAGGCCGGCTCCCAGGCGGGTGCGCGCAAACTGTACGAGTCCACCCCAGGCGGTACTGGCGAGGGGCGAGCGCCAAAATCGGGCCCAGGCGGCCGGTCCGATCTCGCCGGTTGCGTACCAACAGGTTTTGAGCCAGAAGCTGCTCAATACACGTGAAAACGCGGGTTCGGGATACAGCGGGGCGTTTTGGTTGGCCGCCTGCATTCGTCGCAGCCAATCGTCGGCCCAAGCGAGGTAGGGGCGGTCTGGGCGATAGCTGAGTTTGCCCATACGTCGTAGCAAGTAGTGGCCCTCCAAATCATCTTCCGTGAAGGAAAGTCCCAACGCTTCGAGCTGTTCGGCATAGATCCCGAGGCGCCAGGCCTTGATGCGCTCCGATTGCCCTCTGGTGGTACGCCCGCCGTGAGCGCGACGGTAGACCAGGATCTGCGGCAGACAGGCGAGCTTGTGATCAGCGGCGACGCGCGTCCACAAATCGTAATCCGAACCAAGCTTGATGTGCTCACGATGGCGGTAGGCTCTGAGAAGAGCGGTGCGCGCCATGGCAGCAGAATTCTCCAGACACGAGCGGAACAACCGCTCCGCGGCGATTTGATCCCAGGTGGTGGCCTTGCGCTTCACCTGCCCGAGCGGGCGGCCAGCCTCATCCATCCATTCGATCCAACTGCCCACCGCGGCATAATCCGGATGATCGCGTAAAAAAGCCACCTGGCACGCCAGTCGCTCCGGCCGGGCGCGATCGTCGCTATCGAGAAAGGCCAGGAATTCGCCGCGTGCCTCATCGACGCCCCGGTTGCGGCTGCCGGGGATGCCGAGCTGAGTCTCGTTGCGAAGCAGCCGCAGCCGCCGATCCCGGTAGGAGGCGGCTGACTCGGCGCTGCCATCGCTCGAGGCATCATCGATGATCAGCAGTTCGAAATCCGCGAACGTCTGCGCCAAAACGCTATCGATCGCATCCCGGATATAACCCACGCGATTGTGGACTGGAATCAAGACGGTAACCGTTGGTGTGCTATACGCTGTCATTGGCAATAGGGCTGGAAAACCGCCTCCGATGATGCGCATGATACCTCGCCGAGCCAACCTGCCCCGGGCGCTCGGCCAAGCCGCCGGTAGCATGGTCGTGCCGCCGCAGCTTGAATTTAGAATAAGATATCATGGTGATTTTTATCCGGACACGGTGCGGGCACACCCCATCGGGCCGCGATAGGGGCGATCGACTCCGGGTCCATCGCAACAGGCACGTCCTGCGCAGCCGCGGCGCACTCAGCGCAAGAGGCAAACGTAATGTTAAGAACCAACCCAATGATTTACAAAGAAAAACCCGCTTACGGCGTAACGAAACGATTCCGGCGCAGATTGCTATCCGTCTTTAATCTGTGGAATCGCGAAGGCTACGATGTCCGCTATGTCTATATCAACAAAAAACGATACAAAAAAGTCATTTTTCACAGCGAGTCCAAGACAAACCGCGTGCATGGAGATCTGACGGCATTCGGACCCAGCCTGCATTTTCCCGCTGTGATCGGTCAGCATCGGAACACGGTTTGGGTGGAATTCGTCCAGGGTCCGGCCATTCGCAGCGTCGATACGGGCAACTTGACACGGCTGGCCGACTTCTACGCCGCTGTCTACAGGCGCCGGCACCGATTGGTAGCGCTTTGCGATACGATCGAAGGGCACGATTTTTACCGAGATTTGGAATTTCTACACGATACGGAGCTTTTGAGCGATCGGCTTTATCGAGATCTGGTCGATCATCGCGATGAAATCGTGCCGGCCATGGTGTGGGTAGGTTTCGACTATACGGATCCCATTACCGCGAATCTCGTCCTCCGGAAGGATACAAACGTCATCTGCGCGATCGACATCAAAAACCTCTACTCGGAGACCCTGATCGGCCGAGGTATTGCCAAGGCGCGCTCCCGCTGGCTTTCCGACGGGCTCACCGAACCCTTTTTCGAGCAGTTGCTGGCAAAAGGCGCGCCGGATTTTCAAGGCTATCTGCCCTTTCTCGAGGTGCTGTATCAGGTGAGACGCACCAAGACCATGGTACTACAAGGGCAAATCAAATCATTGCGGCCGGCCGAACTCAACCAACGCCTCGAGGGGTCGATCCAGCAAGCAAGGGCTGCGTCCCGCCGACAGCAGGCACGATGCTCAGCCGAACCCCATTCGAAGCAGGGTAATCCCAGCCGCATGGGCACCGCCGCCGGCCAGCCCGCACACCGGCTATGAACCCTACACAACCCGACATACCCCACAACGTAGCCGGTAAAAGTGCGCGGCAAGAATACCGCGAATACAGTCCTTACTATGGATTCGTACGGTTTGCGCCGGAATGAGCGGAGCGCACTTGCCCCGCTTCCATCAGAGGTCGAATTTGAAGTTATTCACAGCTTGGCCCGGCCCGCCCATGGCCTGTCCACGACCCAGCCCTTACGGCATGGGCAAGCAGTATGTTGTTATTTTTCGCTATCCATGAAGCCCGTCACAGTACGCCACTACCTGTGCATAGCCTCAGCACGAACGCGGCGCGGTGATTATAGCGAAATTTTACCCACAGACTTATCCACAGCTTTTACCCGCTGTTTTGGCTCAGCCCGCTATTCCGATGAGCAGCAACGCAAGCCCGACCAATGCGACGCCACCGTGTAAAATGACCATGAACGCGGGCGGCGGCTCACGCTGCAATCGAAATAACAAGTTGAACACCCCGCCGACCACCGCCAAGCTGAACAACAGCAAGGCCGAATTGACGGGCATCCCCTGCGAGTGGGCAAACACGGCGATCGCCAGCAAAACAACGCCACCCAAACCCACCGCGCCATGAAGATAGCCCACAGAGGCGGGAAAGGGTCGCCGCCTGATAAGGGCAACAGCCAACGTCACACCACCGATAGCGGCCACCGCCAAAACAGCAAGGGCGATCCAAAGCATTCTCTTGGCACCTTCTAAACAGTGGGCATGGACATTTGCACCGCCGCGGCTCAAAAACGCCCCGCTATCGACATCCAGCCGTGCCGCGGTACACTGAATGCTAGGCGCGGTCCTCAAAAGGGACCCCCGGTAACCGAAGCGGCAACCCTGCGACGGAGGCCCTCATGACACGGCAAGATCAAAACCCGGCCGTTTGGCATTGTACCCTCTCCCGCCGCAGCACCTCCAGGTTATCGACAGTTGCGCCCCGAGGGCCGGTTGTCGAATGATTTCGCGCGTGCGTTGCTTCGGAAAACCAACAGGACAGGCGCGCCTTCGCGATCGGTCCGCTTTTCGAGGCATGGAGGAAGATTCACCATGAGCGTGTTCAATAACGTCCATTTGCGCGACCACAAAGCCGTCGTCTACGGCTTCGATCCCGATGCAGGCTTACGGGCGATAATCGCGCTGCACAACACCAGCCGCGGCCCGGCGCTCGGCGGTTGTCGCATGTGGGCGTACGAAAACGAGGAGCAAGCCCTCGCCGACGTGCTCCGCCTCTCCCGCAGCATGACCTACAAATCGGCCATGGCTGGGCTGCGGTTCGGCGGCGGCAAGGCCGTGATCATCGGCGATCCGCGGCGTGACAAAACAGAAGCTCTGCTGCGTGCCATGGGTCGCTTTATCGACAGTCTGGGCGGGCGCTACATCACGGCCGAAGACGCCGGCATGGGGGTCGAAGATCTCAAAATCATGGCCAAGGAAACGAACCATGTGGCCGGAATTGCCGACCGGCAGGATATAGACGGCAAATGGCGCAGCGGCGATCCGTCGCCGGCCACGGCCTATGGCGTGTTGATAGGCATTCAGGCCAGCGTGCGGGAGCGCCTGGGCCGCAGCGATCTCGAAGATACGCGCATCGCGATCCAAGGTCTCGGGCATGTAGGCTGGTGTTTGGCGCATTATTTGCAGCGTGCCGGTGCCCGGCTATGGGTCACGGACATCCGGCCCGAAGCATGCGAGCGCGCGGCCGCCGAGCTCGACGCCACAGTAGTCGAGCCTAACGCCATCTACGCTCAACCGGTGGATGTATTCACCCCCTGCGCGCTCGGCGCCGTGCTCAACGATCAGAGCATTCCCCAGTTACAGGCACGGGTCGTGGCGGGCTCGGCCAATAATCAGCTGGCAGAAGAGCGTCACGGCGAAATGCTGCGGCGGCGGGAAATCTTGTATGCGCCCGATTACGTAATCAACGCTGGGGGCGTCATCGACATAGCCCATGGATTCGACGGCTACGATCCCCGGCAGGCTCGGCTCCATATCGAGCGCATCGCCGAGACATTGGCCGAAATTTATCGCCGTGCCCGACGCAGCGCCAACCCGACCAATCGGGTGGCGGATCTCATCGCCGAAGAACGGTTTCAGCTGCGCCGCCCGGTCGCGGCCGCCTGACGCCGGCCGCCGAAGGTGTCGGCACGGCGATTCAATTCGGCTTAGGAATCGGCCGGCAAATTGTTAGAGGGCCGAACATGACCGCGGACACGCCGTTTCATAAACGATCGACCTCCTCCGAGCGTCCGCCACGCACAGCGAGAGGGTCGTGCGGCGTGACCATCAGCATCGACGACATTCGGCACGCGGCGCTGGCGATCGAGCCGAGCATCGTGCGCACGCCCTGTGCACACTCACGTACGCTATCCGCTATCAGCGGCGCTCAGCTTTACCTGAAATTCGAGAATCACCAGTTTACCGCCGCTTTCAAGGAGCGTGGCGCCCTCAACAAGCTGCTCAGCCTCACGCCGGAGGAGCGCCGGCGCGGGGTGATCTCCATGTCGGCCGGCAATCATGCGCAAGCGATCGCCTATCATGCCCAGCGCCTGGGCATCGAGGCGACGATTGTCATGCCGATCCACACGCCGAACATGAAAATCTGCAACACACGAGCTTTCGGCGCGGCGGTGCGCCTGGAAGGCGAGGGCATAGCCGAGGCGGGAGAGGTCGCCGTTCGGCTGGCCAAGGACAACGGCTACGTTTTCATTCATCCTTACGACGACGCCGCCGTCATCGCAGGCCAAGGGACCATAGCCCTGGAAATGCTCGATGACTATCCGGATCTCGAAGTCCTGGTCGTACCCATCGGTGGTGGCGGATTGATCGCAGGCAGTGCCATTGCCGCCAAGGCCCTTAATCCATCCATCGAGGTGGTCGGCGTACAATGCCGCCGCTTCCCTTCGATGCAGAGCGCCCTGCTCGGCGAACCCACCTCGTTTGAGCTGGCGAGCATCGCCGAAGGCATTGCCGTCAAGCAGCCGGGACACATCACCTTGCCGCTGGTCCGACAACACGTCAGCCGGATCGTCCTCGTCGATGAACCAGAGATCGAGGAAGCCATCCTGATGCTGCTCGAGATCGAGAAAACCGTTGCAGAAGGAGCCGGCGCAGTCGGCCTGGCCGCGATACTAACCGAACCCGAGCGGTACCGCGCCCGCAAGGTCGGGCTGATCATCAGCGGTGGCAATATCGATCTGCTGCCCTTGTCCTCGGTTATCCAGCGCGGCCTGGTGCGCTCGGGCCGGATCGTGCGCCTACGGGTCGGCGTCCCCGATGTTCCCGGGGCGCTTGCGGATCTGACCCGGCTGCTCGCTGCGCACAGCACCAATATCATTCAAATCGCCCACCAACGGGCTTTTACCGACCTATCACTGCGCGCGGTGGAGGTGGAGGTCACCATCGAGACCCGCGGAAGGGGGCACACACACGAGGTGCTCGCGGCGCTGCGCGCGGAGGGCTACGATCCTCTGCTGCCCAATGCCGAGCCGCATCCCGACGAGCGGCGCACCAACCGATAGATCCAACGCGGCGTTATGGCGCAAAACAAACGGCTGTCCAATCTGGAGGCACTATCCGAGGGATTCCGGCACCGTTATCTCGACTACGCGGCACTCTCGCGGCAGCTACAGAGCTGGGCCCGCTGCTACCCTGACCTCGCGCATCTCGCTAGTTTGGGGCAAACACCGGAGGGCCGAGAACTCTGGCTGCTCACGGTGGGGCCGGAAGCGGCGCACCGACGCCCGGCGGTCTGGGTCGACGGCAACCTCCATGCCATAGAACTCGCCGGCTCCAGCGTGGCGCTGGCTATTGCCGAGGACGTGCTGCGGCTGCATCTGGCCGCCGACGCGGCGCTACACGGTCTGCCAGAAGCCGTCCGCCAAAGCATTTCGAGCGTACCGTTTTATATCATGCCGCGGATCTCGCCGGACGGCGCCGAAGCGGTGCTGACCGGCGGACACTACGTGCGCTCCGTGCCGCGCCGCGATCCGCAACGCCGCGCCGCCCACTGGCGAGCCGCGGACGTGGATGGCGACGGCTTGGCGCTGCTCATGCGCCAGGAGGATCCTGCGGGGGACTTTGTCGAAGCCACAGCCGTGCCCGGGATGATGCTGCCCCGCGAGCTCGACGATCAAGGACCCTTCTATCGGATCTACCCGGAGGGGTTCATCGAAGGCTTCGATGGGCGGCAGATCCCCATTCCCGCTTTGCTAGCGGATTACGCACCGGATCTCAACCGTAACTTCCCCCATGCCTGGGCTCCGGAGCATCAGCAGAGCGGCGCCGGCCGCTATCCGACCAGCGAACCTGAATCCCGGGCGATCGTCGAGTTCGCCGTACAACACCCGAACCTGTTCGCCTGGTTGAACCTACACACCTTCGGTGGGGTTTTCATCAGGCCGCTGGGTGAAGCCGCTGATGCCGAAATGGATCGCTCCGATCTATCCCTATACGCTCAGGTGGCGGCCTGGGCCGAGCAGCTGACGGGCTATCCCACCGTCAGCGGCTACGAGGAGTTCACTTATGAACCGGGCAAGCCGTTACATGGCGATCTTACGGACTTTGCCTACCATCACCGCAGCTGCCTGGCGCTGGTCTGTGAGCTGTGGGATCTTTTCGCTCGCCTCGGCATCGAGCGCAAGGTTCCATTCGTCGATCATTACACCCACTTGACCCGAGCGCAGCTGATCAATTTGGCCCATTGGGATGCCCGCCACAATGCATCGCGCATGCTGCGGCCCTGGCGAAAAGTCCACCATCCACAGCTCGGCACCGTGGAAGTCGGCGGTTTCGATCCGCGCGTCGGCCTCGCCAATCCCCCCTACGAGAGGCTCGCCGAGCTGTGCGCCGCGCAAAGCGCTTTGTGGCTGCGCGTCGCCGCACTGGCGCCACGGCTGAGCATCGAGCGTCTGGAAGCCATACCACTGGGCGAGAACACGTACCGATTGCAGCTAACCGTTGCCAATCACGGCTATCTGCCCACCTACATCCTCGCTTCGGCACGCCACCTGCCTTGGAATGAGCCGCCGTATGCCGAGCTTGCCACCAGCAACGGCTGCGCGCTGGCCGACCACCACGAGCGACGCCAGCAGGTGGGCCATCTCGGCGGTTGGGGGCGGGGGCTTTTCGGCGCCGCCACCGTGGTACCCTACCCTCACAGCCAAGGCGATGCGCCACGACGCAGCCTGAGTTGGACACTGCAGGGTCAAGGCCACGCCACGGTGCAGGTCGGATCTTGCCGCGCGGGTTGGCTGACCGCGTCGGTGCAAGTCGGTTAGCGCAGCTCATGCGGCGAGTTCGGCAATGGCCGTGGGTAGGAGAAGGAGCTCATCCATTGGAGCCATTGAGCGCGCTCGTATCGACCATTGCCCTGACCCTCGGTGTCGGCTGGGCCAGTGGCATCAATCTATATGCCACCATCCTGACCTTGGGATTTCTTCACAATGCCGGCTACATGAGCCTGCCAACGGGCCTCGCGATCTGCGCCGACCCCCTGGTCATGGCCGCTGCCGGAGCCATGTATTGCATCGAGTTCTTTGCCGATAAGATCCCGGGGGTCGATAGCGGCTGGGATACACTACACACCTTCATTCGCATCCCGGCCGGCGCCGCACTCGCAGCCGGTGCCGCGGGTGAGGTGGCACCGGCCGTTCAGGTGGCCGCCGGCCTGGTGGGAGGCACTCTGGCCGCCGGCAGCCATACACTCAAAGCCGGTGGGCGTGTGTTGATCAACACTTCGCCGGAGCCGTTTACCAACTGGACCGCCTCCGTACTGGAGGACGTCGCGGTCATTGCGGGGCTGTGGGTGGCGTTGCAACATCCATGGTTTTTTCTGGTCGCTTTGGCGGCCTTCCTGCTGCTCATGGCCTGGCTGTTACCCAGAATCTGGCGCGGCATATGCGGACTCTTGCACACCCTCGCCGGGCTTTTCCGGCGCGTCCAGCATCGGGAGGCGAACGACGCCACACCGAGCCTGCCGCCACCAAGGCGCAAGCGCCTACCACCCTAACGGAACGGCCTCATGACGATCGAACGCTTTCAATGCGGCGTCGCCGCAGTGATCCGCTCAGCCGTGGATGGGAGCTATTTATTGTTGCGCCGCGCGGATAACAAAGATTACGCGGCCGGCGCATGGGAGTGTGTCACCGGACGGCTCGAGCAGGGCGAGGGTTTCGAACAGGCCCTGCACCGCGAGGTGGCCGAGGAGATCGGCACATCAGTGCGGCTGCAATGCCTACTCGGCACGACGCACTTCCATCGCGGCGCACCAGAGCCCGGCAATGAAACGGTGGGCGTGGTCTACGGTTGCGTTCTGGACAATCCCGATGCCGTCGTGCGCAGCAGCGAGCACAAAGAGCACCGTTGGGTCACCGCTCCGGAGGCTTTGGCACTGTTGACGGCCAACGACCCGAGTACCGCCTGGATGCGCGTTATCATTGCACGCTCCGAGGTACTCTGGTGTCATCTGCCCCAACCCTGGGTGGCATTCGCCGAACGACTTGGGCTGGAAACGGATGCTTGATATGGATCCCACACCCGCATTGATACGGGCGTTGTTCCGCTATCGCCAAGGCTCGTCTCATTCTTGCCGGATCGGCCATCAAACAACGGCGTTGCGTTTTTTGGAACTCAGGCGCCAAAATGCTCGCTGGCAAAGCGACTCCTTCACCACATCCCGCTCCGGTAACCAGCGCCCAACGGCATTGTCCATGTGCCACTCGCCTCATCCCGGGGAGCACCGCCGCAAAAACCTTTGACTTCAAGCCTTGATGGCGCGATCATTAATGATAATTATTCGTTATAATACTTAGTTAAGCTTAGTTGGGTTGCTATGGCGAATTCACTGCTGCGTGCGTTGAGCGTCTTTTTTTTGCTCTCCTTGCTGAGTCTGAGCGCCCAGGCCAATCAAGCTTCCCTGGTGCAATTGGTCGAATACATCGGCGCCGATTACGTCAACGCCGTGGCCGATGGCGAGGTCGTCAGTTCGGCGGAATACGCGGAGATGCAAGAGTTTGCCGGCTTGCTGGCAAAAGGGGTGGCGGCCTTGCCCTCGGCCGATGGCAAAGCGGAGCTGCTCGATCAGGCCGAGGCTCTGCAACGGGCGGTGGCCAATAAGGCCGGCGAGCCGCGCGTCAAGGAGCTGGCGCGCAACATTCGCACCACGTTGGTGAACGTCTACGGCGTGCCGATATTGCCTAAACACGCACCGGATTTGGCGCGCGCCGCCACGCTCTACCAGAGCCAATGCGCCGCCTGCCACGGCGCGGAAGGTCGCGGCGATGGCCCGGCGGGCGTAGGGCTCGACCCGGCACCGACGGATTTCCATTCACTGGAGCGCTATGACAGCCGCTCGCTGCTGGGTCTGTACACCACCATCACCCAAGGCGTGAACGGTACCGACATGGCCGCCTATGGCGACACCCTGAGTCAGGCCGATCGTTGGGCGCTGGCATTTTACGTAGGTGGCAAAGCCGTTACCGACGAAGTGGCCCAAGAGGGTAAAACGGCCTTTAACACCCTCCCCGGCCTGAAGGCTCAGCTTCCCCTGAACGCTGTAGTGGCCAAAGCCCCAGCCGATGTGCTCAAGGAACAAGGCCCGAAAGCCTATGCGGCGCTGGGGTATCTGCGCACCGAACCCGATGCCGTGTTCAACAAAAACCGCTTCATCGAGCTGAGCGCCCACAAACTCACGCAAGCGGAGCAAGCTTACCAGGCCGGGGATTTGACAACGGCCAGAGCGGCGGCCCTAGCCGCCTATTTGGACGGCTTCGAGATGATCGAGCGGCAGCTGGCCGCCGTGGACGAGAACCTGATGCGCGATGCGGAGCACCGCTTCATGGCCGTACGCGAAGCCATCGAGCATGACCGGGGCCAGGCCGAGGTAGACGATGCGGTTGCCGCCGCTCGAGCCCAGCTGAATCGCGCCAGCGCCGCCCTCGATACGGATGGTTTGGGACCCGTGGCGGCCTTCTCGGCCAGCTTCTTTATTCTGTTCCGCGAAGGCCTGGAAGCGCTGCTGATCGTCACCGTCCTGCTCGCCTTCACCCGCAAAGCCAATGCCGCAACGGCCACCCGCCAAATTCATCTTGGCTGGCTCACGGCGCTGGCCGCTGGGATGGCTACTTGGTATGCGGCCTCCAATCTGATCAGCTTCAGCGGCGCCACCCGCGAGCTCACCGAAGGAGTGGCAGGCCTTCTGGCGGCTCTGATCCTGTTCTACGTGGGTTTCTGGATGCACAACCACAGCCAGAGCCAGAAGTGGCTGGGTTACATAAAAAACAAAGTTCATAATGCCTTAGACGGCGGAACCGTCTGGACACTTGCCTTCGTAGCCTTTATCTCCGTCTACCGGGAAATTTTTGAAACCATCCTGTTCTATGAGGCCTTGTGGGCTCAGGTAACCGAAGCCACCTACCTGCTCTACGGTATTGCAGCCGCCGTGATCGCCTTAGCCATTGTCTCTACGCTGATCTTCCGCATCGGCATGAAGTTGCCGTTGAGTCTGTTCTTCCGGGCCACCAGCGTCGTACTGCTGGTGCTGTCGGTGATTCTGCTCGGCAAGGGCATCGCCGCCCTGCAGGAAGCCGGCACCATCGGTGCCTTCTACTTAGGTGTGCCGACAATCGACTGGCTGGGCATTTACCCGACCATGCAAGGCATAGCGGCTCAACTACTGACCGTGGCACTGGCATTTTTCCTGTGGTGGAAGGGGAACCGGAAAATACCGGCTGCTTCTTAAGGCAGCATCTGATTTAGTCGTCACGCCGGCAAAGGCCGGCGTTCAGGCGCTTGATTTTACCGGATTACGCAAACCCTCCCTGGTTTGCGGCCGCCGGAATGAGGAGAAGGTAATTGGTCGGAGTTTCCTTAAAAGCGGCTTCTCTGAAAATTTCCGTTCATGCCGAACCCTCCGCCTGTGCTCAGGAGAACTTTACCGAAGCATGAACGGAGTTTTTATACGGCAATTTCGATACCTTAAAGAACGCCCTTCGACAGGGTTCTCCCGAGGACGAACAGATCAATTAAATCAGATCTCTTAGCCACAGGCCCTCGACTCAGTCAGGCGAATTTTGCTCGCCGTCGGACCCTTGCAGGTGCGCCTCGACCTGTGCTCCGGACAAGCGCACCGCGATCGCCAGCCACATGATCAGAGCGGAGAACAAAGCGAGCACAATGACAGACCAGCCAGAATCGAGCACACCCAAATTACCAGCGCCTTTGGACGGATCCGGATACGCCCCCAACCAGCTGATGGTGGTCAGACCTATAAGCCATGCCAACATCCACGAGCCGGAACGCCATTCGAGGCGCGGCGTGCTCGCGTGGTAACGGATTTCATGGATAGCCAACACGATGTAGCCGATCATGACGGCGAACATGAGCTTCCATATCGTGGTCCAGCCGGACCAGTACACAATCAGGTTGGAAGATAGAAAAGCAAGGTAAGCCAACAGGTGGACCGCCGGCAATCGAAACGGCCGCGAATGGTGCGGTAGCTGCCGACGCATCGCCAACAGCGTTGGCGGGCCGGAGCCAAACGAAAGCACGGCCGCCGAGGTGACAAAGCCCACTAATTTCTGCCAACCGGGAAACGGCAACAAGAAGATGATGCCGGCGATGAAGGTGACGATTAGGCTGACCCAGGGCACACCGTGCTGGTTGACTTTGGCCAGTGACCGCGGGGCGTTGCCGTTGCGACCCATCGCATAGGAAATACGCGTCGTAACCGTCGCGTAGATCAACCCCGTATCGGCCGGTGAGATAACCGCGTCGATGTAGAGCAGCACCGCCAGCCAGGTCAGCCCCATCACGCTGGCCAGCACGGCCAGCGGGCCGTAGGTGGCCGCGATCTGGCTAAGCCCTCCGGTGAAGCTGGTACCGATGCCGGCCCAGCCGCTGGCCAATGCTTGCGGCGGCAGTGCACCGATGAAAGCCAGTTGCAGGGCGACGTAAATTACGCCGGTAATCAATACGGAACCGATGATGGCGATCGGCACATTGCGCTGCGGATTGTGGGTCTCGCCGGCCAGCTCGATCCCCTGGCGAAAGCCGAGGAAGGAGAACACGATACCGGCGGTGGCGATGGACGAGAACACGCCCGACCAACCAAACGGCATGAACCCGCCCTCGACCGTGTGAGTAAGGTTAGCGCCATGAAAGGTGGTGACCATAAACATAACGATCACCAGTACGATGACGATGAGCTTCCACCATACCAACGCATTGTTCAGCCGCGCGAACCAACGGATACCGATCGCGTTGATAAGGCTGAACAGCGCCAACATCCCCACCGCCACGGCAAATCCAGCACCGGTCAATACCGGCACGCCCTGATCCAGACGCTGCAGCCATGGCAGGTAATTGGTCGAATATTGCAGCGCCGCCAGCACCTCGATCGAGGTGGTCGAAGCCAATGCCAGCCAAGTGATCCAACCCAGCGTATAGCTGGCGAACGAGCCGAAGGCGTAATGCGGGAAGCGCACGACCCCGCCGGATACGGGAAACATCGTACCAAGCTCGGCATAGCAAAGACCGATCAGCAAGATCATCAGCCCACCGATGCCCCAGGCCAGAATCGCTGCAGGCCCGGCAATCTGGGCGGCGCTGAGCGCACCGAACAGCCAGCCCGAACCGATGATCGAACCCACCGCAGTGAACAGCAAGCCAACGACGCCTACGTCGCGGCGCAAACGGCCATCATCGGCCGCCGAGCTGGATCTGGCTATGGTGGAATTTTGCATGAATCCCTCCCCAATTAATTCGTGATGCCGCGATCCGAACCCAAAAGACCACCGCGCGCCGTTGCCAGGACACGACAAATAAGCTCCCTGCCGCTTTCCCGCCGCCGGCCACCAAAACCACGCCGGATACCGTAATAGGTTATGCTCCATAAGGGGTCGGTCTCGAGCGGCGACCCTTAAAGGCGCTTGAAACATGAAACGTGAGAGATCCCAAACGCTCCAGCGACCGGCGCTTCAGAAGTGCCTCTTAAGTTAGAGCCAGCCTTTGCGCTTGAAGTAAACGTACGGCGCCACTCCCGAGAGGAGCATCAGGAGGATGGCAAGCGGATAGCCCCACTTCCAATCGAGCTCGGGCATGAAATGGAAGTTCATGCCATAGATGCTCGCCACTAGGGTCGGTGGCAGGAACACCACGGCGGCAATGGAGAAAATCTTGATGATTTGAGCCTGCTCGATGTTGCTGAAGCCCATCGCCGCATCCATCAGAAAGTTCACCTTTTCGAACAAAAAGGTGTTGTGCGGCAACAGTGAGTCCAGGTCGTGCAGCTGCTCGCGAACCCATTCCCGGTTATCGGCACCCAGACGCCCCTTGCGGAGCAAAAAAGTGAGCGCCCGTTGC
>JAGFJL010000155.1 GCA_024102725.1 Nitrococcus mobilis
AGGCTTGACCCAGCGGCTGTGCGGCGGGGTCTGGCTCATCGCCTCGTAGGCGTAGGCGATGGCCTCTAAACCACGATCCTGGGCATGGGTTGCACCGGCTTGGAAGGCCATGACGAAACCCTGGCCCGTGGTATGCATAACCGCTTGTCCCAGCTCGAAGCTGCGCTTGTTCAACCGCTCCAGGATCTCCAGGCACACGCCCGCGCGCGCTTCGGTACCGGCGTCGCGCCAGGCGGGCAAAGCCATCTGCATGGCCGGCAGGAGCTGATCGAGATCGGGTTGGGGATAGCGCACACCGAGGGCAAAACCATACGGTGAGACCTCGTCGCCGATCTCGGCCCCGCTGCCCGGCTGCTGCAGCTCGAAGCGCTTGTGCAGCCGGCTCTCGAAGGCCGCCTGGCCCACGGCAGCGGCGTCCTCGCCATAGATTTTCCCGCTCGGAACCTCGGGGTATGGGCTCCAGTAATCGCGGCGGCGCGTGGCCTCGATGGCCTGCTCCAGGGTGGCGCGATGCTTGGTGAAGAACTCCTGGCTCATGGCGCCTCCTCGACTTGCCGCCCACTCGGGCAGAGGCTCGTCCCCTGTCTGCAATATTGATACGTATAAACCCTGTGTCAATCCGTTTTTGTATCTCATCGACAGCCTACGGAGGCTGACCCTCAATGACCAACCGGCCGGGCACGGCGGTGGCCGGCGAGCGAAACACCCCTCCGCGCCGGTCATCGCACGAGCGGCGGACACGCTTCTATATCTATACTTTCAGAAGGGTACGGCGGGGAGAGCGCAATAGCGCAAACGCCACCGTAACCCGCCGAACTCCGCCGCGCTAGCGGCGGAAGTGCAAACACCGCCAGGAACGCTGCTGCCATGAGCTATCAGACCATCGAATTGGCAACCGCCGCCGGTGTGGCCACGCTGACCTTGAACCGGCCGCAGCGGCTGAACAGCTGCAACGCCGCAATGCACGCCGAGCTCCGTGATGCCCTGCGGCGCATCGCGCGTGACTCGGCCGTACGCTGCCTGCTCATCACCGGGCGCGGCCGCGCGTTCTGCGCAGGCCAAGATCTTGACGAGCGCGCTATCGCTCCAGGCGAGCACGCTCCCGATCTCGGCCAAACCCTAGAGCAACACTACAATCCGCTGATCCGCACCCTGCGCTCGCTGCGGTTGCCGGTGCTGTGCGCGGTCAACGGCGTTGCCGCCGGGGCCGGTGCCAACCTGGCGCTGGCCTGCGATATCGTGCTCGCCGGACGCTCGGCAATCTTCATTCAAGCTTTTTGCAAGCTCGGTCTGATACCCGACAGCGGCGGCACGTGGCATCTTCCCCGTCTGATCGGCCACGCTCGAGCCATGGCCTTGGCGCTGTTGGGAGAACGCCTGACGGCGGAGCAGGCCGAGCAATGGGGTATGATTTGGAAATGCGTGGACGACGCGCGGCTGCTGGAGGAGGCCCAAAACCTCGCCCAGCATCTCGCCTCCCAACCCACGCGCGGCCTCGCCCTGATCAAACAAGCCATCAACGCCACCTGGCACAACAGCCTGGCAGCCCAGCTCGACCTCGAGCGCGACCTCCAGCGCCAGGCCGGGCACACGGATGACTACCGCGAGGGCGTGGCCGCCTTCATGGCCAAGCGTGAACCGCGCTTCCAGGGGCACTGAGATGGCGGCATTGCCACCTACCGCCACCATCGGCGTGGTCGGTGCCGGCACCATGGGTGTGGGCATCGCTCAGATCGCAGCCGCGGCCGGGCACCCGGTTTTGCTCTTCGATATCCGAGCCGAGGCCCTACCGGCGGGACTCGAACGCATCCGCCATGGACTCGAGCGGCTCATCGATCGCGGCAAGCTGTCCCACAGCACCCTGGCTGCGCTCATGGAGCGAATTCGGCCCATCCAACGGCTGGCGGAGTTGGCCCCGGCCGCACTGATCATCGAGGCGATCGTCGAGGAACTGCCGAGTAAGCGCCGACTCTTCGAACAACTGGAGGAAATCTGTGGCGAACAAACCATTTTGGCGAGCAACACCTCGGCGCTGTCCATCACCGCCCTCGCAGCAACCCTGCGGCGCCCCGAGCGCGTGGTCGGAATGCACTTCTTCAACCCGGCGCCCATTCTCAAACTGGTCGAAGTGGTAAGCGGACTTAACACGGCCGATGAGGTGGCTGAAACCGTTCAGGCGACCGCGGCGAGCTGGGGCAAGCAACCGGTTCGGGCACGCTCGACGCCGGGATTCATCGTCAATCGGATCGCCCGACCCTACTATGCCGAGGCGCTGCGCCTGCTGGAGGCGGGCGCCGCCGATGTCGCCACCATCGACGCCGCGCTCCGGGAAGCTGGCGGCTTCCGCATGGGGCCGTTCTAGCTGATGGACCTGATCGGTCAGGATGTCAACTTCGCCGTCTCCCGCGCGCTGTTCGAAGCCTATTTCCAGGACCCGCGCTATCGCCCC
>JAGFJL010000182.1 GCA_024102725.1 Nitrococcus mobilis
CAACCGCCGCTTCAACCTCGCCGCCCGGGTACCACGGCTCGCGGTCGCGCTCATGCGAGCTACGCCATGTCCCCGGGCCGCCGTGCGGCTGTCGGCTGAGATAGGTACATAATCAGGTTCCGCCTTATCATCCACGATCGAATCCATGGCCACGCGAAGCTCGATGATGCATTGGCGGAGCTCGTCGGTGTCTCAATCATGTTGGCAGAGAGGGCACAGCGTTTCTGCTTCCAGTGCGCGCGAATCTAACTCCTCCACCGCTGAGCCGATTGGCGCCCACCGGTTCCGATAGATATGGCTCCACACTCTCGCCTCTTCTCGTGAGTTAGCTTGCTGGGGCCCTTGATAGTCTTCTGGGAACTCGGCAGCACTGACAAAGGGCGCCCGACTGTTGGCTACTTCCTCACGCAACTTATATATAGCAGCTAACGACCAAGCTAACCGGCGCGCGCGCGCTCTATCGCGCGTCCGCGTTGAGCGGCATGTTAGGCGAAGCAAACTCTGGATGGGCGTATTGGATTGAAAGAACTCTTCAGAATTCATACAAAGGTCGCTCAGTAATTCAACCTGATTCTCAGGTCTAGATTTCGCCCATCGTACGGAAAGCTGGCGGCATCGAACGAAGGTGCACCCATAAAGGCTTTTGCGTCGTTTGAAAAACCGTAGCCTTCCGTGGGGACGCTCATCCAGTTGGTGCCAAGCTTGCCGTCCATATTTTCGTCATGAATGACAGCCAACGCATACGTTCCCGGCGGGATGTCTAAAAAGTCGCAACGCGCCTGCGTATCCCGAATTTTTATTACCATGATATTGGTTGCGGAGTGCAGAAATTCAGTAGGGAAACCCACTGGCGATTCGAAAAGCGCGCAAGCTACTGCTCCAGTGCTATTTCTGATGTCCAGAATCTTTAAATGAATTCCAGGGCACGATGATTGGGCAAACACGATGGCGGGAAGATTCGCAAACACCAGCACTGCACACAATGCTATATACCGAACTCCCATCAGGGCCAGCGCCACCGAATGCCTGACCGGGGACATAGGGGACACTATTTTATAGAATCAGCGCTGGATTCTTCTTTCGACTGCAAGGCGCGGTGAGAAATCATTTCTATGAACCCTCAATGCTCGGTAAGCCTTTCTAAACCCTATGGCCTTGGAGCGTGTTATGAACTTGCAGCCACGGCTAATATTCGAGCGGCTGCTGGCAGCATGAGCACGGCGAAGACCAAGAAATGCAGACCATTCAAGACCGTGGACAAGCGCTCGTAGTCTCTGGCGAGCCGGCGAAACCGCGCCAGCCATCCGAAGCTGCGCTCTACCATCCAGCGTCGGGGCAATAGCACGAAACCTCTCTTGGCTTCGGGCAGTTTGACCACCTGCAGCTCGATGCCGTTGTCCTGCGCCGCCTCCTTGGCCTGCTCGCCCGTGTAAGCCTTGATCCACCCAGGCCAGCTTGACCGTGCTGCCCGTGGCCTCTTGCACGGCCTCGCACAATAGCCGCACCTGCGCGCGCTCCTGCTCGTTGGCCGGCGTGACGTGCACGGCCAGCAAATGCCCCAGCGTGTCTACCGCCACGTGCACCTTGCTGCCGCGTCGGCGCTTATAGCCATCGTAGCCTGCACGCGGGCCGCTCTCGAAGCTGGATTGCAGCGTGCGACCATCCATCACTACGGCGCTCGTGGGATAGGGCTTTCGAGACATGGCACCATTCTACAGGCCACGCTGCCACCCCCAATCAGAAATTCATAACACGCCCTAAGCGGCACGCCAAGTTGATCCATACCACAATTTCAATAAGCGAGCACTGTAATCAAGGCGGTGCTTTCAGCGCCGCCTACTCCCAACTCAATGCCCCGCCGGTTCGGTATTCCATCACCCGCGTCTCAAAAAAGTTCTTCTCTTTTTTCAGATCCACCAGCTCGCTCATCCACGGCAGCGGGTTCTCGGCGCCCGGGTACGCCTCGGCGAGGCCGATCTGGGCGAGGCGGCGGTTGGTGATGAAACGCAGGTATTCCTCGATCATCTCGGCGTTCAGGCCCAGCACGCCGCGCGGCAGGGTATCGCGGGCATAGTCCACCTCCAGCGCCATGCTCTCCAGGATGATCCGCCGGGCGGTGGCCTGGAACTCCGCGGTCCACAGGTGCGGGTTCTC
>JAGFJL010000016.1 GCA_024102725.1 Nitrococcus mobilis
GGGAAGTGTCGCCCCAGGTTCAACAACGTGCGCTGGCGAACCTTACCGGCGCGCCGCTCGGAGCGCACCAGACGATACGTGATATACGACTCGCCGGTGGCCGTGCTGCGGGTGTGCGTGCGGCGGACGAACATGCCCGCGAGGCTAGCGTGGTCGGACATTCCGTACAAGGGGTAATAATAAATATTATGGCACTACACCGGCTGTGCCGCCGGCGCTTCTATACAAATCAATGCATTATACTTGACTACACGCCGGAATCGGCCCGAAATCAGGCAGAGAGCGTTAAAGATGGGTTAAGGTATCGCCTGAAATGCAAAGCGCCATGGAGCACTCGCTCCATGGCGCTTTGCCGGCCTCAGCCAGACGGCTTTAGAATTTGTAAGTGGCCATTACCCAGGCTTTTTGGATGTCCTGGTCTAGGTTGAAGTTGGGGCCGGGGCCGACGGCTGCAGCAGTGGCCTCGGAGTCGCCCCAATAAGCGGCGTATTGGACAAGCAAGCCGAGCTGCTCGGTAAGCTGTTTGGTAAGGCGCAGATCGAACTCCCTTCCGTAGTGGATGCTCTGGGCATCGGAACTGAAGTCGTGAAACCGTGCATACAGCGTGGTGCCGCTCAGGGCCGGCCCCCAGCTGGCCGGAGCTGCCGCTTTCGCCTCGATCCACGCATCCACCAGGCCCGTGGCCGGCGTGTTGTTGGGTATGCGATCCGCCCAGCCGTTCATCGCAAACGCGGTAGCGAACTGTGTGTGCAAGGCGTACTTGCCGTTGTTGCTGCCCAGGATCTCATAGTTCCCGGTCAGCTGGACGCCGGACCACTCGAAGCCCAGCCGTCCATAGATATAGTTGGCATCGACGACGCCGGAGCCGTTAGCGTAATCGCTCTGGTTGGCGTATTCGCCGGTATAGACCAATTTCAGCGCCTGCGGACCCCGCCCCGGGGCGAACGGATACTCCCCGGCCAGGCGCACGCCGAAGGTCTTGTTGGAGGCGCGGCTGGAGGCTTGGTCGAAGAGGTCACCGGTGACCTCTACCGCCCCTTGGTTGTTGTCGTAATCAAAAAGGTACCCGTAGCCGGTCAGCGTAGTCGGCGCGCCAGTCCAGCGGTCGAGCGCGAACTCGGCGTTGATGATGTGCCCGTCGAGCCCGAGGTCGCCGTTAGGGCTATTGGTGGTCGCGGCCGTGTTAGCGTTGTAGATATAGGAATAGAAGAGGTGGCCGCCGTAGGGCAAGGTGTAGTTTGCAGAGAAGCCGTCGTAGACCAGCCAGGTCTGCCGCCAAACGATATTACCGACCCAGCGGTGATTCTGAAGGGTAATCGCCTGGCGCCCGAACCTCAGCTCGAGGTTCGTTAGATAATCCAGCCCCGTGCCGTAGACGCCCTCCGGTGCTTTATAGCTCAGGAAGGCTTCCTGGGTCTGGGTGGTCTCCGGGTCAACCACTGTCGCTCTACGAGAGTCGGCATTGCCAACCCCGTCGTTGAAATCATTGCTGATGTGGCTGACATTCAGAATCTTCCAAAAGCCGCCGAAGCCGTAATAACGCCCGGTCTCGTAGCCCAACACGCTGCGCAGCGTAAAGGCGTTGGCGTCTTCAAGGCTACCGCTCCCCGCCCGCTTGGGAGAATCATCACTGACAAACTCGTAACGCGGGCGGAGCTCGAGATAGACATCCCCTCCGGTGACGGCATCGAGCAGGTTAGTCCCTGAGTACTGGGCGCGTTCGCGAGGCGGCCCGACCTCGGCCTGAGCGCTGCCCGAGAGCAGCGCCGCCGCGCCGAGTGCTCCCAGCGCACCCATGGTTAACACCTTAAACTTTGCCATTCTTTATTCCCTCCTTTACGCCCGCCCCCCGGCAACGAGCGCCATTGCAGCTGCCTGAACCCGTGCCTCGTGCCCACACATCTGTCGCACAAGCACAACAGAAGTCTTCCAAAGACTAGCACTCTCGCCTGAAATATCGACTTCTGTCGTGAACATACAACCAAAGTACTGGCTACGCAACATGAAATATTGCTTATATTTCATTGTATAGCTTTAACATTTGGCTTGTTGTGGATGCGCAACGCACGTATTCGGCCTTCTGCCGGCACGGTCGCGACCCGGGCACTGGGCAGGCGGCCGGCCTTGCAAAGGCTCAAGCCGTTCGGCCCGTACCCGGAAGGGGTGTCGCAACCACCGCGCTTGCGGCTGTGCGGCGGCAAGCTACCGTGTGGGTCGGAGCACACCAAAGTTGGCCCGGCCGACCGGCTGGGGCCGGGCCAACCGCACCGCTGCTCAGCCCCCCGGGACGTATTTGAACGACAGGCTTATCTTCGCGCGATAGGTCATCACTCGGCCGTCCGCACCGACCGTCATGTCCAGCTCCTTCACCTCGGCGATGCGCATGTGCTTGAGGGATTGGGCCGCGGTCTCAACCGCATTGCGGGCGGCCTCCTCCCAGGAATTCTCGCTGGTCCCGATGACCTCGACCACTTTATAAGCGCTGCTGCTCGACATAGCGTATGGCCTCCTTTCACAATGATTAGCGAAATGCTCTCGGGCGTTGACGAGCGCCGAGTACGCGGTCGTGCTCGTCTGCCATTAAGTGTAGTCAGCGGGATTCGGCTCGGCTCCGCCACGCGGGGGCTCGGCCGATGCCGAGCGCGATCACGATTGAGGGCTAGCCGGGCTGTCCAGCTAGCGGCCTTAACCTCCTGCCAAGCTGACCGCGGGGTCCGCTGCCATGCGCTATCGAGCCAAGACAGGGCCGACGATCGCCCGAATCACGCAGGCGTTACTGGCGCTGGTGTTGATCATGGTGCCTCCCAGCCTGGGCCGGCTGGCACTCGGCGAGCACATAGCAGCGTATTGGGTGTTTCCCTTCGAAGCCCCCAGGTTGGCCCACGCCGAGTTCTCCTGGCCGGTCTTCTGGATTTATGCCGGCGCCCTCGTGCTCGTGCTGGCACCGTTCCTGTCCCGGCTCGCCACCGGTGCGCCCTCCGGCTATCGGGCGCGGCAAAGGCTTGCCTTCCCCTGGTGGGGCTGGCTCGGCGCGGCGCTGCTGCTCGCCGCCTGGGCGCTCGCCTGGGGAGGGATTCCGACGGCCCCGTTCATTCGCCGCCATTCCTTCAGCGGCCTTTGGATCGGCTACATCATCACGGTCAACGCAGTGACGCGGCAACGAGCCGGGCGCTGCCTGCTCACCGACGCGCCGTGGCACTTGCTCATGTTGTTTCCGGCCAGTGCCGCATTTTGGTGGGTATTCGAATACCTCAACCAATTCATCGGCAACTGGCACTATCATCAAGTGAGCGCAGCGACCCCCGGCGCCGTGCTATCGAGCAGCCTGCCCTTCTCCACCGTACTGCCCGCCGTGGTCAGCACGCGCGACCTGCTGGCCACGTTTGCCGGGCTGAGCCGAGGACTCGATCGCTGGTGGCGACCACCGCGACCGCCGCGCTCCTGCGCGGCGCTGGCACTGGTAGTGGCGGTGGCGGCGCTGGGGTTGCTGGGTGTCTACCCGGACGAGCTCTATTGGATCGTTTGGCTCGCCCCACTCGTCGTGATCACCGCGCTGCAAGCCCTTGCCGGCGAGCACTCCTTGCTCACACCGCTGGCGTATGGCGACTGGGCGGTGCTGTGGCTGGCTGCGCTGGCCGGGCTCACCTGCGGCTTTTTCTGGGAGCTTTGGAATTGGCACAGCCTGGCACGTTGGAGCTACGACATCGCCTATGTGGATCGCTTTCACCTGTTCGCCATGCCGCTGCTCGGCTACGGAGGCTACCTACCGTTCGGCCTGACCTGCATCGCGGCCGCCCGCTTGCTAACCGGCCTGGACGTGACCCCCTTCGCGGTCAGACCCCAGCGCGCGGAACCAACGCCGGAGCAGGGGCGAGCCGCTCGCCGCCGCGCCGATTCGCCCGCTCGGTTGTGATCAGCCCCATCATGGCCTGCGTATCTTTTCCAGGATCCGGTTATTCGTCCGGGCGTAAGCCTTGCGGCACGGGAACGAGCGAGGTTATCGCAAGCCGGTGAACTGCCCATAGACGGCTACAAAACTCGAGGGCACGGCGTGTATGGAAATCGCACCGGCGGCTCAGATCGCCTCCCCGCGGTGCTCGTCGCGGCCCGCGGCCGCTGCACCGGCCGCCTGGGCAACGCCTTTGAGCAGCTCCCATTCGGCTTTGATACGCCGGATGTTGGCATACCAGGGTTCACGGGCTTCAGGGCTGCGCGCCGCCTGCTTCGCCTCCAGCACACGATAGACCCGTAAAGCGGCATCCACCGAACGCTCCAGGGAATAGCGCCGGGCGGTGCTCGCGACCGCCTCGGTCCAGGCCATGCGCTGCTGTCGATTCAAGGCCATGACATCGCACAACGCCGCAGCGAAAGCCGCCTCATCGACCGTCGGCAACAAATAGCCATTGTACGCGTCCGTCACGACTTCTCGAGCACCAGGGGCATCCACGGCGACCACCGGCAAGGCGGCGGCCATGGCCTCGGCGAGAACCATTCCCTGAGTTTCGCTGAGCGAGGCGAAGGCGAACACATCCATGGCGTGATAGGCATCGGCGAGCTCAGGCAGACTCAGCGCGCCGGGCAAATGCAGACGATCCACCAAGCCGGCCGCCTCGAACACGCGCCGGACCTCGTTTGCCGAGGGACCGGCACCGACTACCAGGAAATGGACGTCGCGCCGGCCGCACATCGCCCGCGCCACAGCCCGCGCCAGGAAAACCAGATTTTTCTCGGGCGCGAGACGCCCGACATGACCGATGACGAAGGCTTCCCGGGGAATACCGAGCCGGCGCCGCCAGCCCGCACCGTCGCCGCGGCTGAATTGCTCGAGCACGACTCCGGTCGGCAGGACCTCTACCGACGTGTGCACACCGCGGCGCTTGAGCACCTCGGCGATGCTCTCGCTGGGCGCGAACACCCAATCGCAGAGATTGGCGTAGCTGGTGGAGAGTTCGATCACGAAACGCCGCAAAGCGGGTGAGTCGCCGGGAACGTAATGCGTGTACTGCTCGTACATGGTGTGATGGGTGAACACGATCGGGCAGCCGTGCAGCGAGGCGGCGCGCAGCGCCGTCGTTCCGAGCAGAAACGGATGATGGCTGTGGATGATCTCCGGGCGAAACCGATCCAGAACCGAATCCAGGTAGCCCGGAATAGGCAACATCACCGAGAAATCACTGCCGTTGAAATTCTGGATCGCCGGTAGGCGAACAACGTCGTCTTCTTCCTCAGGCGTAGCCGGGAAAACCGGGGCAACGACCAACACTCGATGCCCTCGCGCGCGGTAGGCGCGTGTGAAGGCGTCCACCGAGCGTGCCACACCACCCACGTGCGGTAGGTAAGTGTTGGTCATCATCACGATATTCATGCAGTGGACCTCCAGTGCAGGTACACCCTCGTATCTTCCGCTGCCGCCACTACCGCATCCCCCTCCAGCGGGGCCACAACGATTGCCTCAGGGCGCCGGCGCCATTGCGCATCCCAGCACACGGGAATGCCCCGCCCTTTCTCCGTCGGACCCACGCTCACGCGCACAGTTCCGAACCGGGTCGGCGCCGGCCCGAAGGCCAGCCGCTCACCCGAGTCCAGCCAACGCCGTGGCAGTCCGCCCGCCAAAACGAGCCGCTCACCCTCCTCGCGGACAAAACCGTTCCGAATCATCATTATCCATTCCGCCGCGGCCCAGACATGCTGACCATCGCCCATGCAGCCGCCCAAAGTCCGCGGATGGATCGCCTCGGGCCACTGACCTGTGCGGCTGGCCAGCGCGGCGACCGTATCGAGCAGGGATACGCAACGCACATCACCCGCTCGCAACAGCACCTGTGCAATATGCAACGTCAGGTACGCATTGATTCCGGAATGCACCATATCCTGGAAAAAGCCGCCGTTTACCATGCACTTCTCCAGTAGATACTCCACGGTGCCGAGCAAGCGGCGATCATCTCCCGGACAAGCCTGCAATGGGTAGCCCACCGCGAGCGACCCCACGGCTCCAGGGTCCAAGCGCCGGTAGGGCGAGGCCGGCATGGCGGGACGACCAAGCCGTTGCTCATCGCGCTGCAGACACCTGGCAATGGCCCGCTCCACCGCCTCGGCCTCCGCGCTAAAACGCGCGGCGTCGGCCGGCTCTGCGGAGTCCTCACACAGGCTCGCGGCGGCCCTGAGACCGGCCACGGCCCAGAAATCATCCCAATAGTAATAATCGTTCGGACCCAAGTGCTCCGCGCTGAACCCCGCCGGCAACAAACCGTCATGGAGCTCGCCGCGCCCCTCCGGCAGGCGCTTGCGGACAATCCAGCGCGCGCCTTTACGCACGCTGCGCAGCCAAGACTCCGGCAGCGCACGGCCGGTCAGGTCACGATAGCGCCGCAGGCTCCACAGCGCCTGCCCATTCGAGTCCCATTCACCCTCCTGGCTGTGGAAATAGCCGGTCGCCGGATTTTGCCGCTGCGGGAAGCGCGAGAGCGCCCGTTCGGCCCGCGTGAACAGCCCCGCCGCCAGCAGGGCATTGATGATGAAGGCCGCGTCACGAAACCAGAACCTTTTATAAGTATAGGGGCCGGGGTAGACGTCGTTTACCGTGTGCAGCACCAGCGTGCGCAGCGCCGCCTCGTAGAGGAACCTATGCCCTGTCTCCGGAATCTCCAACCGCGCGCAGCTCGCAAGGACATCGGACCATGACTGCACCGTACCGGCCTCCTGGGCGTGCTCCACCAAAGGGACGCTGACCTCGACCCGGCGTGGCGCACCAGCCGGCAGGGCAAACAACGCCGCCGCGCTCGCTAGACCTACATCGCAATCCACGCTGGCCGCATCCGTTTGCTCGGCCAACCGAGTGGCGACATCACCGTGCCGGTAATCCGAGGCGCTGTGCCGCTCGATCGGCTCACCGAACTGCACGACGGGTCGCCCCTCGACCAACCACCCGCGGCGTGCTTCGGTCAATGCCACCTGGTGAATGAAGCTGATGCCCTCCGGGTTGTAGGGACGCAGAGCCACCGCCAGGAAACCACCCCCTACGGCATATCCGGTATAACGGGCCTGCAGGGTCGGAACCCCGTCCCGATACGCCACATTCAACTCACCGAGCAGGCGCAGGCCGTGGCAGCGGCTGTCCGTGATGGCCGTAAGCCCGTCGCCCAACTCCAGGCGCTGCTCGGATGATTCCACTCGGCTGGGGTAAAGCGCTGCGCCATCGCCGCCGAGCACCCAGGCATCCAGCGACCAACCGTCGAGAAAGGGGGTCACCAACCCTCTCGGGTCGACGATGGGCAGATCCGGGCAACTCGGCACCCCGAGGGCGGTCCAGTTGCGGTGCGTGAGGTTGACATGCGTGATGGAGAAAGCGCGGGGCAGAAACGCCGGATCGCCCGGATCGAACTGACGCTCGATCCAATACGGCCAGATCCAATCCAAATTGTGTTGGATTACCCTGGCGTTGATCAAACCACGAGCGTGGAATACGACACCCGCCCGCAGCAATTCTAGCGGTTCGTGGACTTCCGAGGGTTGAGCAAAGCGCTGCAAACGCGCCAGCAGGGCAACCGGATCCAGAAAGCCGTGAGCGCGGGCCGCGCGTCGTAGCAGAAATTTCCATGGCAACCAGTTCCAGCGCACATATCCCCCCGCCGCCTGCGGCCACCCGGCCGGTGCCGGCCGATCAGCCGCGGCGGCTTCGTTGGTGCTGCCGTAGAAGACGTGGAAAGGAATTCGCATAACGCTTCCCACTGCAATCTTATGGAAGCTCGACCAGACTGTGCTCTAAAGGCCGGCGGTACGATTGCGGCGCCTCGCCCGGATAGCCGTACCACACTAATCCGACCACGGTCTCGAGCGCGGGATCGATCCAGAGCAGATCGTAGAAGCGGCGCTCGCGCGTTACCGCCCCTGTGGTCCATTTCACGCCGATGCCTTCGCTCCAGAGATAAAGTGCCAAATTATGGATAGCACAGGCGCATGCCGCATAGTCTTCCCGCGCCCGCAACGCGTCCGCGCTCTGATCGCAGGTTACGACCAACCAGCCGGGGACGGCGGCCCAGCGCCGGCGTTTGGCCTCACCGGCCGCCGCTCCATTGGCGACCGTGGTCAACTCGGCGTTGAGCTCGACCACCGCCTGCTTGGTCTCGGGGCCCAGCAGATAAAAATGCCACGGCTCGGTCAGGTGATGGTTCGGGGCCCAGCGGGCCAGCTCGAGAGCCCGCCGAACGATCTCCCGCGGCGGCACCTGGGGCTGGAAACGGTTGATGGAACGCCGCTCGCTTATCGCACGTGCCACCGTCTGCGCAACAGCGCTTTGCGCATCGCCAACGCTTGCCACCGGCTCAACGCTCATATGGCCTCCCTTGCAGAACGAGGACTGACATTAATGCAAAAACCCTTGGCTGCTGGGCTAGCGGCCCCGGGAACCATCATAGCAAAGCCGGCGCTTGCCGCTGGATGGGGAAAACCGCCGCACGGCGCGGCAATACTAATAACCGTCCTGCCGCTACGAGCAGCGGGTAATGCCCGGCCGCTATCGAAAGCGCGGCGCGGCGCTCGCTTGGAAACAAGCCGATGGAACACCCACACCCCAGATAAGGAAGCAGGATCCATGTACGCCAATGCCTACCATTATCTGCAGACGTTCACTATCGTGCAGGACGACTTGCTCGATGGCCAGTTCGCCCCCGCCGTGCTGGATCAGCTGCGCGGCTCGGCCCGGCGGCGCTTTCTGGAACAGCTCGGCGCTCACAGGGACCGCCTCGCGCAACAGGGGCTGCGATTGCGAATCCGCGGTCTCACTCGCTCCAAGTCATTGGACTTGGGCCCCGGCGATATAGTAGCGGTCACCCAACTGCTGGAACGGCTCGAGGAAGAAATGCTCATCGTAGAGAGTGTCTACGCCGTGACAAGGGATTGGAAACCATTGTGCCGGGAACGGATTCGGGTGCGCGTAGAGGATCACTGCGGCCAACCCCGGCTGCCGGAATCGTGGCAGGAATCGGCCCGAAAATGGCTGGGCCTGATCCGTGGCCTCACCCCGACAAACGGTATCGCCGCACAGTGCAACAGCCAAAGCTGACAGCCGACCTCGACCGGCGCTATGCTAACCGGCCGGCCGCTCGGGTAGTGCGCGTCGCCCTCCAGGGGCGGGGGTATTCGAGCCGCGAACCGCCCCACCAGGCGAGACGAGCCCGCACACCCGGCACGGGAGGGAGCACACGGCTGCACCGAGGCGGCCCGCAACCGTAACACGGTGAGGTAGCATTGAGTATGGCGCGGCACGATATCACGTTCGATCACTCGCAAATCCATATCAAAAATCTACGGCTGCGCACCTACATCGGCCTGAATGCGGTTGAGCAGACGAAGTTGCAAGATGTCGTCATCAGCATCCGGGTCGACTACGACGGTCGCGCTGCGGCAAGTCAGGACGCGGTTGAACATGCGTTGAACTACCGGGTAATCACCAAGCAGGTCATCGCTTTGGTGGAGAACAACCGGTTCCTGTTACTGGAGAAGCTGGTCTTCGATGTTCTAAGCTTGGTACTGACCTTCGGCGGGGTCAAACACGCGGCGGTCGAGGTGGACAAGCCCCATGCACTTCGGTTTGCCGACTCGGTATCGCTGACCATGGCCGCCTCGCGGCCTTGAACGGTTCAATCAGGTGATCAATTGGATCAATCCCAGCTCATAGAGCAACAAGGCTGCATAGCCGATCGCGAGGCAAATCAGCACCTGCTGCACGCGCAACCACCGATACAGAACGAAGCGATGGTGCGTGGCAAGCAGCAACAAGCAGATACCGGTGAGTGCCACTTTGAGCAGGACGAATGGCCGCACGCCGAGCAGGAGCGCCGCAGCCATTACCGGATTGGCTTCAACGGCGCCGTTGCCGAGCAAATACAAGGTCAGCAGCGCATCCAACACGCAACCGCCCATGATCATAACCACGTTAGCCGCCACCCCGGAGTCGTAGACATCGGTGTAGCAGCCACGGTCGTGATCACCGGCACGTCGCGGCCCCTGGCGGCGGCCACCGAGCCAGAAATGGCGGCTGCCCCACATGCGTCGCCGGCGGCGCGCACGGCCGCGTCGCTCGATTGGCAGGGATACATTGAACATTATGTGACTTTAATAACAAAATGCACCGCCACGCAAGCGCTCGACCGGCCGCGCCATCACTTGGCCAGTACCCGGTTCAACTCCGCTTCGAGCTCGGGTAATGCCTGGAATAGATCGGCCACCAAACCATAATCGGCTACTTGGAAAATCGGCGCCGCCTCGTCCTTGTTGATCGCGACCACCACCTTGGAATCCTGCATTCCCGCCAAGTGCTGTATGGCCCCGGAGATACCCACTGCAATGTAGAGCTTGGGCGCGACAATCTTGCCGGTCTGCCCCACCTGATAGTCGTTGGGAACATAGCCGGCATCCACAGCCGCCCGCGAGGCCCCGATGGCCGCCCCCAGCCGATCGGCAATCGCCTCGAGCAGCCGGAAACCCTCCGCGCTGCCCATACCGCGCCCCCCCGCGACGATGATCTCAGCAGCCGTCAGCTCGGGACGCTCGGATTGGGTTAGCTGCTCGGCAAGGACTTCAGCAAGATCACTGTGCGGCTTGGCCTCCAACACCTCGATCGGTGCCGCCGTGGCGCCCATCGGCGCCGCATCGAAGGCCGTGGCGCGTACACTCACCACCTTGATCGGATCCGTCGACTGCACCGTAGCCACGGCGTTACCGGCGTAGATCGGTCGCACGAACCGATCCGGGCCCTCGATCCGGATGAGATCCGAGATCATCGCCACATCCAAAATTGCAGCCACCCGGGGCAGGAAATTCTTGCCGAAAGTGCTGGCCGGAGCCAGCACATACGTAAACTCGGCCGCGAGGTCCGCAATCAGTGTCGCCAGATCCTCGGCTGTCGGCCGGGCGTAGTGAGCGGCCTCGCTATACCGCACCAGGCTCACACCCTGCACCCGCGCGGCCGCTTCGGCCACGGCGCGACAGCCATGGCCGGCGACGAGCACCTGCACCTCGTCACCGAGCTGGGCCGCTGCCGTAATAGCCGACAAGCTCACGCCGGCCAGTGTGGTGTTGTCGTGCTCGGCTATGACCAGCACGCTCATCTCAGAGCACCTTCGCTTCGTTGCGCAACTTGTCCACCAATTCGGCGACGCTCGAGACTTTCACACCGCTGCGCCGCGGCGGTGGCTCGCTCACCTGCAGCGTCTTGAGCCGCGCCGCGACTTCGATGCCGAGTTCCTGCACGGTCAGGCTCCGCAACGGTTTTTGTTTCGCTTTCATGATGTTCGGCAGTTTGATGTAGCGGGGCTCGTTGAGTCGCAGGTCGGCGGTCACAACGGCCGGCAGCTTCAAGCGTACGGTTTGATTACCGCCGTCGATTTCCCGGGTGACCGTCACCGAGTCTTCGGCGAGCGCTACGCTACAGGCGAAAGTTCCTTGCCCCCAGCCGAGCAAGGCGGCCAGCATCTGCCCGGTCTGGTTGCAGTCATCATCTATGGCTTGCTTGCCCATGATCACCAATGCGGGGGCTTCCTGCGCCACCACAGCCTTGAGCACCTTGGCCACATCCAGGGGCTGCAGTTCCGCCTCCGTGGTTACCAGCAACGCGCGGTCGGCACCCATCGCCAGCGCGGTGTGCAGAGTCTCCCGGCAGGCCGGCGCGCCGATTGAAACGGCGACGATCGCCTCGACCCGGCCCGCCTCCTTGAGGCGGATGGCCTCCTCAATGGCGAGCTCGTCGAACGGGTTCATCGACATCTTCACATTCGCCGTCTCCACTCCACTACCGTCGGCCTTGACCCGGACCTTGACGTTGTAGTCGATCACACGCTTGACCGGCACCAGAACTTTCATGAGGATTCCCCGTTGTGCTGCGGACCCGCACGCTCGGTGCTCGCCCTGACCCGGCGCGACTGCGGCTTGTGCGCTGCACGTCGCCGGCGCAAATAACGTTTGGAAACCTCGAATAACTTCCGAACTCCATCATTCCGGCGCAGGCCGGAATCCATTCCCCCTTTTGCAACAGCAAGATGGATCCCAGCCTACGCTGGGATGACGACGCGAAATCTGGTTTTTCGAGGTCCTCGTTTACGCAAACGTTAGATCACTCGCGCACCCACGCGCAATGGCCATCCCTTGCACCGCTGCGCAGGCGGTCGCTTATTTCGGCGGCATGCGCAAGGCACCGTCGAGGCGGATGGATTCACCATTCAACATCGTATTCTCGATGATATGCTGCGCCAGCGCCGCGAACTCACTCGGGTGCCCGAGCCGGGCGGGGAAGGGCGTCTGCCCGCCCAGTTGCGTGCGTACCTGCTCCGGCAGGCTCGCCATCATGGGCGTTGCAAAAACGCCGGGCGCAATGGTCATCACGCGAATACCGTAGGCGGCGAGCTCGCGGGCAAGCGGCAAGGTCATCCCCACGATGCCCGCCTTGGAAGCCGAATAAGCCGCCTGCCCGATCTGGCCGTCGTAAGCCGCCACCGACGCCGTGTTGACAATGACACCGCGCTCGCCGTCAGCGCCGGCCGGCCCCTGTGCCATGACCTTTGCCGCGAGCCGGATCGCATTGAAGGTCCCTATCAAATTGACCTGAACCGTCCGGGCGAAGAGCTCGAGCGGATGCGGCTCACCTTGCCGGTTTACGACCTTGCACCCGAGCACCGTACCCGCACAGTTGATAAGCCCGTGCAAGGCGCCGAAAGCCGCCACGGCGGTAGTCACAGCCCGCTGCATCGCCTCCTCATGGACCACGTCCGCCGCAACGAAACGCCCCTGTTCACCGAGCTCCTCGGCCAGCGACTGCGCCGCTGGGGCATCGAGATCCGCAATTACCACTCGAGCGCCATGCGCCGCCAGCCGCCGGACCGTCGCCCGGCCCAGTCCCGAGCCGCCGCCGGTAACCAGAAACACATTGCCCGCAACCTGCATCCGCCGGCTCCCCGCCTATCGTTTTCCACGTCATTATCTGGCCTGCCACCCTCGGATCAACGCGAGACCAAGCCAAATTGACGTTCACGTAAACCTCATTAGACTGCATTATAGGAAAGTTTATGCACAGTGCGGCCACTACTCGCTCGACACGCACGGAGTGCCGCCAAGCTCAGGAGTGAGCGCCATGGCAAAGAAGGTTCCGCTTTTCATCGACGGCCAGTTCGTGGACAGTGCAGCCCACGAGTGGATCGATGTCACCAACCCCGCCACCAACACGGTCATTGCCGAGTGCCCGGTCACGCCGAGCGCGGAAATCGAACGCGCGATCGCCTCCGCCAAAGCGGCTCAGAAGCACTGGCGAGAAGTCGCCGTACCCGAGCGGGCGCGCTACCTGATGCGCTATCAGGAACTGCTCAAGGCGCACCAAGAGGCGATCGCCCAGACGCTGGCCGAGGAGACCGGCAAGACTTTTGCCGACGCCAAAGGTGAAGTATGGCGCGGAATCGAGGTGGTCGAATACGCCATGGGCCTGCCCACCCACCTCATGGGAGAGACGTTGGCGAATGTCGCCGCCAACATGGATACCACCAGTTGGCGGCAACCGTTGGGAGTGTGCGCGGGGATCACACCGTTCAATTTTCCGGCCATGATTCCGCTGTGGATGTTCCCATTGGCGATTGGCTGCGGCAACGCTTTCGTGCTCAAGCCCTCCGAGCAAGATCCACTCACACCGATGTGCCTGGCTGAGCTGTTCGCGCAGGCCGGGTTCCCGGCGGGACTGCTGCAGATTATCCACGGCGGCAAGGCGCAAGTAGATGCCTTGCTCGAGCATCCGGATATTCGGGCGGTTTCCTTCGTGGGCTCACCTGCGGCGGGGCAGCACATCTATCGCACCGCCACGGCCCACTTCAAGCGTGTCCAGTGCATGGTCGGCGCTAAAAACCACATGGTGGTCATGCCTGACGCCGATAAACAACAAGCTATCGACCACTTGGTCAGCGCCGCCTGCGGTGCCGCCGGCCAGCGCTGCATGGCCATCTCGGTGGCCGTGCTGGTCGGTAAGCAGACACGGGGATGGGTCGACGAGCTCCATGCGGCGATGGCCAAGCTCCGCCCCGGCCCGGCGACGGACCCCGCCGCCGCCTATGGACCGCTCATCAGCCGCCGGGCCCGGGCACGGGTCGAGCGAATCATAGAGGAGGCGGCACGGGAAGGGGCCAAGCTACTACTCGACGGCCGTGGTTGTAGCGTTGCCGGCTTCCCCGAAGGCAACTGGTTGGGTCCCACACTGCTCGACGAGGTCACCCCCGCGATGAGCTGCTACCGGGAGGAGATCTTCGGCCCCGTGTTGGCGGTGATGCACGTCGCCAATCTCGACCAAGCCATCGAGCGGGTCAACGGCAATCCGTACGGTAACGGCACCTCCATTTTCACCGCTTCCGGAGCGGCCGCCCGCAAATACCGGCAGGCGGTCGAAGTCGGCCAGATCGGGGTCAATCTGCCGATCCCGGTGCCCTTGCCGTTTTTTGCCTTTACCGGCAGCAAGGGCTCTTTCTACGGAGACTTGCATGCCTATGGCAAGGATGCGGTGCGCTTCTACACCGAAACCAAGACCGTGATCGAACGCTGGTTCGAAGCGGGCACCGCAGCGGATAATCGCCCCAATATGACGATCAGCCTACGCTGAGCGGCGCCGGTGTAGCGCTGGCCGAGTTGACCGGATTCGGTGGCACCCGGCAAGGCGCCGTCGGCTCGACGGGAAAGCTCCCGTCCGGACGGCGTTCAAGAGGCGCTGTATGCCTGGCTCAAGGCTGCCCGCGCCGGTTTCCGAAAGCTCGCCCGGGTGCCCCCTCACTGCGAGGACTGGAGGCATGGATTTCGCACCGACCGAAGAACAAATCGCCTTTCAGGATGCGGCGCGCGATTTCGCCCGCCACGAGCTGACTCCCAATGCGGCGCGCTGGGACGCGGAGTGCGTGTTCCCTAAGGAGACCATTGCGCTGGCCGGCGAGTTGGGATTCTGTGCGGTCTACACGCCCCAAGAGATGGGCGGGCTGGGCCTCTCGCGGCTGGATGCCACCTTCATTTTCGAGGAACTGGCGGCAGGCTGCACCTCCACAGCTGCCTATATAACGATCCATAACATGGCGACCTGGATGATCGCCACCTGGGGCAGCGATGCCCTCAAGGCGGCCTGGGGCGAGGGGTTGAGCCGCGCCCGCAAGCTCGCGAGCTACTGTCTCACCGAGCCGGCTGCCGGCTCCGATGCCGCCTCTCTGCAGACCACGGCGCGCCGTAGCGCGCAGCATTATCGCATCAACGGCACCAAGGTGTTCAGCTCCGGAGCGGGCGCCACCGAGCTGCTGCTGGTCATGGCACGAACCGGGGGCGAGGGGGCAAGCGGTATCACCGCCTTTGCCGTACCCGCCGACAGTACCGGCGTCAGCTATGGCCGCAAAGAAGCGAAAATGGGCTGGAACAGCCAGCCGACGCGCTCCATCACCTTCGAGGATGTCCGGATTCCCGCCGATCACCGCCTGGGTGCGGAAGGCGAGGGCTTCAAGATCGCCATGCAGGGGCTCGACGGCGGTCGTGTCAACATCGCCACCTGCTCGATCGGTACCGCGCAGACGGCACTCGAAGCCGCCCGCGGCTACCTGCATCAACGCCGCCAGTTCGGTCGGGCGCTGGCCGAGTTCCAGAGTCTGCAGTTCAAGCTTGCCGACATGGCCACCGAGCTGGTAGCCGCACGGCAGTTGGTACGCCTTGCCGCCTGGAAGCTCGATCGCCGGGATCCGGACGCCACCATCTACTGTGCCATGGCCAAGCGCCTGGCCACCGACGTGGGCTTTCGGGTCTGCAATGACGCTCTGCAGCTCTATGGCGGCTATGGCTACATTCGCGAATACCCGCTCGAGCGCCACGTCCGCGACACGCGCGTGCATCAGATCCTGGAGGGAACCAACGAGATCATGCGGGTGATCATAGGCCGGCGCATGCTCATGGAAGGTGCCACGGAGGAAATCCGCTGAACGCGACCAGCGCCGATGATCGAACAATCTGGGTACGGACGGTGCGCGGGACTGAGCCGCCGGGCTGTAGGTCAACCGCGCCCGCGAACCCCAGGGCGGTGATACCGATCAGCTCCGCGGTATCGTCTCGGGCGAATGCGATATCGGCATCGGTAACAGCTATTATTTCACCCGCCACCATGCGGCTGGACGTTCAGGGTCTGGTGCATCCGGAGGACACATCCAAGATTAAGGAGGTCGACAGGCTGAATTCGTGATCTGTCACCGATATTGCTGGGGAAGGACAGGCTCAGATCCTTATATCCTTGTGCCTTTCATAAATTTGGATGATGGTGTTAGCAACAAATAGATTTGTCCGGTTTTGTAGCAAATGAATTGTCCGCCTGTGCTGGCCGTGGTTCCGGCCCTGGAGGGCGTAGCCCGAAGGGGCCGGAACCACGGCGGCGCGCTGCGGGCGGA
>JAGFJL010000032.1 GCA_024102725.1 Nitrococcus mobilis
GTGGGTCAACACCGCGCCCTTAGCGGTGAAATAACCCTTACCCAACTGGCCCATGCGGTGGTTCGCGCGCACGTCTTCAGCATGGATACGGCATGCCTCGCCCGCCATAGCCTCGGCATCCGCCCCATTCGATAGCTTAGCGCGCATGCGCTGCAGCGCCCAATGCAAATTGGCCGCCGTTGGTCGGGCCTGTGCCAAGTGCTGCAACTCGGCTTCCCGTTTGACCGGATCAGTATGCTGACGAGTAGCTAGCGCGGCCCCATAGGCTGCGGCAATACCGATCGCCGGCGCACCGCGGACGATCATCGCTTGGATGGCATCCGCCACCTCCGCGGCGCTGGCGCATTCCTCGTATCGGATCTCGTGGGGTAAGCGGCGCTGATCCAAGAGCACCAGCGTCTCCCCGGTCCAGCGCAGCGCGCGAACCGTGTCATGCTCCATGGTATGGACTATTCGATCGTGCTTAACCTGGGCGGAAGATTGTCGCACACTATCCTCCGCTTATGGGCCGGTTGGCCGAACGCAGAGATTACATCATGGAGCAAGCGGATACGATCATAAACGCTCGCTGGTTGGTCCCGGTGGAACCGAGCGGCGTGGTCCTGGACCATCACGCCTTGATCATCCGTGCCGGCCGAATTGCGCAGATCCTCCCCCAAACCGAGGCGCAGCACCGCTATCAGGCGCCTTGCGTACGCGAGCTAAACAATCATGTGCTCATTCCAGGACTGGTGAACGCGCACACGCACGCTGCCATGGCCTTGCTGCGGGGATTGGCCGACGACCTACCGCTGCTGACTTGGCTCAGGAAACATATTTGGCCGGCTGAGCAGGTCCATGTCAGCGCCGAATTCGTGCGACAGGGTAGCGAACTGGCGGTGGCCGAAATGCTGCTCGGCGGCATCACCTGCTTTAACGACATGTATTTTTTCCCCGAAGCGACGGCCCGAATCGCGATGCGAGCGGGCATACGCGCGGTTGTGGGCATGATCGTGATCGACCTGCCAAGCGTTTACGCAGCCTCGGCCGACGAATATCTGAGCCGAGGGCTTGCATTGCACGACACCCTGCGTAACGACCCGCTGGTGACCACCGCGTTTGCCCCTCATGCGCCCTACACCGTCTCCGAGCGCAACCTGGAGCGCATTCGCACTCTGGCCGATGAACTCGACGTCCCCGTGCACATTCACCTCCATGAAACCGCGCATGAGATTGCGCAAAGTATCGAGCGGCACGGCGTTCGGCCGCTGGCGCGGCTGGATGCAATCGGTCTGCTCTCACCAGGCCTGATCGCGGTCCACATGACCCAGCTCGAAGCGGCCGAAATGGACCGGCTGGCCGAGAGCGGCGCCCACATCGTGCATTGCCCGGAGTCCAACCTCAAGCTCGCAAGCGGCTTCGCACCGGTACCGGCGCTGCTCGAGCGCGGCGTCAACGTTGCTCTCGGCACCGACGGTGCGGCCAGCAACAACGACTTGGACATGTTCGGCGAGATGCGCATGGCGGCGTTGCTCGCCAAGGGCGTGGCCGGCGACGCAACGGCACTGCCCGCTCACCACGCGCTGCATATGGCGACACTGGCAGGCGCCCAAGCACTGGGGCTCGCCGATCGGATCGGCTCTTTGCTACCCGGCAAATACGCCGACCTGGTCGCGGTCGACCTCGGCTGCCTAGGCAGCGCACCGGTCTACAACCCGATCTCGCAACTCGTCTATGCCGTCGCTCGATCCCAGGTGAGCGACGTTTGGGTGGCCGGTTGTGCGGCGGTCACGGACGGGCGACTCATGAGCTTGGATCCGGCGGCAATACTCAGTCACTGCCAATATTGGCATGATAAAATACAATCTTGATGGTTCCCCGTGTGCCAATGCCATAGGCGGGCGCGGCAGCGGATCAGCCTAGGTTTTTCTACAAAAAATCATGGTGCCTTGTTCGAGTCGGTGCGGGGCTGGGTTGCACCACGACCACCTGGCGCCGACCGAGATGGCCGCGCGGGGATCCGCAGACGCCCCGCTTTGCGCGGCTTCGCGCACGGCGCCGTAGTGTGTGAGGCGGAAGATTGCTAGAAGTGCCCCTGAACACCAATACCGACCCCCTGGAGCTGGCTAAATTCGATCGCATCGCCAGCCGATGGTGGGATCCTGAGGGCGAATTCAAGCCCCTGCATCAGATCAACCCCCTGCGTCTTGACTACGTCGAGCGATGCCTCGGAGGTCTCGCAAATCGGAGCATTGTCGACGTAGGCTGCGGCGGTGGCCTGCTGAGCGAAGCCATGGCACGGCGCGGCGCACGAGTGCTCGGCATCGACCTGGCCGAACGGAGCCTGGCCGTGGCAAGGCTCCATGCCGCGGAAGCGCACATCGCGGTCGACTACCAACTGACCGGTGTGGAGGAACTCGCGCAAAGCCGTCCCCATGAATTCGACGCGGTTACCTGTATGGAACTGCTCGAGCACGTGCCGAATCCGGCTGCGTCGATCAGCGCCTGTGCACGCCTGCTGCGCCCCGGTGGCGCGGCGATTTTCTCGACCATCAATCGCAACCCCAAAGCTTATTTATTGGCGATCATCGGAGCCGAATACGTGCTGCGACTGCTGCCTTGCGGCACCCACGATTACCGCCAATTCATCCGCCCCTCCGAGCTGGCGGCGTGGGCCCGTGCCCAGGGCCTTTTGTTGCAGGATCTACGCGGCCTCGGGTACAACCCGATCACACGTCGTTATGCGCTCAGCCACGATGTTTCGGTCAACTATCTGGCATATTTTACGCCCGAACAATAAATCCGCTGAGGTATCGAGAACGCACTTGCCACGGGGCAGCTAATCGGATTCCAAGACAATGCAAGGCAACCGGTATTATCGGGACATTCGGATGACCAAGACCGGAGATGACACCGCTACCAAAGAGTGGCGGCGCTCCCTTTGCGAACCAAGCCTGCGCCAGCGATTGCCACTGCCATGCTGCCTAAACTGGCCGAGGTACGCGGGATGATTGATTTTGTCGCAGGTGGCGCCCGGCCGCTCGCATCGCACCTTGCCAAGGCGGTCCTACTGGATCTAGATGGCACGCTCCTTGACACGGCACCCGATCTGATTGGCAGTCTCAATGACCTGCGCCGCGAACAGGGTCTGGCCGCCCTGGCCTCGGAGCCGCTGCGGCCGGTGGTCGCACAAGGAGGGGCGGCAATGATTCGCTGCGGCTTTGCGATCAGTCGTAACGAGCCGGGTTTCGAATCGTTGCTACGGCGCTACCTCGAGATCTATCGGGCGCGGCTCAGCCGCCAGACCCGCCCTTTCCCCGGTATCGACGAACTGCTAGCCGAGATCGAGGCACGCAACCTGCGCTGGGGGGTCGTGACCAATAAGCCGAGCTGGCTCACTCGACCACTGCTGAAACAACTTGGCTACCTTCCGCGCGCCGCCTGTGTCATTAGCGGTGATTGTCGAGCATTGCACAAACCCAACCCCCACCCCATCTTTGCAGCCTGCCGGCAATTAGCTCTGACGCCTCCGGAGTGTGTAATGGTGGGTGATGCACAACAGGACATCCAAGCCTCGCGGCGCGCCGGCACCCCGGCCTTGGCGGCGCTGTTCGGCTATCTCGAGCCCAATGCCCGGGTGGCCGATTGGGGTGCCGACGGGCTCATCGAGCATCCGCTGGAGATACTGCCTTGGTTGACCACCGCGCTGGATCCGTCGAGCCAGTCGGGCCCACCCGACGTCCAAATAACCCCATGAGCGTTATCAAACGGCTAGCCGCGCCGAATCCGGTCGCGCCCGGCGAGTCGGTTATCTCAGATCGGATGCCGCTTGTGGAAACCACGCATTGCACTCGGATCCAGAGCCAGTACGCCCGCCCCTGCGAAACCGTGGACACGCTGTGAACACCGTCGAGCTCTGCCGCGACAAAGCCGCCCCCAGGGGATCAAGTCTGCATTATGCATTGTTGTTCACGGAAACGGACAAACGCGCGGCGCTGCTTGCCTTGCACGCCTTTTACGCCGAGGTGACCGAGATCGTGGCGGAATGCCGCGATCACCAAGTGGCTGCGGCCAAACTCGCCTGGTGGCGGGAAGAGCTCGCGCGTATCTTCGAGGGCTGCGGCAACCACCCCATCAGCCAAGCCTTGCACGCACCGGTGCAGCGCTATCGACTGGATCGGCACTACTTCGAGCAGATTCTCGAAGGTGCGCAAATGGACTTGGAGTACAATCTCTATCCGAGTTTTCGCGAGCTCTCACTCTACTGCCATCGACTCGGCTGCTCCATCGCCAGCCTGTCGGTGCAGGTCTGCGGCTACCGCGATCGCCATGTCTTCGACTTCGCCCACGATTTGGGCACCGCGCTGCAATTGACTCGTTTTCTACGCAACGTCCGCCGCTATGCAGCGGCTGGACGGTGCTACATTCCGGAGGCGGACATGCGCGACGCCGGTGTCGACTGGAGCGATTTGCAGCGTTCCACGACCAGCGAGCCGGTGCGCCGCTTGTTCACCGAGCAGGCCGAGCGCGCACGCCGTTTTTATGCCCAGGCCTCGCAGCGGCTGCCGCCGACGGAACGCTGGTCACAACGCCCAGCTCTTGTACTGGGCGAACTATACCGCTCGTTACTCGAAGTGATGGCGAACGATCACTTTTCGCTATTGGAGCGGCGTTATCACCTGACCCCCTTGCACAAACTCTGGCTGGCGTGGCGCACGGCACGCGCGCAGCCGCGATCGCGCAGGCCAAGCTGAGGAGATCGAGCAATGTCCGAAACCATGACCGAAGAAATCCCGGTCGATTACCGTCCTCCCGCCAACGCCTTGGCCGACCAGCGAGTGCTCATTACCGGCGCCGGCGCCGGGATTGGGCGTGCAACCGCCTTGGCGGCGGCACGAGCCGGCGCCACAGTGATTCTACTCGATCGGCACATTCCACCCTTGGAGCGCGTTTACGATGAGATCGAGGCAGCCGGCGGCCCCCAGCCGGCCATTTATCCCATGGATTTGCTCGGCGCGAAGCCCCAAGACTATACGGAGCTCGCCCAACGGCTGAATGACAGCCTAGCCGGCCTTGATGCGCTGATCCACAATGCCGCCGACCTGGGCCGACCCTGTCCGATCGCCCACTACCACATCGAGACTTGGTTCCGAACCCTGCATATCAACCTCAATGCACCCTTTTTGCTCACCCGAGCCTGTCTACCGTTGCTGGAGCGCGCCTCACACAGCCGCGTGATCTTCATCAGTGACCTGGCCGGGCGCATCGGCAAACCTTACGCCGGCGCCTACGGCGTCGCCAAATCCGGACTCGAGGGCTTGATGCGAACACTCGCCGCCGAGCTACCGGACGACTCGCCGGTGAGCTGCGTGAGCTACGATCCGGGTGCGACTCGCACGGCGCTGCGCGCGCTCGCCTACCCGGCTGAGAACCCAGCGGAGTTGCGCTCACCGGACGGGGCGGCACGTGGGCTGATCTATCTGCTCGATCCTGGGCGCCCCACCCGCCAGGGTGGGATATTCACGCTTGCGGTGGACAAATGCTGCGCCGGCCGAGAAGTAAAATTTTGAAATAAATCACATAACATTATGCTATTAATCCACTACAGTGAGCCTCCAATTATAGAAAACTCACCAGTGAGCGCTATGGATGCAATCAATACGCTGCAACAGATCATCGACTCCACGAAGCGCATTGCCGCGCTCAAAACTCAGGAGACCGATCGCCTGCTCGCCTTGTTCAAACGGTATTCGCTCACAACCGGGCAGGCCGTCTACGATTGGACATCGCAAAGCGGGCTCTACCGGATTGGCGTCGAGCATATCTTCATTCCACGCACTCGCACCCCAGCGGATGTGCTCGCCTATATCGGGGCTAGCCGCCACTACGGTATCTACCTGCTGCGGGAATTCGAGCCGGCCCTGACCAAGCCCTCGATTCAGAGCCGCTTGTGCAGTTTGTGCGACATCGACGATGGAATACGGCGCTTGGTACTGCTGATCGGTGCATATTCGCACTTACCGGCAGCCCTGCAGGACCGGATCACAATGGTCTGCCATAATGTACGCGAGCGCCATGTATCCAGGACCGTAGCGCCTCAAGTAAGCGCCGGCTCAGCACTGGATACGCCCACGATAGCCGCTCGCCGCAGTGCGACGGCACTCGCGCGGCGCCCATGCCGGGTCGCCTCGACGGGGGAACAGCCTGGGCCGTGAAAACGCACGGCAGGCTCCTTACCCGTTTTTCAGCGCCTCACCCATGCGGCGGGTGCAAGCCTGCCGCTCCGGCCGGGCGGGATCTAGATCGACGGCCCGGTACAAGCGGGCTATCTCAGCCGGATCCAATTTCCTGACTTGCCCCTGCCTCAGCCCGGGCGGCCGCCGCACCGGGCCGTAGCGTAGCCGGATCAACCGGCTCACACGCACCCCCTGCGACTCCCAAAGCCGCCGCACTTCTCGGCGACGACCCTCGGCCAAGCGTACCCGATACCAACCATTGGCAGCCTGCGCTTCGCAGAGCACTTCAATGCGATCAAAGGCGGCACGGCCGTCCTCAAGCTCCACGCCTTGTTGCAATCGGGTAATCATCTCGGCGGTGACTTCACCGTAGACCCGAACAGCGTATTCGCGCACCAGGCGAAAGGATGGATGCATCAAGCGATTGGCGAGTTCTCCGTCGGTGGTGAACAGCAGCAGGCCGCAGGTATTGATATCCAGTCGGCCCACCGCAATCCAGCGCCCCTTTTTGATTCTCGGCAAATGCTGAAAAACGGTGGGACGTCCGGCGGGATCCGAGCGCGTGGTCACTACGCCGACCGGCTTGTGATAAAGCAACATACGCGGCAACCCGCTTAAGCTCCACCGCCGCAACGGCCGTCCATCCACTATAATCTGCATCTGCGGCGCCACGCGCTCACCGAGCCGGGCGATTCGACCGTTGACCCGGATACGACCGTCCCGAATCCAATGCTCCATCTGCCGGCGCGAACCTATGCCAGCTCGGGCCAGGACCTTTTGCAGTTTTTCCGTCTCGCTCATCCTGCCGCCCGCACTGTATCGTCCCCATCCGCCTGGGCCAAACACAGTTCGAGCTCCGGCTGAACGTCGCGCCAATCCTTGAGCTCGGTCAGTGCAGGCAGTTCCTCCAGACTTTTGAGGTTGAAGTAATCCAGAAAAGCCCGAGTAGTGCCGAATAGGGCCGGTCGCCCCGGCAACGGCCGATAGCCTGCGACATGAATCCAGCCACGTTCCTGCAGCGTTCGCATAATCGAAGTGCTCAGCGCGACGCCCCGGATCTCCTCGATTTCACCGCGCGTGATGGGTTGACGGTAAGCGATGAGCGCGAGTGTTTCCAGCAGCGCGCGGGAATAGCGCCCGGGCCGCGCCGCCCAAAGTTGCGCCACCCAAGACGCCAACTCCGTGCGCACCTGAATCCGATAGCCGCTGGCGACCTCTTTGAGCTCGATGCCACGGTGCTCATAGTCCTCGGCCAGCGCAGCCAAGGCTCTGCGCACGGCCGCCGTCCCCGGTTGTTGGTCGTGCGGAAACAGCCTCTGCAGACGTTCCACCGACAGCGGCTCACCGGCCGCCAATAAAGCGGCCTCGATGATGTACTTCAGCTCTGGCTCCATTATGGCTTATCATCCCTTACTCGATTGCTCAACTCGGCCGTCCCGCGCGGCATCCGCAACCGCGCGCAGGTAGATCGGTGCAAACGCCTCAGCCTGGCGCAGCTCGATCAACCGCCCCCGGTACAGCTCCAACACGGCCAGGAACGTGACGGTAACGCCCAACCGCCCTTCGCTGGCGGGAAACAGCTCTGCAAACGCACTGAAGCGCTCGCTATCCACCCGGCTCAGTATATCGGCCATACGCTGGCGTACCGAAAGTACCTCGCGTTGCACCGCGTGATGGGTAAAGTGCTCCGCCCGAGCCACTACATCCGCCAACGCCAGGAACAGCTCGCCCAGACTCACCGTCGGGTCGGCTCGCTCAATGCATGGCAACGACGGAGCTGGGACATGCCCCGGAAAGACATCGCGTGCCACTCGGGGCTGCTCATCGAGGGCCTGCGCCGCCTCTTTGCACTGCTCGTACTCTTGGAGTCGGCGCGCCAACTCGACCCGCGGATCGGCTTCTTCGGACTCCTGCGCAGCTGGCTGTGGCAGTAACGTGCGTGATTTGATATGCGCCAAAACCGCCGCCATGACTAGGTACTCAGCCGCAAGCTCCAGACGCAGATCCTGCATCAGTTCGACGTAACGCATATACTGCCGAGTAATCTCGGCAATCGGGATATCGAGCACATCGAGGTTCTGGCGACGGATCAGATAAAGCAACAGATCAAGCGGCCCCTCGAAGGTCTCCAGGATGACCTCCAAGGCATCCGGCGGGATATAGAGATCGTGCGGAAGCTTGGTCAGCGGCTCGCCTCTGATCTTGGCGATCGAGGCCGTGGATTGAGCGTCCACATACTCGGGGTAGGCCGTCTCCTGCGCTGCGTCCACTTCGCTTGCCATCACCGATAATCCAGGCCGACAGCAGCCCGCACCTCCTGCATCGTCTCTCGCGCCACCCTGCGGGCCTTCTCGCAACCATCCGAGACAATGCGGCGGACGGCTTGCGGATCAGCCTCGAATCCACGGGCCCGCTCGCGAATGGGCGCAAGCTCCGCCTGCACGGCATCGACGATCGGCTGTTTACACTCCAGACAGCCGATGCCGGCGGAACGGCAGCCGGCGAGCACCCATTCCTGCGTTTTTTGCTCGGAGTAGAGCCGGTGGAAGTCCCAGACCGGGCACTTCGTAGGCTCGCCCGGATCGGTGCGTCGCACCCGAGCGGGGTCCGTGGGCATGGTTCGGATCTTTTGCTCCACCGCTCCTGGCTCGTCCCGCAGCGAAATCGTATTGCCATAGGATTTGGACATCTTGCGCCCGTCCAGCCCCGGCATGCGCGAGGCCGGCGTCAGCAGCGCCTTCGGCTCCGGTAAAATAGTGCGCCCCGTGCCTTCCAGGTAACCCAGTAGGCGCTCGCGCTCACCCAGCGTAATGTTCTGCTGACTCTCGATCAACGCCTGCGCCTCGCCCAACGCCTCGTGGTCACCTTGTTGCTGGTATTTACGGCGCAACTCGGCGTAGAGTCGGGCGTTTTTCTTACCCATCCGCTTGGCCGCGGCGGCGGCCTTGTCCGCGAAGTCCGGCTCACGACCGAACAGATAGTTAAAACGCCGAGCGAGCTCGCGCGTGAGCTCCACGTGCGAGACCTGATCTTCTCCGACCGGCACGGCGCTTGCCTGATAGATGAGAATATCGGCGCTCTGCAGTACCGGGTAGCCCAAAAAGCCGTAAGTGAGCAAGTCCTTGTCACGCAAATTCTTTTGCTGATCCTTATAGGTGGGCACCCGTTCCAGCCAGCCGAGCGGGGCGATCATAGACAGCAACACGTGCAACTCAGCGTGTTCGATAACCCGCGACTGGATGAAGATCTTTGCCAAATTCGGGTTAACACCACAAGCCAGCCAGTCGATCACCAAATCCCAAATGTTCTCACCGATGATTTCGCGCTCATCGTAGGCGGTGGTCAATGCATGCCAATCCGCGACGAAAAAGAAACACTCATGCTCCTGCTGCAACTGCACCCAATTTTTCAGGACACCGTGGTAATGACCCAAATGCAACCGGCCGGTAGGCCGCATCCCGGAAAGAACGCGAGTCTGACGCGGGTCGTGTATGCTCAACATCACCTCCTAGGGTCGATTTCGCTCAGCGGGGACGAATCACATAATAGCCCGCCGCAAAAGGCGGCGCAGCCGCCTCCCTCGTCAGCCGGGCTGCGGCTAGGCTTCAAACACCGCGGCATTGCCCGCGCCACGCCGGATCACCGCCGGCGTCTCGCCGGTGAGATCGATTACTGTGCTCAGCTCCAACCCGCCGGCGCCGCCGTCGATGATCAAATCCAGCTGCGCACCAATACGCTCGCGTATCAGCTCCGGATCAGTCAAAGGCAGATCGTCATGGGGCAGTAGCAGCGTAGTGGTCATCAACGGTGCACCGAGTTCAGCGCAAATAGCATTCGCTACCGCACTGTCCGGGACACGGATACCAATGGTCTTACGCTTCGGGTGTTGGAGTCGCCGCGGCACCTCGCTGGTAGCGGGAAGGATGAAGGTATACGGCCCCGGAGTATGAGCCTTGAGCAAACGAAAGGCATTGTTACCGACCTTGGCGTAGGTGCCGATATCCGATAAGTCACGGCAGGCCAAGGTGAAATTATGCCGCTCGTGCAGCTTGCGCAGGCGCCGAATCCGCTCTACGGCCTCCCTCTCCCCCATGCAACAGCCCAGCGCATAGGCGGTATCGGTGGGGTAGGCGATCACGCCGCCACGCTGCAGAATCTCGGCGGTTCGGCGAATCAGGCGCGGTTGGGGAGTCATCGGATGGATCACGAAAAACTGGCACATGGGGTACCCTCTGCTGAGTGCCGCCGGCGGCATGAAGATACATTGTAACGGCTCGTCCTGGTCGCGTCAGGGACGGCGGGTTATGGTAGGCTAGCCCGCAGCAGTGCCTGTCCAGCATGGAGGCCTTCGATTGATGTACTATGCCATCCTCAGCGAGGACGTCGCGAATAGCCAGCCATTACGGGCCAAAGCCCGTAGCGCCCACCTGCAACGCCTGGAACAGCTGCGGGCCGAGGGGCGTCTGTTGCTGGCCGGTCCGCACCCGGCCATCGACAGCGAAGACCCCGGACCGGCCGGTTTTTCCGGTAGTCTGGTGATTGCCGAATTCGCTTCGCTGGAGGCGGCACAGGCCTGGGCCGATGCCGATCCTTACGTCGAGGCGGGCGTCTATCAACGGGTGATCGTTAAACCATTCAAGCGGGTACTGACATGACCGAGTCACGGGTTGCAATGATCGAGCGTCGGCTGCGCGCAGCGCTGCAGGTTGAAACCGTGACGGTGCGCGATGACAGTCGATTGCACGCCGGGCATGTTGGAGCCAAGGACGGCGGCGGCCATTACCGGGTATTGGTGGTCAGCCCGGATTTCACCGGTCGGAGCACGCTTCAGCGGCACCGCATGATATACGAGGCAATGGGCGAGGCGATGCGTGCTGATACCATTCACGCCTTGAGCATCCAGGCGCTGAGCCCACAGGAGCACCGGCAACAGGAGAAGGAGTGAGCGGATGGACTGCCGCGCCATACCGCATTGCGGCGAACAATGTCTGAGACACACACATGGGGCTGGAGGTTTATCGGACGGCGCACCCGAACCGGCGGGCATGAGGATGGCCTTCGAGCAACATGGCATGGGTAGTTCCAGAAGTCTCGTACGCAGTCAGATTGCTACTTATCCGCGATCAACTGCCGGAAACCGCTCTCGTCCAATAAGCTAATGCCGAGTTGCACCGCCTTGTCCCGTTTCGAACCCGGATTGTCGCCGACCACCACGTAGTCGGTGTTCTTGGAAACATGGCCAGTGACTCGGCCGCCGAGGGCCTCGATGCGCTCCTGTGCTTCTTCTCGGGTATAACCTTTGAGCATGCCTGTCAGAACGAAAACCCGGCCGGCCAGCGGTTTGCTTTGAATCGCAGCGGCTGGCGCCGGCCAGTGGACCCCACTGCGGCGCAAGGCATCGATGACTTCACGATTGTGCGGTTGGGCAAAGAAATGGGTGATACGCTGCGCCAGCACGGGGCCGATATCGGGGAGCCGGGTGAGCGCATCCGCCGTGGCGCGCTCCAGTGGATCAAGGTCGCCATAATGCTCCGCCAGCCGCTTGGCCGTAACCTCGCCGACCTCGGGTATTCCCAAGGCATAGAGGAAACGGGCCAAAGTCGTCGCGCGTGAGGCGTCAATCGCTCGCAGCAGATTATGTGCGGAGCGCTCCCCCATCCGCTCCAGTTTTACCAACTGAGCCCACTCGAGCGAATAAAGATCGGCCACTGTGGCAACCAGTCCGCGGCCGACCAACTGCTCCACCAGCTTCTCACCCAGGCCGTCGATGTCCATGGCCCGGCGTGAGGCGAAGTGCAAAATAGCGCCCGTACGCTGCGCCGTGCAATAGAGGCCGCCGAGGCAGCGATGGGCCGCCTGATGCTCTAGACGTATGACTTCTGCGCCACAGACCGGACAGTTCAGCGGCATGCACCAGGGCTGAGTGCCGTGAGGGCGCTTCTCATACCGCACGCCGATGATCTCCGGGATCACATCGCCGGCCCGGCGTAGCATGACGGTATCGCCGATTCGCACATCCTTGCGCCGAACCTCATCCTCGTTATGCAAGGTCGCATGACGAACGATTACACCGCCGAGCTGCACCGGCTCCAATCGGGCAACCGGTGTAATGACACCCGTACGCCCGACGGAGGGCTCGATGTCGAGCACGACGCTGACGGCCTCGCGCGCGGGAAGCTTATAGGCCACGGCCCAACGCGGTGCCCGGGCGGTAAAGCCCAGGTGCTGCTGACTGCCCAAATCGTCTACTTTGTAGACCGCGCCGTCGACCTCGAATGGCAGCGTTTCACGCTGTGCCATGAGCCGACGATAGTAAGCTAGGCATTCCTCTACCCCCGTCACCGTCTGAACTCGCTCATAGACGCGGAATCCCCAATGGCGTAATCGTTCCAGAATCCGGGACTGCCGCTCCGCGACCGGCTCGCTAGACTCGCCGATACCGAAAGCGAAGAAAGTCAGGGGCCGGCGGGCAGTGACCCTAGGATCAAGCTGACGCAGGCTGCCGGCGGCCGCATTACGGGGATTGGCGAAAGGGCGCTCGCCCGCTTCGAGGCGAAGCCGATTGAGGTGCTCGAAGTCGGCTTTACGGATGACGATCTCGCCTCGCACCTCGATCAGATCAGGCCAGCCCTCGCCGCGCAAGCGCAACGGTATCGTGCGCAGCGTGCGAATATTGGCGGTGATGTCCTCCCCGACCTGACCGTCTCCCCGCGTCCCGCCCTGGACCAGCCGCCCCTTTTCATAGCGTAGGTTAACGGACAGCCCATCCAGCTTGGGCTCGGCCATGTAGGCGATGCGGTTTGTACCCAGCCGTTCCCGAACCCGGCGATCGAACTCGCCCAGCTCTGCCGCATCGAAAACATTGTCCAATGAAAGCATGGGAACACCGTGCCGAGCCTCACCTAAGGCTTCAATCGGCTTTGCACCCACGCGCTGCGTCGGCGAATCCGGCGTGACCAAGTCCGGATGATCGGCCTCGAGCGTTTGCAGCTCGCGCATCAGCGCATCGTAGTCGGCATCCGAGACTTGGGGGTCATCAAGCACATAATAGCGGTAATTATGCTGTTCGATCTGTTCACGCAACGCGGCGGCACGACGCTCGGCCGCCTCCCGGGTTTGACGGATCATATCGGCCATATCGATGGGTGAGCGGTTAACGGGCTTGCCGCGCCGCCAGGTGCGCCCGACGCCGGTATTCGATCAGATCCTCGCGAATGTGCTCGATAGCCTGCTGGGTAAGATCGCAATGGCGCCCATCGAGCAGCTGCCCCCCAAGCCGCTCAGCCACCGTACGGGCCGTGGCGAGCATCTGCTAGAATGTGACAAGCCCATCGTAGGCCCGGGCAAACGCATGAAAAAAGCGAGTCCAGGCGTATCAAAGCTCGCGACCCGCTCCAGGTCAAACCATCCCGGCTCAAGGATGTTCGCGGCGCTGAATAGCACGCAAGGACTGCTGTGCGTGTCCAGCAGCCGCGTATCCAGCAAACGATGGAAGATCCGGTGCGCGCCGTAGTGCATACCCGCCGCTTCCATGGCATGCACCAGCTCCGGCCCCGCAAACCGACCACCCTCCGGCAGCGCAACCAAGTTGATTACGACAAGCTTCTCTTCGCCTGAATTCCTTGCTTTGTTCTCCGGCTCGTAATCAGCCTCTGGCCGTGAATTTTTCACTCGGCCGCCGAGCAGCGCCGCCAACCGGCCCTCGTGGCGCTCGGATCGGTGGCTGCTCGTTCGCGCCGGTGCGTTCGATTCGTCATCGACTCGACCCGCTCCACTTTGATCATCCGCCGCAGCAGCCGGTTCCGACCGGTAGGGCTCGCGCAGCTCCTCTTGGTGCTCGCTAATCAAACTATCCAGTTCGCTGAGCGTACCCTCGATGTCCTCACTCGAGAGCGCTTCATCGGCGAAGGGCTCCGGCTTCGCGCGCCGCCGCCAAGGCGGACCTTCATCGCGCCACTCCTGGACTCGACCGTAGCCGTATACCAGCACGATGACCAGTAGACCGAGAATCAGTAGCAACCAGCGAAGCTCTTCCATGCCGATATCCTGATGGCTATAACTATCCGCGCACCTCCCGTGAGATCTCACAGACTGCACTCGAGGCACGCGAAGCTCAACCCCCGGCGACTCAAACCGCGGCCAGTTCGACCGCCTGCGCCAGATCCACCGCCACTAAACGCGATACTCCAGGCTCGTTCATAGTGATACCGAGTAAGTGGCTGGCTACCTGCATGGTGGTCTTATTATGGGTAATCATGATGAACTGCACCCGGGCACTTTGCTCCTTGAGCAGGTCGCAGAAGCGGCCCACATTGGCCTCATCGAGCGGCGCATCCACCTCATCAAGCATGCAAAATGGTGCCGGATTGAGTTCAAACAAAGCAAAAATCAGAGAAACTGCGGTCAGCGCCTTCTCGCCGCTCGACAGCAAGTGAAGGCTGGTAATCTTCTTGCCTGGCGGCCGAGCCATAATCGTAATTGCCGCCTCCAACAGATCCTCTCCGGTGAGCTCGAGGTGAGCCTGCCCACCGCCGAAAAGCCGCGGAAACAACGCGCGCAGCCTTTGGTCGACTTGCTCGAAGGTCTCCTTGAAGCGCCGCCGTGTTTCCTGATCGATATGGCGAATGGCGCTCTCCAGAGTCTGCAAGGCTACAGTGAGATCAGTATGCTGCCCCTCGATGTAGGCTTTGCGCTCTTCCAAGTCCCGACATTCATCGATCGCCGCTAGGTTGACAGGCTCGAGCCGAGTAATCTGCTCCTGCAAGCGGCTCAGTTCCTGGGCACAAGCGGCCTCGGTCAACTCCGGATCCAACTCAGCCGCCACCGACTCAGACTCATAGCCAAGCTCGCCGAGCTGTTCCGCTTGGGCTTGCGCCCGAATCTTCAACTCCTGCTCACGCAACCGGGCCGATTCCAGCACGTGACGCAGTTCCACCGCTCGCTGACCGGCCTCGCTGCGCTGTGGTTCGAGCTCACGCAGACGCCGCCCGGATTCGTCGAGTTCTCGGCGCGCCTCGCGCAGCTGCTCCTCCACTGTGCGCTGCCGCACCAACAAACGCTCACGTTCGCTTTCGAGCTCGGCTTCGGGCGCATCCAACTGCGCCAGCACCGCGTCAAGCTCGGCATCCCGGTTCAAGAGTCGTTCACGGCGGGCCTGCAAACGCGTGACGGATTCCTCCAGCGCAGCGCGTGCGGTAGCGACGCTCTGCTTCTGCAAGGTGAGTTCATGAAGGCGTGCTTGGAGTTCGCTGCACTGGTTTTGTGCCGTTGCGAGCTGTGTTTGTAGACGTTGCCGTTCCTCATTGTGCAGCGCCCGCTCGCGCTCGAGAGCCTCACCACGCTCCAAGGCTTCTTGCAGGCGCGCTTGGGCGGTGCGGATAACCTCGGCCGTATCCTGCCTCGTCGCGGCGATCTCCGTTTGCTCCTGATCGATGACCAAACGCCGCTGGCGAATTTGGTCGCGACGGTGCAGGAGGCTCTCCGCGCGGGCGCGCTCGCTTGCGAGATCCCGTTGCCGCCCCGCCAGTTCCTCCCGCAGCGCCTCGAAGGTTGCCTCCGCGCCGGTCAACTCTGAGCGCAAGCGGCTCTGCTCGGACTGCAAGGCCGCCAGGCGCTCCTGCCAGAGCGTAATCCCGGAGCGCAGCGCTTCGAGCTCCCGCTCACGGGCAATGACACCAGCCGCCGGGTTGTTGGTCCCGGGCAGACGGACCCAGCGCCGGCCCAACCAGACACCCTCCGGCGTAACGACCGACTCATGGGTATCGAGGTCAGCCGCCAGAGTGCAAGCCGAATCCAAATCATCGACGCAATAGACGTGGCCGAGCAAATCGTCCAAAGCCCAGGGCGCACTCACTTTGTCGCGCAGCGCCGGGGCGAAAGCGAGCGCTGGGCTGGGAGGCGCTTCGTCGGCACTCGGCGTAAACAGCGTCACTGTACCCGCAGACGGTGGCCTTAGAGCTTCGCCGGGCATGCGCGTGCGCTCGGTCACGATCGCTTGCAGCGCCGAACCCAGCACCGTCTCCACGGCATGCTCCCAGCCGGACTGCACATCGATCCATTGTGACAGCCGTCGCTCGCCATCGAGCTCCAGCCCCTCCAGCCAGGTTCTGAGTGTTTCGTCCTCACCCAAAGCCGCTTGTTGGATCGTCTCGAGCGAGGTAAGCCGAGCCCGGTCGCGATGCAGCGCCTCACGGACTTCATCCAGCTCATCGACGAGCTGCGCTATCCGCTCGCGCAGCTCGCCGAGGGCAGCTTGTTGTGTTTGGTGCCGCTGCTCCAGCTCAGCGAGCGCCTCGAGCAGCGACCGCTCGCGCTCGGCGAGCTGCGCGAGCTCCGCCTCCGGATCATCCCGAATCAGTTGATCGGTTTCCTCTTGCAGCCGCCCCGCGCGGCGCGTGAGCTCATAGGAGCGCTGCTCTAGCTGCTCGATACGGGCCCGTTCGACTTGGACGATCCGCACCGACCGCGCGGCCTCTTCACTGAAGCGATCCCAACGTTGGCGCCATTCTTCCAACTGATTTCGCCATGAATCGGCCGTTTCCCGCGCGGCGGCCTCGGCCGCCACCACTTCATTGACAGCCGGTACCAGCTCCTGCTGCTGCGATTTCAGCTGCGCGAGCTTATCCTGATCCTGATCGAAGCTACACTTGATCTCGAACAGCGCTTCGCGGTTGCGCTCCAACTCTTGCCGGCTCGCTTCACCCAGCTCGCGGCGGTGGTCTATCTGTTGCTCGACCCGCGTGATCTCGCTGCCGACCGTATAGTATTGCGCCTGCAACTCATTGACACGGCCATTGCATTCAGCATAGCAAGCACGGGAGTCTTCGATTTCATGCTCCAACGCGCTTTGCCGGGCGAGCTGTGCCTCAAGATCGCCTTCGTGGGCCGAGCGCTCGCAGCGCACACGCTGTTGTTCGCTATCCAAGGCCTGTAATTTGAGCACATGAAGCTGGGCTTGGCGTTCGCGTTGCTTGACCTTCAGCTCGCGGTAACGCGTGGCCGCTCGCGCTTGGCGCGTGAGCTTGTCGAGCTGACGGCCGAGCTCGCTGCGGATATCGTTCAGACGCTCGAGGTTCTCCAAAGTATCGAGCATCCGGCGCTCGGTCTCCTTGCGTCGTTCCCGGTAGAATGAGATACCGGCCGCCTCCTCCAGGTGAGCTCGTAGCTCCTCCGGGCGCGCCTCTATAATCCGCGCGATCATACTCTGCTCGATGAGAGAGTAGCTGCGCGGCCCGAGACCGGTACCGAGAAAGACATCACTGATGTCCCGGCGCCGGCAGCGCGCGCCATTGAAATAATAGCTCGACTGGCCCTCACGATTGACCTGGCGGCGGACTGAAATCTCATTGTAAGCCGAGTATTTACTGCCGGTAGCGGCATCCGTGTTGTCAAAGATGAGCTCAATGGAAGCCGTGCTCACCGGCTTGCGCGCATCGGAGCCATTGAATATGACATCCGCCATGGACTCGCCACGCAGGTATCTCGGCGAACTCTCGCCCATGACCCAACGCACCGCATCGATGATATTGGATTTGCCGCAGCCGTTGGGTCCCACGACCCCCACGATGCTACCGGGTAGTGAGACAGTCGTTGGCTCGACGAAGGATTTGAAACCGGCCAACTTGATTTTGTTTAGACGCATCGTATTCCATTGCTTTGTTTGCAAAGGCACCGGATGGGCCCGCGGTCCATCGAGAGGCCAGCGTCAGCGCTCGCTACCGATTACAGCGCCGCAAGTGAAGGAGCGGAGCCGAATGCTGGTCTCTGGGCATGGCAAACGATACAATTTTTCGTTTAAGCTTGCCGGACATTGTCGAGAACCATGGCCACGAAGCCGAACCGGGAATTGACCACCTTTCCTAACCCACAGCCGGAACGCGACTATACACTCCATATCCGCATCCCTGAGTTTACCTGCTTGTGCCCGAAGACCGGCCAACCCGATTTCGCCACGCTCCACATCGACTATGTTCCGGATCAGCATTGTGTGGAGCTCAAATCGCTCAAACAATACATTTGGTCCTACCGAGACGAAGGCGCTTTCCACGAGGCGGTGACCAACCGCATTCTCTCCGATCTGGTCAACGCACTCGCCCCACGTTTTGCGCGCCTGACGGCCGAATTTAACGTAAGAGGCGGCATCTATACTACGGTTGTGGCAGAGCACCGCCAGGCCGGCTGGCAGCCAGCCCCACCGGTCCACTTGCCGTGAGCCGCAAGCGTGCTTTGCGTCCGCTCGGCCGCTCGATTCGAGACTTACGGTTTACTAGGATGGCACGAAGTTGATTCCCCTTAGACGCCGGCTCGCGGATATTCGGGCCGGATTGAAGGCGGGTGCCGCGGCGGACCGCCCATTCATTGCTAACACTAAAATTAGGCGCATTATGCTGACGGACTTTCTGCACGGCATCACCTATGTCCCACAAGGTTTCCGACTCCTAACTGCCCAGGGATTGCGGCGCTTCGTCTTGCTACCGATCGCGGTCAACGTGCTGGTGTTCGCGGGCCTGCTCTGGTGGGGCGCCGAGTGGTTCCACACTCTGCTGCTGTGGCTCCTGCCGCCGGCCATACCGTCCGAACACAGCGGCGCGCTCGGTCAGCTGCTGACGTTTCTGGAAGGAACCATACGCTGGCTGCTCTGGCCTTTGTTCCTGCTGGCCGCCGTGGTGGTGATGTTTTATACGTTCACCGCGCTCGCCAACCTGATCGGCTCCCCATTCAATAGTCTGCTCTCTGCGCGAGTCGAGCAACACGCAACCGGCGCCCCCCCACTACAGGGGCCCAAAGGTAAAGCATTCCTAGCTGAGGCGATCGAGGCGATCATGGACGAGTTGCGCAAGATCGTCTATTTCGCGCTGCTCGGCATACCGCTGCTGGTCTTGTTCATCATCCCGGTCGTCCAAGTCGTGGCACCGTTTCTATGGGGCCTTTACGGCGCCTGGATCATCGCCCTGGAATACGGTGACTATCCGCTCGGTAACCGGGGCATCCCCTTTCGCGAACAGCGGCGCATAACGCACCAACACCGCTTGCTCCACCTAGGATTTGGCGCCGGCGTGCTCTGCATGACCATTATCCCGTTCGTTAATCTGGTGGCCATGCCCACAGCGGTGATCGGCGCCACCCTGCTGCAAGCGGATCTTCGCAGTCGCACTACCCAAGCCGCCTAATCCCACGGTGGGTTTTGCCGAAAGCTTGAGCATGGGTGAGGATGTCCCCGGGAGGCGAATCTCGACAAGACCCGGCGGTGCCAGCTCGATATCAGCGCCCCAAGTAGCCGGCGATTCGGCGCACGCCCTCTTGCAAACGCGGTAGCGACGTCGTGTAGGCGAAACGCAAATGCCGATGCGGCGCTGTGCGCTCGAAATCAAGCCCGGGGGTAACCGCCACCCCCGCCTCCTCCAGCAGTAGCCGGGCCAAATTATTGCTGTCAGCGGTCAACGCGGAGCAGTCTGCATAGAGGTAAAAGGCCCCATCGGGCACGATCGGCAGACGAAACCCCAACTCGCATAGAGCCGGCGCCAAAAAATCGCGGCGCTGCCGGAAAGCCTCACGTCGCTGCTCGAAAATCTCGCGCGCACGCGCCGTAAAGCACGCCAGTGCTGCATATTGCGCCGGTGTCGAAGCGCTAATAAAAAAATTCTGGAGCAGCTTCTCCATCGCCGCCTCGTAGCCGCTGGGTACTACCAGCCAGCCTAGACGCCAGCCAGTCATACCGTAGTATTTCGAAAAGCTGTTGACGATCAACGCCTGCCGACAGTGCCGCACCGCGCTCGCGGGATCAGCGATATAGTGCAGCCCATGGTAGATTTCATCGACGATCAGCATGCCCTGCCGGCGCCGAACCGCCGCGTCGAGATCCTGCAACCGTGCGGCGCTTGCAAGCGTACCGGTCGGATTGCCGGGCGAACCGATGAGCACGGCCGCCGTGCGTTCGCCCCAAGCGGACACCACCGCTTTAGAGGTGAGTTGATAGCCGTCTACTGCGCTCACCGGCAAACCGCGGGGAACGCCATTGACCAGCTCGATGAAGTTGCGATTGCATGGGTAACCAGGGTCCGCGACCAAGACCTCCTCGCCGGGGTTGACCACCAGCGCCATCGCCAGCAGCAGGGCTCCGCTCGCCCCTGGCGTAATGAAAATACGACGGGGATCGATCCGTGCCCCGTAGCGATCGGCATAATGCTCGGCAATCGCCTCGCGCAATTCCGACAGGCCCGCGGCAGGCAGATAGTGGGTGTACCCCTTGCGCAAGGCATGGATGCCGGCCTCGACTACCGGTGCGGCCGTAACAAAATCCGGCTCTCCGATCTCCATATGGACGATATCACGCCCCTGCGCCTCGAGTTCCCGGGCTCGCCGCAGCAGTTCCATGACATAGAATGGCCGGATGCGTTCGACTCTGCCGGCCAAGCGCAGATAGGTGGGATGGTTCAAGCCGAGCCCTCCTCTACTCACTCGCATACGCCACCGGCATACGACCGATCCGGTGCCAAACGTTAAACGCTAAATGATGAGCAGGGAAGGCATTAATCAGCAAACCGCGGTTGGGCCTCGCCCGAGCACCTACATCGGGCGATTCGCGCCAAGCCCGACCGGGCCGCTGCATTTCGGCTCGCTGGTGGCAGCCCTGGGCAGCTGGCTGGATGCGCACGCACAGGGCGGCCGGTGGGCGGTACGCATCGATGATCTAGACCGGCCGCGCAACGTGCCGGGTGCCGATGGCTCGATATTACGGACATTGGATGGTTTCGGCTTGTGGTGGGACGGCCCGGTGGTCTACCAGAGCACGCGTGAAGAGGCGTATCGCGCAGCATTGGCGCAGCTGCAACGCGCTGGCCTTGCCTTCCCGTGCGGCTGCTCACGCCGCGAGATTAGCCGAACAGGCCGCTTGGGACCGGCCGGGTATATCTATCCCGGAACCTGCCGAACGGGACGGCCGATCGACCGACCGCCCCGCTCCTGGCGCATGCTAAGCCGCTCGGCACCGATTCGTTTCTGGGATCGCGCCTGCATCGGCATCCAGCAGATGGATTTGGAACGTACGGTCGGCGACTTCGTGATACGCCGAGCGGATGGCTTGTACGCCTATCATTTGGCGACCGTAGTGGATGATGCGGCACTCGGGGTGACCGACGTGGTACGTGGCGGCGATCTACTGAACTGTACACCACCGCAGATTCTGCTCCAGCACAAGCTCGGCCTGCCAACACCGCGTTACCTGCATCTACCAATCGCCCGTGATACTGGAGGCAAAAAACTGAGCAAACAGACCCAGGCACCACCAGTGCACCCAGGCCGCGCCAGTCCTTGGCTCCATAGCGCCTTGATATTTCTCAGGCAGGCTCCCCCGGCCGAACTGCGAGCCGCTCCGGCGGACGAACTGTTGGGATGGGCGCTACGGCACTGGCGAGCGCAGCGGCTACGCAATCCGCCCGCGGCGTTCAGACCGTAATCGCTGCAGCGCTCGCATATCAGAAACCCGCTCGGCTCTGCTAGTCTTTGAAGATAGAGATCGGTGAGCTGACCGCGAGAGCAGCTAAACGTATTAGCAATCGCCAACCGAGCGCGCCCCATATAGAACCGAACTCCATCAGCGCCGACAAGCTTGTCGCATGCGGACGCATCCAGTACGGAGGAGCACGAAGGATGTCCGAATCAAAAGTGTATCCGGTTCCGGCCGCCGTGGCCAAGCACGCCTTGCTCGGCCGCCAGCAGTACGAACAGATGTATCAGCGTTCGATCAGCAATCCGGAAAGCTTCTGGGGCGAACAAGCCACGGCATTTCTTACTTGGTTCAAAACGTGGGACCGCGTCCATTCCGCGGATTTGTACAAAGGCGAGATCCGTTGGTTCGAGGGGGCCAAATTAAACGTCAGTTATAATTGTTTGGATCGACACCTCGCTACCCGAGGTGATCAAATCGCTCTCATCTGGGAAGGAGATGAGCCTGACCAGGATAAGCGCATCACTTACCGTGAGCTCCATGAGCAGGTCTGCCGTTTCGCCAACGCGCTGAAGGCCCGTGGTGTACGCAAAGGCGATCGAGTCTGCATTTACCTACCGATGATTCCCGAGGCGGCCACAACAATGCTTGCCTGTAGCCGCATCGGGGCGGTTCATTCAGTGATATTCGGCGGTTTCTCGTCGCACGCATTGCGCGATCGGATTCTCGACTCGGATTGTCGCATTCTGGTCACCGCCGACGAGGGAGTGCGCGGCGCTCGCCCGGTACCGCTGAAAGAGAATGTCGAGCGTGCCCTAGCGGAATGCCCCAGAGTCGATACTGTGTTCGTCGTCCGCCGCACGGGGGCTGACATCGCCTGGGTCGACGGCCGTGACATCTGGTACCACGACGCCGTTCGCACGGCTGCGGCAGACTGCCCGGCCGAGTCGATGGACGCCGAGGATCCCTTCTATATCCTCTACACGTCCGGCTCAACGGGCAAACCCAAAGGGGTGCTCCACACCACCGCTGGCTACCTGCTTCAAGCGGCCATGACCCATAAATACATCTTCGACTACCATGATAGCGAGGTCTATTGGTGCACGGCTGATGTCGGCTGGGTTACGGGGCACTCCTACATCGTTTACGGACCGCTGGCAAACGGCGCGACGACGCTGATCTTCGAAGGCATACCCACCTATCCGGACACCTCACGCTTCTGGCAGATCATCGACAAGCACCAGGTCAGCATTTTCTATACCGCACCCACGGCAATCCGTGCCCTGATGGCCCAGGGTGACGAGCCGGTCAAGAAGACAAGCCGGCGCAGTCTTCGGCTACTCGGCACGGTGGGTGAGCCGATCAATCCGGAAGCCTGGGAGTGGTACTATCATGTCGTCGGCGAAGGTCGCTGCCCCATCGTGGATACCTGGTGGCAAACCGAGACGGGCACGATCATGATTTCACCCCTACCCGGCGCGACGGATCTCAAACCCGGGTCCGCGACCTTGCCCTTCTTCGGCATCGAACCACAGCTGGTGGACAATGAAGGCAAGATCGTGCAAGGGCCCAGCGAAGGTAACCTTTGCATCGCGCGCGCCTGGCCCAGCATGATGCGCACCATCTACGGCGATCATGCGCGTTTTCTTACCACTTATCTCACCCCCTACCCCGGCATGTATTTCACGGGCGATGGGGCCCGGCGCGATCAAGATGGTTATTATTGGATCACGGGCCGGGTCGACGACGTACTCAATATATCCGGCCACCGTATGGGTACCGCGGAGATCGAGAGCGCTCTGGTGCTCCACCCAGCCGTCGCCGAAGCGGCGGTGGTCGGCTACCCACATGCCGTCAAGGGTCAAGGCATCTACGCTTACGTGACACTCATGACGGGCAATACCCCGTCCGATTCTCTGCGCCAAGAGTTGATCGATCTGGTGCGCAAAGAAATCGGTGCAATTGCCAAACCCGATATCATTCAGTGGGCGCCGTCCTTGCCCAAGACGCGCTCCGGCAAGATCATGCGTCGCATCCTGCGCAAGGTTGCCGCAAACGAGCTCGACAGTCTGGGAGATACCAGCACCCTAGCCGATCCATCGGTGGTGGCACATTTGGTCGAAAACCGTGCTCACCGGTGAGTCGCAATATCGATAAGGAGTATACTGACCCAATTTGACGCGGGATGCCCAATCAAAAGGCTAGCGAGCACACCGGTCAAATCGCCAGTAACCCCGGGCGCACCACCCGCTTCCGACCGGCGTGGTGGTTACCTGGGGGGAACGGCCAAACACTATGGCCGGCAGTGGTGCGCTTGTGTCCTAAACTGCCGGTGCAATGGCAGTGGTTTATCCTTCCGGACGAGGATGGCCTCAATCTAGCTTGGGGACCGCATCGCGACGGACCGCTGGTTTTGATTCTCCATGGGCTCGGCGGTTGTGCCACGGCCGGTTACGCACTCGGTATGCTCCGAGTGCTCAGTCAACACGGACTGCAAGGCGTCATCATGGAATACCGTGGCGCCGGTTCGCGGCCGAACCGCAGTGATCGCTTCTACCATGCGGGTGCATGGCAAGATCTACAGATCGTCGTGCAAGAACTCCGCGCGTGCGGCCCGAACCGACCCATCGGCGTAGTCGGCTTTTCATTGGGCGGCAGCATTCTTCTCAATTGGCTCATCGCCGATTCGAAAGCACCGGTGGATGCAGCGGTGGCCATCTCCGTGCCTTTTGATCTTGCGGCTTGTACCGACACACTCAACCGAAGTTTCGCCCGCGTTTATCAATGGGATCTGTTACGCCGCCTAAAACAACTATTACGACGCAAATACGCCGACCGCGACAATGCGCCAATCTCAATGCGGCAGCTGCGCGCCGTTCGTACGCTGCGCGCGTTCGATACCTACATTACGGCACCCCTGCATGGTTACACCGATGCCGCAGACTACTATCGGTGTTGTAGCTGCGGCCCACATCTCCATGCGATCAGGCATGCCACCTTAATCATCCACGCCCAAGACGATCCATTCGCTCCTTTACCCGGCATCGTCCTAGCACAACAGCTCGCTCCCTGCGTCCAACTCGAACTCACTCGTAGCGGCGGTCACGTGGGCTTCGTTCAGGGCCGTTGGCCCTGGTATGCTGACTATTGGCTCGAACGACGCGTCATTGCTTACTTCCTGTCGATGTTGAAAGCCGCCGGCTGAACGCCGTGCTATCGAAAGGAAAGAATCCCTAAAACTAAAAATTCCGTTCATGCTGAGCCCTTCGACTACGCTTAGGGCGGGCTTATCGCAGTATGAACGGAATTTTCATATGACCATGTAAAAACCTTTAAGAACGCCCTTCGACGGGGTTCTCCTGAGCTAGCCGAATGGCTCAGGGCGAACGGTTCAATTAATCAAAGGTTCCCTAATTATCCGGATCGCTTATAACCAACTCGCCGTGCTCGCGCTCCCAAGCGACAAGATCCGGTTCCATAGCCGCGTATACGGCTCCGACACATTTCGCCTCATCCTCCGCCCCGGGCGATTGTGGCGGCTCGATATCGTAATGGGCGCAGATGGCCTCAAGCTCATCGCCCGGCACTTCGACCACCCGGGCCAACATCGCCAGAGACTGGAGGCTGCATTGCTCATCCAGATCCCAACCACGCGCCTTCCAGGGCGGCAGCAAGCGATTCATTAGATGTACGAACTCCCTTTCCAACACTGCGACCTGATCCAGCTTGTAGGCAATGACGGCGCGGCCCCGTATAAAATCACAAAAATAAGGAGCAACTTCAGCAAAAGGGGGTTTGTCGGCCAACATCGCCGGACTGAGACCATGGGCCTGTAACGCATTCTGTTCAACCTCAATACCGGGATTAATATAGCGATGAAACTTCTCTCCTGTCGGCTCGCCATCGCGCATCTCTATGCCCGCTATTTCGACAACCCGAAAGCCTTTATCAGCCGCTATCCGGACATTCTTTATTGATAGTGCAATATAAGCCACGTTTACCTCCACTTTAGGTAAAACACATCTTCTCGGGAACCGATTTTATATAAAACTCGTCAAATACCTTATCGAATAGGAAAAGCGAACAACCCGCATCTGGCGCTGTTGTTGCCTTTCAAGTCAATCGCGCATCCCTCTTACCGCCCAGGGGCGTCTGGGTAGGTTGTTCTAGACGCTTCATCATTCTGACGGGAATTAGACTAAGGTGTAAGCATGGGTCTATGCGCGGCTTTCTTGCCGGCACCGTAACCCGGCTCGAACATCCGGGAGAAAGCAGCTCCCGCTGTCGGCGTGCTGTTAATCCCGACTTTCACTAGCCGAGAATGTAAACGCCCGCCACCCACGGCAACAAATCCTCCTGATCTGCTACCGTCGGGCGACGGGCTCTCGGCGTCGTCAGTTCACACTCTTATGAACAAAACAGCTATGCCAATTAAATGTATATTTTTGTTGCTCTTATGAGGTGCGGAACCCCGGGCCCGGCCGCGGTGCACGGTTCCAAATCACGCGCTGATAAGGCCGCCACAGGTAGCCGATCGGGAAGGCCACCAAATGGACCAACCGAGAGAACGGAAACAGCGCAATAAGCAGGAAGCCCGTGAAGAAATGCAACTGAATCAAAAACGGAAACGCGGTCACATACTCCGGCTTCGGGCTGAAGGTCACCAATGACCAGAGCCAAGGCGCCGTGCTGGAAACAAACCACTCACCGCCCCAGCGGTATGACAACGACACCACGAAACCAAGCAGCATCTGGAACAGCAGCAAGCTGACCACTACCCAGTCCATGCGGGTGGTGACCACATAAATGCGCCGCGTGGAAAAACGCCGCATCATCAGCCAGCCTAGCGCAAGAAAACCGACTAGGGAGAGAATCAGGCCGAGCGCTTCCAAGAAAAACCGCATTGACGGGCTACCGATGATCCCCCCCCACAGCGGCGGAAGCAAAAAGGCTATAAAATGCGCCAGCAAAATCAGCACGACCGCATAATGCCAAAGCGCCGAGCCCCAGAATAACTTTTGGTTCTCAAGCAACTGGGAAGAAAAGCTCGAATACGAAAAAGTATCCGATCGATACCGATAAATACCCACCAGAATGGCGAGCGCCACTGCGACGTAAGGGAACCCCACAAATATAACATCCGACATCGCTTGCTCCTCTTATAGGTCAGCGCGGCCCGTAGCCGCCTTCCGTTCCGGTTCCCACAGCGCCGGTATAACCCGTGCGAGGGACCGCAGCGGCTTTACATATAGACACTCAGTGCTGCCCGACAAACCTGCCGATTCTTGGACACCTTCAAGCAAAACACCGCCTTCCACGTTGCCGCCGTGGCTATCGCCATGCAGCTCGGTCGCCTCATCTCCCGTGCCCGGTAACTCGGGATCGGAATGCGCGCCTCCCGGAACGGGCCCGGCCTCCTCTTTCTCTTTTTTGGCCGAACGCCGCCGCCCGCGACCGGCTATGACACGACTCACGGGAACCTCCATGCCGGTCATCTTGGCTATCGCCGGTGCCAAAGCCTCATCAATGAGCTCACGCCCGAGCGCCCGATCCTCGTTGGTCCCAAGAAAACTCAAAAACACGGACAAGCGATCGGGCAGCTCCGTGCCAGCCACCTTGAAACCCCGCTCCGCATAGAGCTCTTTGAGCCGGATCATAAAAATACTCCGGCGATACGTTTCTCCGAAAAGGTGGTAGCCCACATAAGGCCTACAAACGGGAGTGAGGTCAAAGAAGGCAGTATGCACCTCTTCGAGGTAGCCCAAGGAATACTCCTCGACCGTCTTGCGAAACTCCACGAGGTCGGCGACCGATTCAGGGACTCGGTCGCCGATAACTTCCTCACATTCCGCAACGTGCGCACTGAGGTCTTTGGTCGGATAGTCGAGAATGGTGCCGAAGAGCGTAAAAACGCGCTTCGGCACCACCATTACTACATTACTGCTACTCCGCACGTCAGAACCTCCGCGCGGGGGCATCCCTGAAGCCAAACCCGCCCGCTGCTTTGCGGCTATACGGATCAAGCGGCGGCAACTCACCGTCCATTGCCCGCTCCCGCTCCATCGGCGGAACCACAAAACGCTCCTCGAACGTGGGCAGAGAGGTGAGCTCGAAGATCGAAATACACTGCTCGGGCGTGAGCTCGGCCCGCCGCAACGCCTCTTGCACATCCGCTTCCTTCTGATCGCCGACCTGCTCGGAACGCATGTACATACGCACCGCCACCAGCTTGTGGTAGACCTGCTTGATCTTCTCGATATTGCCGGCGGTAAACAGGCTCGCCATGTACTGCATGGGGATCCGAGCCTGATCGACCGTGTTGAGGTTCGGCCCGGTCTCGTCCGCCGGCGCCGTCTCCATACCTGCCGTGGTCTCGTATTGCCCGTCCCGAATCGCCGCGATAACCGGCAGCAACGGCGGCACATAGAAGAGCATGGGCATGGTGCGGAACTCTGGGTGCAACGGCAACGCCAAGCCCCAACGCTTCACGAACTTATAGACCGGCGAGTTCTGCGCCGCCGTAATCACGGCATCACCAATGCCATTGCGCTTGGCTCCAGCAATGACCTCCGGATCATACGGGTCTTTGATCAGCGCCTTTTGCGCGTCGACCAAACCGTCGTCGGGTGAGCGTGCCGCCTGCTCGATGCCATCGGCATCGTAGAGCACCATACCGATATAGCGGATACGCCCGACGCAGGAATGGAAGCAGGCCGGAGGCTGCCCGCTCTCGAGACGCGGATAGCACAAAATGCACTTCTCGGACTTACCGGTCGACCAATTGAAATAGGTCTTCTTGTACGGGCAGCCCGAAACGCACATACGCCACGCACGGCACCGGTTCTGGCTGATCAGAACGATCCCGTCCTCCCCGCGCTTATAGATGGCGCCTGTCGGACACGCCGCCACGCAGCCCGGGTTGAGGCAATGGTTGCAAATCCGCGGCAGGTAGAAGAACACCGTCTGCTCAAGGGTCTTGAGGGATTGCTGCTCGTTCTCGCTCAACTTGAGCACATTGGGGTCGTTGGCCGCATAGACCTCGGAACCGCCCATATCATCATCCCAGTTCGGGCCCGCCTCGAGGGTGTCCATGAAATCACCGGTCACCAGCGAGACGGCGCGGGCGGTCGGCTGATCATCACCCTCCGGCGCATCGAACAGATTCTTGTAGTCGTACGTCCAGGGCTCGTAGTAGTCGTCCAACGTCGGCAGGCTGGGATTGTAGAAAATATTGGTGAGCGCGCCCGCACGGCCCTGCAGCTTCAGCTTCAGCCGCCCACGGGAATCACGCTCCCAGCCGCCCTTGTATTTCTCCTGGTCTTCCCACTGCGTGGGGTAACCGGTACCGGGCTTCGTTTCGACGTTGTTCCACCACATATACTCGGTGCCTTGGCGGTCGGTCCAGATGTTCTTACAGGCGATGCTGCAAGTATGACAGCCAATGCACTTGTCGAGATGGAAAACCATAGAGACTTGAGCTCGAATATCCATCTTTCAATAACCTCCTAGAGATCGCGAACCGTCGCGGCCGCGCCCGGCGCGCGGCCGCTTGCTTGATGCCTCTCGTTCACACTACCACTCGAGCTTCTCGAGCTTGCGCACCGCGACGTGCGTATCCCGCGTCATGATGCCGGTTGGTCCCCAATAGTTGAAGAGATAAGTGAATTGCGCATTCCCTCCGGCGAGGTATACCGGGTTGATGCGGGTACGCGTGACACTGTTATGACCTCCGGCACGACGGCCGCCGCGGATCTGCGACTTGGGTATGTAGATGGTCCGTTCGACGGCGTGGTAGTACAGGCACATACCCGACTGCACCCGACGGCTCACGTTGGCGCGGGTCACGATCACGCCGTTATCATTATAGACTTCGACCCAGTCGTTGTCCTTCAGACCGACCCGCTCCGCGTCCTTGTCATTGATCCAGACCGGATCCATGCCGCGTGACAAGGTCAACATGCGGTGGTTGTCCTTGTAGGTCGAGTGGATGTTCCACTTCCCGTGCGGCGTGATGTAGTTCAAAATCAAAGTCTTGTCATCGATCGGGCTGTTATCCAGATCATGGATCTTCTTGTAGTCGAGCTTCGGCCGATAAGTGCACAGATGCTCGCCGAAGTCCATATACCAGGGGTGATCGATGTAGATATGCTGCCGGCCGGTCAGCGTCCGGAACGGAATCAACCGATCGATCTGCAGCGTCCACGCCGAATAGGCTCGGCCATCGCCGCAATTGCCGGTCCAAACGGGACTGACCAGCAACCGCCGCGGCTGCCGGGTGAGGTCATAGAATGTTATCTGATGACCGCGATAGGGCTCAGCCAAGTCGGTCAATGGTATACCGCAGTGTTCCTCTTCCGACTTGAAGGCCTGGTAACACACCTCGCCGTTGGTCTCCGGCGCCAAGTACAGCAACACGTTGGCGGCATCGAGCGCGTCCTCGACGCACGGATAACGCTTGCCGCCCCACTCGACCGCCCGGCGATGCCGTGGGTCGGGCGAGCCGCCGACCGGCTGGTTGCAGAGCTCGTCGTATTGCTTGGTGACCGAGAAGGCGCAGCCATTGCCGCTGATCCCGTTCTCCCGTATGGCGGAACCCAAGGAGATGTACTTGTTATAGAGCAAGCTGTAATCGCGCTCGACCACCCGCAGATGCGGCATGGTCTTGCCCGGAATGGGCTCGCACTCGCCTAGCAGCCAGTCCTTCACCTCATGTTGAGCCAACTCGTCCGGCGTGTCGTGCGTCAGCGGTCCCGCGACGATGTCCTTCACCGGCTCCGGGAACACGCTGGGGGCGAGCTCGCTGACCTTCTTGGCAAACGCCTTGAAAATATCCCAATCGCTCTTGGACTCCCAGACCGGCGGTACCGCCTGACCCAACGGGTGGATGAACGAGTGCAAATCGGTGCTGTTGAGATCGTTCTTCTCATACCAGAAGGCCGTCGGCAGAACGATATCGGAATACAGCGCCGTGGAGTCCATCCGGAAGTTGATGTCGACCACCAAGTCGAACTTGCCGCGCGGAGCGGGCTCCCGGAATTTGACGTGCTTGACGTGCGGCTTGGCACGCTCTTCGGCGACCGCATTGTCATGCGTGCCGAGGTAATGCCGCAGGAAGAACTCGGCCCCCTTGGCGCTCGACTGCATGGCGTTGCCCCGCCAGATGAACCACACCCGCGGCCAGTTCTCCGGGGCATCCGGATCGTCGACCGCGAAGCTTAGGTTCTTCTTCTTCAGCGCCTGCACCACATAGTCCGCCATCCCCTTGTCGTCCTTCGCACCCGCCTTTTGCGCCTCGCGGGCGAGTTCCAGCGGGCTGCGGTTGAACTGCGGATAGTGTGGCATCCAGCCAAGCCGCACCGACTTGGCGACCAAGTCGACGGAGTGACCCTTGGCCCACTTGGCATTGGGCGGCGAGGGTGCATACTCCTCGAACGAACCCTCATAGCGCCAGCTGTCGCTGTTGACGTAATGCCAGATCGGCGACTGCTGCAGACGCGGCTTGATGCCCCAATCACCACTCAGTGCGAGGGCGTTCCAAGGCGCTACGATCGCGAGCTTCTCCTGGCCGACGTAGTGGTTCATACCACCGCCGTTGCGCCCACAGCAACCGCAGGCGATCAGGCAATTGATGGCGGCCCGATAGATAAAGTTGTTGTGGTACCAGTGGTTGG
>JAGFJL010000040.1 GCA_024102725.1 Nitrococcus mobilis
CCAACATCCCTGCAGGCCGTGAATGGTTGCGATACAGGGGCATGACCCATGATGAATTCCTGCCAGCGCAAGAGGAACGCGCATTCCCAGTATGGCCCGCTTCGCCAGCGGACGGAAGAAAGGCGCCTCACCCCCATCCTCGCCCCCGCATGACGCCCCACCGCCCCGGATGCTATATCTCCGCCCCGCACCACAGTCGCTAGTCGAGGAAACGATGCCCGCAACCATCCAGCCCCAACCGACCTTCAAGGAAAACCTGCAACAGATGCCGCCCATCGACGGCGTGCGGCGCATCGACCTGATCGACTCCAATGGCGCGGTGGTCGCCAGCATCGAGAACCAGCCCGGCAAGCAGGGCTCGCTCGCCGTCTACCAGTATCTCGGCCAGGCCTTCGGCGCGCTGGATGCGAAGGCGGCCGAACACGGCCTGCTGGTCTTCGCCGAGCACACGGCCGACGCCCGCAACCGCCCCGGCGCCCACCCCAACGTCGACCGCCTGCTCGCTATCGCCGCCGGCGGCGCGCCGCTCCGGGTCGAGATCGTCAAGGCGTAGGGATCTCGCCCATGCCCCGCTTCCTCGCCGTCTACACCATGCAGCCCGACGCCGTCGCGCGCTTCCGCCGCCTGCCGAAAGCAGAGCAGGACGCGATCGACGCGCGCGGCCTGCAGCAATGGACCGAATGGCAGAACAGGAACGCTGCCGCGATCGTCGATGCCGGCGGCATGGTCGGCAGGACGACGCGCGTGACCAAGGACGGCATCGCCCCCGCCACCAACCAATTCTGCGGCTACCTGATCGTCGAGGCGGAATCAGCCGAAGCCGCCGCCCGCCTGTTCGCGAACCACCCGCATTTCTCGGTCTTCCCCGGCGACGGGGTGGATATCATGCCGTTCGTGACGGAGCCGCCAAAGTAGGAGTCAGCCATGGCAACGCTTGTTGTCGATGCGAGAGGAAGAATCACGCTGAACGAGGACCTGCTTCGGCATATTGGCGTCGAGCGGGGTGGGAAGATTGAGATCGTGAAGCTGCCGCATGGGCGGATTGAGGTCCGGGCGGAAAAGTCGGCGAGACCGATTTCAGAGGCCTTTGGGTTGCTCAAGCGGAAACGGGGGGCCGATCTCACTGTCGAGCGTATTAGTCGCTTCGCCACCAGAGGCTGGGCCGACCGCAAATGAGGATCACCAAATTCACAAGAGCCCTCATTCGGGCATAGATCGGAGATAGAACAAAACGTAGAACCGCGTGTTGATTAGTCAATCAAGCCAAGGGAGGCGCAGAGACGGCGGCCCCCAAATCCAGTCATTCTGGATCCAAAATTTGCCGCCGTTCCTTGGTCCCCAAATCCAATTATTTTGAATCCAAAATTGTCCGCTATTTTTAGGACCATAGATGTAATTATTCTGAATATAAAATTTCCCCGACATTTCTGGACCGAAAATAAATCCATTCTGGATCCAGAACTTTCCGCTGTGGCTCATCTTCATCTCCACACGCAATAGATGAACTAGCTAACCCTGCCTTGGAGCAGGCGCTGACGGTCCGAGCTCGCGAAAAAACTGGCTTGCATTGAGGTAAGCATTCCCCATGTAGGTTTGCGCAGGTTGGATGCCCGCTTTCATCGCGTCTGCTACAGGCATCTGCCTCGAACTGGTCAATACCAAGCGTCCAGGTTTTCCATCCTCGGGAACAGATTTGACTCTAGTAATACCCACATAGAAGAGGCGACGCTGCTCTTCAATCTGCGCTTGTCGCTCTGCCAACGGTAAAGATGCATCAGGTAAGCGAGGCAGGAGACCTTGTACGCACCCTGCAATAATCGTCACTGGCGAGCTCAGGCCCTTGCTCTTATGTAAACTCATTATTCGAACGTCACTCACCTCCGTTGGGACCTCCGGCTTCGCGATCAACGACGTTAATTCCACAAGAAATTCCTCTCGATCACCCGCCACAATATCGAGGGTCTGCAACGCGAGCGCCCGGAGATCGCGCAAATCAGCATTATTGTCAGGCAAAAGCTCATTGACCACATCGGCAAGTCCAGGAAGCGCCTCTAGACGTGCAAGATACTCGCATATCAAGTTGAATTGCTGAATGAGCGAACCGCAGTAAGGAATGGCAATCGCTCCTGAGGAAAGTTGCTCCAGTGCAATCCAAGGGCTGGCGCCGGTCGACTCACAATGTGCCCGCAACCTTCTATAAGCCCCTGCCCTCCAATTATTGCTGTTAAGACCAAGAAGCCACCGTAAAGCAACACGATCCTCTCTACTTACAAATAGCTTGAGAAGCGCAAAACGTCTTTGTGCATCTGCGGCGCTCAGTTCTGACTCGGCGTAATAAGAACGCGTAGGAACTTCACGTTGAACAAGCGACTCGTAGATCGGCGTTCCTATAACGCTACGTTGCGCAAGAACGAGAATATCGCCGGGTGGCGTGCCATTGGCGACTAAATTCTCAATTAGGGCAGCAACGCCATTAATTTCATTAATGATTGTGTTGTATTGAATAATTTCAATCTCTCCAGGCCCATTCTGTGCACGCGGATTTAGCGCACGCGGGACCGGCCTATCTTGGTTGTGTGAAATTAGAGCATTGCCCATATCCACGACGCGCGTTGGACATCGACGGCATTCAGCTAGTTCAATGTCAGCGGCACCAGCATTCGCCGTAAGCCATTGTCTAATGCCATCAGGATGAGCGTGCTTGAAGCTATAAATTGATTGATCATCATCGCCAACAATGCAGACCTCAGCATTCTCGGACATAAGTTGGATGATGCCTTGCTCTGCCTTGTTAAGATCTTGATATTCATCCACGAGAATGTGTGAGAACTCCGCGCAGATTGGCGCCGCTGGATTGTTTCTGACGTACTGATACAATAACGGTATTGCCTCTCCGATCAGCATACTTTCATGGAAAATGAGCCAGCTAATCAATTCGCGCTCTAAGGCTGCGTCTTGTGCTGATTGCACATATCCGGGTTCATCCGACTGTAATCGCGCCCACGCAGCTTCGAATGCTTTGATGCGCTTCTTTACAATTCGTTTGCCGCCATGTGCGTCAGAAATATCCGCTAGCAACGGTTCAAGCTCGAACTCATTTAGTGGACGGGCGACACGACCTGTTGCTGCAAGCGCATGCTCGCTCATCAGCACCTTGAATGCCAAGCTATGTAGGGTACGTCCCTCCAGTTCATCACAGCCTTGGACGTTCATCCCTACGAGTTCACGGTGAAGATCCTCGGCCGCAACTCGCGTAAAAGTGACTGGCAGAATTGACGAAGCTTCTACACCGAGCTCGAGAAGCCGAGCGACGCGGCGTTTCATTGCGTAGGACTTACCGGTCCCGGGTCCAGCGACTACGCGCAGTCGCGCATTCTCGCAGGAAGCGATCTCGTAAGTCGGCGAACCTTGATTGAGACCATCAGACCATGCCATTTAATGAGTCCCTCGTTCCGCAATATCGTTGAGATACTATCCCGCAATAGAGATTGTAAACTGTACGGCGTACATCCGTAAGTTGACCAGTCTCGCGGAACCCCGAACCTGCTTTATGTATTGAGATCAGAGGTAACTGTAGTCGAGTGGAGTTGGCACGCCCGGCTGGATTCGAACCAGCGACCTACCGCTTAGAAGGCGGTTGCTCTAGTCCAGCTGAGCTACGGGCGCCCCGTGCGAACGGGAATTCTGTCGACCAACGATAATGCCACGCCAGGGCCGCCGGCGCCAAAGGCCGGGCCGCATGGTTCGGCCGGACG